>JAZSAH010000150.1:0-3192 GCA_045601745.1 Acutalibacteraceae bacterium
AAGGTGGCGGCGGAGCCGTCGGATGAGGTGAAAAAATCAAACCTCCACCTCATCAGTCACTTCGTGACAGCTTCTCCTCAAGGAGAAGCCGTCTAACGAAAGGAGGACAAAATGAAACGCAAAAATTTAGCCGTAAATAAATTAGCTTTCGGTAATTTAAAGGCAAGAAGAAAGCAATATACATTAATGATTATCGGCATAATTCTTGCAATGACGTTTTCATCGGGTACAATTTTCTTCTTTGCCTGCTGTTCAAATTCGGTTCAGGAGCTTGTATATAAAACCGTCGGCAGGGAAAATGCCGTGATGTACGGGGGCAACGATATCAACCTTGATGAAGCTGTTGAACTCGGATATCTTGAAGATTATGCAACGGCAGAGATAATCGGCTACGGTTATTCTCCTGACGGAGAAAAGGAAAGCGGAACGGCGCTTGCATATTATGATGAAAAAGCGATGTATCTCTCCAATTCAATTCTCGAATCGGGCAGATTTCCTCAGAAAGAGGGTGAAATTGCCATTGAGAAAGATGCTCTTGTCCGTCTGAAACGTGACGGTATCAATGTCGGCGATTCGCTTGATATGACGGTTATTGTACCCAACGGAGATAAAGGCGAAATCAGAGAGGTTAATAAAACATATACCGTTTGCGGAATTCTTGAAGATAAGCGTGCAAACGTGCAGCGATATGTCGGAGATGAGTCTGAATTTTATCTGTTTCCTGCGGCGATGGTAAGCAGTGAAGAAAAAACGGAAGCGGGCGGTTTGCCCTGCAAATTCAGATATCTCTCGATTATTTCCGATGATAACAGCGGATATAACGATGATTTTATAGGCTGGCTCAGTGATTTGAATTTTTATAACGGAAATGCCGAAACATCTTCAAATTATATGCATCAGGTCGAAGACTACATGAGCTATGCAAGCGGTTTTTATGACATCATAACAACCAACACTTATCTTGTTGCTTTTCTTATGGCTGTGTTAATGATTGCTTCCTGCTTCGGAATAATAAACGCATTCAACACTAATTTGCAGGACAGAAAAAAGCAGATAGGTCTTCTGCGTGCAGTAGGAATGACCAAAAGACAGATTATCAATGTTTTCGGCAGAGAAGCATTTATAATCAGCATTATTTCTGCACCTGTCAGCATTCTGATTTCGTATTTCGGAGTTAAACTGTATGCGGAAATCATGGGCGAAGGCTTCATATTTAAGCCCGAATGGAGCGTTCTGATTATTTCAACCGTTGCAAGTATTGTAAGCGTTATGATTGCGGCACTTATACCGCTTTTATCCGCAACAAGAATTAATCCCATGCAGGCAATAAGGAATTCAGAGCTTGGCAGAAAAGTCAAAAACAAAAAAATCAAGTCAAAAAAGGTTTTTAACGCACCGAATCTTATCGCTAAAAGAAGTATCACCTTTTACCGTTCAAGGCAGATTGGCATTATCTTTCTTTTGATTGTTATTTCCGTGTTCCCATGCATCGGGTTCTGCGTTCTCGGTGAATATTCAGCAGTCAGCCGGAATATGCTCAGCTATCCTGATTATACCTTTGATGATTATAGCTATGCTCCCAATAATTATGCCTATTTTCCTGCTGAGCAAACAATGGATGAGGATTTCAGAAATACAATTTATGATTCTGAACATGTAGGAAACATAAAGGGCACAAAAACCGTTAATGCAAATTTGTTTGTTGATGAATTTGACAAATACACGGAGCTTGTCCACACATATCAGACCCTTGAAACAAGCATAGAATCTGATGTGGCACACGATATTGTCAAGGATACTGAAAGCTTTAAAAAATACGGTGCACGAACCGAGCCTGATGAAGGATATCTTTTTGCAAAAGAAAAAACAAACTGCCCGAATGAACTTTTGCCGACTGCTGTAAAATCATATGATGAAGCTGATATTGCAAAGCTTGAAAGCAGGCTTATAAGCGGCAAAATTGATATTGATAAGCTCAATTCGGGTGAAGAAATAATTCTTGTTGCATATCCCGAAATTGCCTACACTCTGCATTGGCAAACAACAAAAGGTGAAAGGCATCTTTCATGGGACGGTGTTGAACCGCTTGATAACGGAGAGCTTATAGAGCAACACACCAACTTTGAAACCGAAATACTGGAAAAAGCAAAGCTTGGATTTGAGGTTGGTGATAAGGTTGATTTCCGCATACTTATAAACGGTGATAAGCCAGATGGTCCGAATGATTCCTACAGCGAAAAATATGTTTATGACTTGTTCGGAAAAGAGTTTACAATCGGTGCAATAGTCACTCCTCAAAACTACTATTCGGATACAATAATCTTTGCAACAACCCACTCAGGACTTTCTTCCTTCGGATGCAACGTCAAATATGATTCATTATCCGTTGATTTGAACAAGGAATGCACACAGGAAATCGATGAAGAAATGCAGCTTTTCTTCACCTCAATGACATCGGGTAAATCTGCAGAGTTCCAATCGAATTATGCCGATTTGCAGTCGCGCAAATCCGAAATGAAATTTTTGTTAACGGCAATTCTTGCTGTTATCATTCTGTTTTTATGTATAGGTGCAAGCATTATCAACAATGCCGTAACCGCAAAGATAAGGTCTGACAGACGCGAAATAGGAACTCTGCGTGCGGTCGGTGCGTCGGCAAAGGAACTTTCGATGGCGTTCATTCATCAGCTTGTCAGTATGTTTGCGTGGGGATGCAGCATCGGTTTAGCGGCATATATAATCGGATACACAACTTTCAAACATTACTATGTGTTTATCAAAGGATATCCTTTTGAATTCACATTTGAAATCTGGCAGTCAATTATAATATGTTTTATATTATTTGTTTTCTGCTGCATCAATGTTTATGTCAAAATCAAAAAGCAGATGAAATACAGCATTGTTGAAAATATCAGGGAGTTATAATTTCTATGAAAAAAATATTCTGTTTAATAATGTGTTTGATGTTTTGTTTTGTACCGCTGACCACAGCTTTCGCGGAGGAAATACCATCGCAGCCGAAAGTTATGGTTACGGATTATAAAACCGAAGGCGAACTCAAAGCAGGTAACACGGCAAAAATATCAATCACTCTCACCAATAAAAGCATAACTGATTATGTAAAAAACATGAAGCTGACATTCTCCGATTCAAGCGGAGATATTGTTCCTGTCGGGGTTACATCGGGTTACG
>JAZSAH010000151.1:0-8413 GCA_045601745.1 Acutalibacteraceae bacterium
TATGTATTCATAGAAATACACTCCTTATCAGAAGTTCACCCTCATTGTTATCGTGGTGCCTTCTCCGACAACGGAATCTATCTGCATATAGTCGGTATATCTTTTCATGTTGGGGAGACCCATGCCTGCACCGAAACCGAGTGAACGGATATTGTCGGGAGCTGTTGAAAAGCCCTCCTGCATAGCCTGCTCAATGTTTGCAATGCCGGGTCCCGTATCTTTGAGAATTATCTCAATACTTTCGTCGCTGACGATAACATCCGCCTCTCCGCCCTTTGCGTGGATAACCATGTTGATTTCACCCTCATACATGGCAATCGAAACTCTGCGGATTGTTTCGGGGTCGATTCCGAGCTGACGAAGATTTTTCTTCACCTGCACCGAGGCCTGACCTGCCGATGTGAAATTATCGCCGTCGACATCAAAGTGGAATATCAGGGGTTCAGCCATTTCATTCACCATTTCCTTTGAGTCCGTTTGAATAGAGAATTCCGCAGGCGTCATACATACGCTTTGCGGTTGTCATAACTGCAATTCCGTGTTCCTGCGCAAGCTCGAGCATATCCGCCGAAGGACGCTTTGAACGCACAAAAACAATGCATTTCATGTCCATCATTTCTGCCGTGCGGATAACCTGCGCATTGACAAGTCCCGTGAGCATAACAGCCTGGTCTTTGACATAGGCGAGCACATCGCTCATCATGTCGCTTCCGCAGGCGGAATGGACTTCTTCTCCGAGGCTTTCGCTTCCGCTGAGAATTTCAGCTTCAAGCAAATCTTTAACAGTGTTGATTGTCATGCCAAATCCCTCATTTTCTGTGAGATTAGTTATATTTTGCGAGGATGTCGGGAATTTCGTCGGGAGTTACTCTGCCGTAAACGTCATCATTGATTGTGAAAACGGGAGCAAGACCGCAGGCGCCGATGCAGCGGCAAGCTTCAACGGAGAACTTGAGGTCCTCTGTGCATTCGCCTGCACCGATTCCGAGAACTTCGCAGATCTTATCGAGGATTTCCTGTGAGCCCTTAACATAGCAGGCGGTACCGAGGCAAACGGAAACGTTGTATTTTCCCTTGGGAGTAAGTGAGAAGAGAGCGTAGAATGTTGCAACGCCGTAAACCTTCTCGAGGGGAACGTTCATACCTTCTGCTATCATGGTCTGAACTTCGATAGGCAGGTAGCCGTAGATGTTCTGAGCTTCCTGCATAACGTGCATGAGCATGCTCTTATCGCCTGTGCATTCTGCGATGATTGCCTTAAGCTGAGCCTCCTGCTCGGGAGTGCCTGTGAAAGGCAGGTTGCTGATTTTCTTAAGCATTAAGTCATTCCTCCTGAATGAAATTTTAAACATTATTTTTCATACGGAACCGAAACAAAATTCCGCATTTCCGCATTCTATAAGATTATAACATACATTTATAGAAATTGCTACTTTTTTATAAAAAATTTTCTACCGAAATAGTCCCTTTTTTGCATATTTTTTGTATATTTTGTCCACCGTTGTCCGTTTGTTGACATTTTAATGCTAAATATGATATATTAAAATGCAGTATAAATCAGACAGGGGTGCTTATCATGTTTCTCAGAAACTGGATGTCATATATTTCCGACGATGCAAAAATAACGAAAATCGCAATCCCCGGTTCGCATAATTCGGGAACTATGGGTATGTTCAAATTCGCAAAATGTCAGAACGGCTCGCTTTACAGTCAGTTTGCCCACGGTGTCCGTGCGTTTGACATAAGACTCAAGGCGGATAAAAACGGAAAGCTTTTCATCGGTCACGGAATCATGACGGGTATGCCTGCGGAATATGCTTTTGAAAGCCTCGGAAACATCCTCAGCGAAATCAACGGCGAGTTTCTCATAATTCCGATGATAACCTATATGAATCAGAAAATCGGTCCGATAAGCCTCAGCTACAACGGCAATCCCGCCGAAACGAGCAGGCTTATCCGCGAATATCTCTCCCCCGAAAAATATGCTCTCACCGACTTCGGAAATATCAGTGAACTGACCCTCGGCGATATCCGTAAGTCGGGCAAGAAATATATAATTATCAACGGAAAAAAAGAATATGATTTCAGCGTTGACTGTCCCTATGACGACCCGTGGAGTGCCACGGTTTACGGCTATAAACCCGAAAAATTCATAAAGGAAATCCGCAAGTATTTAACCGAAAAAGAATATGACGGTTTTATGCGTTACCAGACCCAGCTCACCCCGAATCCCGGCACGGAAAACGGCTGGTCAAAATGGCCCGACGACCTCGACGACATAATCAGGGCGATGTTTCACCGGATTATCAGCGATGTTGCCGCAGACCCCGTTATGCTTGAAAGGGTCAATATCATCGGCGGTGATTTCATGAGCCGTGACAGCATGAAGGCAAATAAAATACTCTCCCTCAACCTGCTCAAAGGCGTGGTCAAAGAAGAGCTTAAAAATGAATATATAAATGCAATTTCAAGCCGTTATTAATAAAATATCCTACAACTGTTAAAATTGAATTCACACGGAATTAACATTTGAGGGTTATTATACAGATGTACCGAGCAGGAGCCGCAACCTGCAAGGTGCTGCTCGTAATGAGTACGCAATACCCCTCCTCAATTCAACCCCATGCAGAAAAAGATGCTTAACCGCATCTTTTTCTTGCTTTATGGGGATAAAAAACGGCGGATATACCACCCTCTGTCATTTTCTTGCGAAAATGCCGCCTCCCCCGAGTGGGAGGCAAATCGCCCGAATAAATCGGTCATAGGCGGAGACTGTCCTTAACATTCCGTAAAGAATATATCACTTCCGAAGGAAATATCAAGTTGCAAAGCAATATATCACACACCGAAGGTGTATATCACAAACGGATGCAATCCGTTTATTGTTTCGGCATGGGTCTGTATTTTGCGGTGAATTCCGAAACGGTTATTTTTATGATGCTCACAAAAGCAACCATTTTATCTTCAAATTCAAAATCTTTTCCCGTTTGCGTTTTCATGAGAAGTGAAAGCGCTTTTTTCTTTTCCTCAACATCTTCGTTGATGATTTCTGCAATGCCCTTGCCCATAATCGATGAATATGCAATGCCGTAACGGCAGGCAATGTCGCCCTCAAACGGCACAAGGTCGCATTCAGCCTCAAAGAAAACCTTGGGGTTTGCTCTGATAACATCGAGCTTTCTGCCCCTTCTTGCACCGTGGAGATAGATTATCAGCTTGTCATTTTCAAAAGTATATCCGTAATTCATCGGCACAACATACGGCTCGTCGCCGTCAACCATGCCGATGTGGGCAATTTTTGCTTTGTCAAGAATCTCAATGATTTTGTTGATATCAGTTATTTCACGTTCTCTGCGTGTCATTCCGTTGCTCATTTTGTTGCTCCTTTGATTTTATTCTCGTGCCGTCAGGCACATATCGTATTGCACTGCAATATATCGCACATTTATGTATATCGCAAATTCCGCATGGAATTTATATCGCTGATTATTTATTTGCCGTTCTTTTTTGCGGTGGTAACGGAAGCAATAAGCTTTCGTCTTATTGTTCCGCATTTATCTGTTAATCTTTTATATGTTGCGGAGTTGATTGAACCTGTTTTCAAGAGAATTTCAAGCCAATATTCGGTTTCATAGCATTCTTTTAAAGCAATTTCCATTTTGTTGATAAAGTCTGCACGGCTTTGAGCGTATCTTGCTTCGTGGGAGTTTGCACCGATAGATGAACAAGAGCGAAGGAGTTGGCTTGTAAACACACTTCTCCCATTTATGCCATCACAAACTTCAGTTATTTCAACAGTAAGCTCAACGGCAAGTTCTTTAATTGTTTTTTCTTCCATGGTTATTCTCCTTTTGCGAGATACTCGCTTCGCTCGTGCGATATATTTGTGTCAAATGCGATATAACTTCGTTGCGATATGATATAAATTCTCGTGCCATCAGGCACATATCGCATTGCACTGCAATATATCGCACATTTATGTATATCGCAAATTCCGCATGGAATTTATATCGCTGAAACCGTGCGATTCAAAATCGCAACGGTTTCACAATGCCCCGTTCTCGGGAACATATCGACGGGAGTTGCTTTTTCGGTAACATATCCCAGTTCTGCGAAAATTCCGCAGTCACGGGCAAGGGTTGCGGGGTCGCAGGAAACATAAACAATTCTGTCGGGAGCCATTTCGACGGCGGTATTAATCATTTCGGGGCTGCAGCCCTTTCTCGGAGGGTCAAGAATAATGACATCGGGTCTGACTCCCTCATTTTTCAGCATTTCAGCCGCCTTTGCCGCATCGGAGCAGATGAATCTTGCGTTGTTTATGCCGTTGATTTCCGCATTGATTTTTGCATCCTCAATCGCTTCGGGAACGATTTCAACGCCGATGATTTCCTTTGCATTATTCGCCATGGAAAGACCTATCGTGCCTGCGCCGCAGTAGAGGTCGAGCACGGTTTCATTCCCCGTAAGAGCAGCATATTCTGCCGCTTTGTTATAAAGCTTTTCCGCCTGATTTCTGTTTACCTGATAAAAAGAAAGGGGAGAAATTCTGAATTTAAGTCCGCAGAGGATATCGGTTATGCAGTCTTCGCCCCAAAGAGTGCGGCATTTATCGCCGAGGATAACATTAGTATCCTTTGTGTTGGAATTTATGATGATGCTCTTTATTGCTTTTTCTTTTTCCGTCAGCATTTTTACAAGCTCATCTTCGGCAGGCAGCTTTTTGCCGTTTATAACGGCGCATACCATAATCTCACCGCTTGCAGTGCCTTTTCTTATGTAGATATGACGGACAAGACCTCTGTTTTCGGTTTCGTCATAAACAGATACATTATATTTTTTTATGTATTCCGAAAAAACTCCGAGGATGCCTTCAAATTCTTCGGGCTGTAAAAGACAGTCGGGGCAATGCACAACTCTGTGGCTGTGGGGCGAATAGAAACCCGTTTTTATTTCGCCGTTATCGGTTGCAACGGGATACTGCGCTTTATTGCGGTAGCGTGCGTCGGAGTCTGCTCCGATAATCGGCTCGAACCGGGGAGAAACACCGCCTATTCTTTTAAAGCATTCGGCAACATGATTTGCTTTGATGTTCTTTTCGGCATCATAATTCATATGAGAAAAAACGCAGCCTCCGCATCTGAGATAAACGGGGCAGACGGGATTGATTCTGTCGGCGGAGGGGGTGATAACACTCTCAACCTTTGCAAATGCATAGCTCTTTTTGACCTTGAGAATATGCGCGGTTATTTCATCGCCCGGTGCCGTTGCGGGAACAAAAACCGCCATGCCGTTATGTCTTCCCACACCGCTTCCGTTGACGGAGCAGGAGTCTATTCTGAGATTTATTCTGTCATTCTTTTTTATGTCCACGGGAAACCTCCGTTTTATAATCTTCTGATATTATAACATAAACATTCCTTGCTGACAACCGTGGTTTTTATATTGCGGAGCCACGAAAAAATTGACAAACGCTTCATTTTATATTCATAATTACCAAACAAACCGAAGGGAAACATTTACGGGTTTGGAATAAATTGCATTGAATTAAATTATACTATTTGATATAATACTGTAGATAATTTTTCTGGAGGGTAAATATGAAAAAGTATGCAATCAGACTTACGGCAGTATTTTTTGTCCTCGTTTTTGCATTCTCAAATTTCGCATCAATAATGGCTTTTGCCGCAAAAGAAGACGAAGCTGAAACCCCCGTTCTTATTCTCACGGCAGAAAGCCTGACTGTTGAGAGATTTAAAAAAATCCAGATTACAGCAAAGGTTGCAGGCGTTGACAAGCAGCCCGAAATAACATGGGCATCGTCCGATGAATCAATCGCAAAGGTTGATAATACGGGTCTTGTTTACGGCGCAGGCAAGGGTGAGGCAACAATCACCGCTTCGGCAACCGTTAACGGCGAAACTGTAAGAGGCGAATATGATATCACCGTTACGGCGGCAAAAAATCTTCTCCGCAGCTTCCTCGTTGACCATCAGGTGCTCAGCTATCAGTACAGCTATGAAGACGACTATTATTACACCAACGATAAGGAAGCATGGCAGTATAATTTCGGATTCGGAAAAATATACGACATAGTTTCCCCCTATATTCTTCTTGAATATGACTATGTCCGCGTTTTCTTTACTTATGAGGACAAAGACTGGATGCTACAGATGTGGAAGGGTCAGTACGGACTCATTTTCTACGGCGGAGAAATCGGTATCTATAACAGACCCCATTCCGACGACGGTGTTCATGAATGGACAATGTATTCATGCCCCGCAGAGGAAGACTGGCTTGATATGGAAATCACCCTCTGGCATGAACAGCGCGACGGCACATGGCTTCGTGAATTCACAAGAAAATATGATAAATATTGGTGGTGCACAGGCTTCAAAAACGGTCATTTAAGACAGGAAGAGCCTGCCGACGAGCTCCGTCTTACGGGCAGAATAACTTTCAAGGATGAGAAAATGACTGAAATCGTTGCCAACGGTCTTGTTGAATGCGGATTCGGAAAGAGCGATTCAAAAGAAAATCTCGGCATCGATAAGATTTATGTTGACGGAAAAGATATCAGCTTCAACTGGCAGGAGATTTCCGCCGCAGAAAGCACCATGGCAATCAAGGTTGTCGGCGGCACAATAACCGCACTTACCTTTATCACTCTGCTCCCCCTTATCGCTCCTTATGTGGGATTCTTCTGGGCGGTGTTCGGACTTGCAGCAATGCTTGTTTCGGTAATACTTTAAAAATAATTCAAAAAAGGGGTTTACAATTCACGGATATTGTGATATAATCCCTTTTGCTATGCCCGTCACTCGGGTTACGGAGTAAACCTCAATGAGGTAATCACCTGCCGTATTCTGGGGGCGAAGGCAAATATATTAATGAGGTGAAAGAAAATGACACAGGCAGAAAAGACCGCAATCATGCAGGAATACGCTCTCCACGAAGGTGACACAGGTTCACCCGAAGTTCAGATCGCAGTTCTTACAAAGAGAATCAACGACCTTACAGAGCATCTTAAGGTTCATAAGAAGGACCATCACTCAAGAAGAGGTCTCCTTATGATGGTTGGTCACAGAAGAAACCTTCTTGCATACCTTCAGAAGGTTGACATTGAACGCTACCGTTCAATCATTGCAAGACTCGGTATCCGTAAATAATTTGTCTATAAAGCGGGCAGGAACATATCATTCTTGCCTGCTTTGTTGCGTTTTATAGCTGATTAACCTATTAAAACGCTAATTCGCTACAGTGCATCTTTCAGGCGGCACACATAAGGTTTTAGCGGTAAATCGAGCGTTTGATTTTCAAGCTCTGGATTTATTGCTAAACCCGACCCCGCCGCCTGTGGAAATAAATTAACAGAGAGGTAAAAGAAAATGTTTTTTGAAGCTTTTAAAAAGTACGAAACAGAAATCGCAGGCAGACCTTTTGTTGTTGAAGTAGGCAAAATGGCTCAGCTTGCAGGCGGCTCATGCCTTGTCCGCTACGGCGAAACCAACGTTCTTTGCACAGCAACCATGGCTCCCAAGCCCAGAGAGGGTGTTGACTTCTTCCCCCTTTCCGTTGACTATGAAGAAAAACTCTATTCGGTAGGCAGAATTCCCGGCTCATTCCAGCGCCGTGAAGGCAAGGCAAGCGAAAAGGCAACCCTTGCATCCCGTGTTATTGACAGACCCATCAGACCTCTTTTCCCCAAGGATATGAGAAATGATGTAGGCGTTGTTGCAACGGTTATGTCCGTTGACCCCGACTGCCAGCCCGAAATCGCTGCCATGCTCGGCGTTTCAATTGCTATCTCAATTTCCGAAATTCCCTGGGACGGCCCCATTTCAGGCGTTGTTGTAGGTCTTGTTGACGGCAAATATGTTATCAACCCCACTCTTGAAGAAAGAGCAAAGAGCGAAATGTATGTTACCGTTGCTTCAACAAGCGACCTTGTTGCAATGATTGAAGCAGGTGCAAACGAAGTTTCAAACGATGATATGTATGACGGTATCATGTTTGCACACAAGGAAAACCAGAGAATTGTTGAATTCATCAATCAGATAAAGGCTGAATGCGGCAAGGAAAAGGTTGACTTCCCCTCAAACGATCCCGACCCCGAAATGTATGAAGCAATCAAGGATTTCGCAATTGAAGATATCCGTTTTGCTCTTGATACAGACGATAAGAGAATCCGTGACGACAGACTCAAGCCCGTTTATGAAAAGGTTCACGAGAAGTTCGACGAAATTTACCCCGACATGGAAGTAAAGATTGAAGAATGCCTCTACAAGGTTCAGAAGTATGTTGTCCGCCGCTGGCTTCTTGATGACGGCAAGCGTGTTGACGGCAGAGGTATCGACGAAATCCGTCCCCTCAACGCTCAGGTTGACCTTCTTGACAGAGTTCACGGTTCAGG
>JAZSAH010000152.1:0-12097 GCA_045601745.1 Acutalibacteraceae bacterium
TATCAGCTTTTATTTATGGATAAGGTTCCGTCAAGAGCTGCAGTCAATGAAAGCGTCAACCTTGCAAAAGTGAATAAATCTCATTTTGCTGCTTCAATGGTGAATGCTGTTCTTCGCAGGATTTCCGATAACGGATTGAAACTTCCCGAAAGTGCTGATAACGAAACCGAGTATCTCTCCGTTAAATATTCATGCCCCGAGTGGCTTATTTCTCTCTGGATAAATTCTTACGGCTATGATAATGCCGTTATGCTTGCTGAAAAAGCACTTGAAGCGCCTCCGCTTGTAATCCGATGCAACACGGTTAAAACCTCTGTTGATGATTTGATTTGGACACTTGCGGAAGAAGGCGTTGTTGCTCAAAAATCAGAAATTTTACAAAACGCTCTTTTGATTGACACCTCCGTTGCAGTTGATGAACTTGAAGCATATAAAAACGGACTTTTCCATGTTCAGGATTCTGCTTCGCAGATATGCTGTCTTGCCGTTGATGCAAAACCCGGCGAAACAGTTTTTGACCTTTGCTCTGCACCCGGAGGAAAGGCGTTCACAATTGCACAGATGATGGAAAACACAGGTGTTTTAAGAGCTTTTGATATTTATCAGTCAAGAGTTGAGCTGATAAAACACGGTGCATCACGCCTTGGATTATCCAATGTTTTTTCTTATCTTTCCGATGCATCCATTTTTAATGAAAACTACGGTTCTGCCGACAGAGTTCTTTGCGATGTTCCTTGTTCAGGTCTCGGAATTATTCGCAGGAAACCCGAAATAAGGTTCAAAAGCCCCTCGGATATTGACAATTTGCCCGATTTGCAGTATCGTATATTATGTAATGCTGTAAGATATCTTAAAGACGGCGGCAGGCTTATTTATTCAACCTGCACACTGAATCCAAAGGAAAACTCGGAAGTATGTGACAGATTTCTTAAAGAACATCCTGATTTTTCCGCTGTTGATATTCTTCCTGATTTTCCGAGATACGGAAATGAAGAAAAGTATCTGACATTAATGCCACATATTCATTCAACCGACGGTTTCTTTGTTGCTGTATTTGAAAAAAACGGAGGTGCCGGATGAATAGAGATATACTTTCAATGACTTTTGCGGAGCTTTCGGATGAATTTTCAAATCTCGGTTATCCTAAATTCCGTGCAAAGCAGGTTTATGAGTGGCTTCACAAACATCTTGCAGCTGACTATGATGAAATGACAAATCTACCGAAAAACCTTCGTGAAGAATTAAAAGAAAAATTTCCTCTCATAAACTGTAAAATCGAAAAAAAGCAGGTTTCAAAACTTGATAATACTGTCAAGTATTTATTCAGACTTCATGACGGTGACTATATTGAAAGCGTTGTCATGAAATATAAATACGGCTATACAATCTGTGTTTCATCGCAGGTTGGCTGTAAAATGGGATGTGCATTCTGTGCATCAACAATCGGCGGATTTAAAAGAAGTCTTAATGCAGGCGAAATTCTTTCGCAGCTTTATACTGCTCAGAGAGATATCGGAGAGAGAATTTCACATATCGTTCTTATGGGAATGGGCGAACCTCTTGATAATTATGAAAATGTAATGAGATTTCTTGAGCTTGTGACAGATGAAAACGGAAATAATCTTTCGATGAGAAATATTTCGCTTTCAACCTGCGGCATAGTTCCTAAAATAGAAGAGTTGCTCAGTGAAAAGCTTCAGCTTACATTATCTGTTTCGCTCCATGCTCCGAGCAATGAAATCAGGAACAAAATCATGCCGATTAATAAGAGATATCCGGTTGACGAACTTCTTGAGATGTGTAAAAGATATACCCGTGAAACTTCTCGGAGGATTTCTTTTGAATATTCCATGCTTTCGGGTTTTAATGATACCGATGAATGCGCAAAACTCCTCGGTTCAAAGCTCAAAGGAATGCTCTGTCATGTCAATCTTATACCGGTTAATGAAGTGGCCGAAAGCCCTTATAAACCGAGCGCTCCCGAAAGAATCGAGCGCTTTGTTGATATACTCTCAAAATACGGTATCAATGCAACCGTAAGAAGAAAACTCGGTTCTGATATCGATGCTTCCTGCGGTCAGTTAAGACTCAAGGAGAATAAAAACAAGCAGAAGGAGGATATTGTATGAAAATAGTTGCAAGAACAGATACGGGTCTTATCCGTGATAATAATCAGGATTCGTACTCAGCATTTGAACTTGATGACGCCGTTGTTGCCATTGTTTGTGACGGAATGGGCGGTGCGGCAGAAGGTGCACTTGCGAGCAATCAGGCTGTTATGGCAATTAAAGAATACATAACCGAAAGATATTATCCCGGCATGACTGATTTATCAATCAGAAGTCTGCTTGTTTCAGCGCTTGAAAGTGCAAACAGATTTGTTTTTAATTTATCCCGAACAGATGATAATTATTTTGGAATGGGCACAACAGCTGTTGCTGCCATAATTTCCGATGCTTTTGCTTACATTGCTCATGCGGGTGACAGCAGAGCTTATAAGAAATCTGACGGAAGTCTTGTTCAACTTACCAAAGACCATTCGATTATACAGCATATGATTGAAAGCGGTGAGATTTCTCCGGAAGAAGCTTCTGATCATCCCGATAAGCATATCATTACCCGAGCACTGGGTGTTGATGTTGATTTGAAAGTTGATTTTTGTCAGGAACCGTTCAATGAAAATGATTTGCTTATTCTTTGTTCTGACGGATTAACCAATTTTGTCGGAACCGAAGATATATATAATCTGACCGATGACGGTTGCTATTATGATTATGCAGACAGACTTGTGAATCTCGCAAACCAAAACGGCGGCGGAGATAACATTACGGTTGTTGCCGTTGCATATTAAGTTTCAGTTTGATTTGTTTTTCTGAAAGGATAGTTTATATGGATAATTACACAGGAAAAAGACTTGACGGTCGATATGAAATACAGGAAGTAATCGGCGTTGGCGGTATGGCTGTTGTATATAAAGCCTATGATAACATAGATGACAGAACTGTTGCGGTTAAAATCTTGAAGGAAGAATATCTTGCTAATGAAGAATTCCGCCGCAGATTCAAAAATGAGTCAAAAGCGATTGCTGTTCTTTCTCATCCCAATATCGTTAAGGTTTTCAACGTCAGCTACGGTGACAGACTTCAGTATATTGTTATGGAACACGTTGAAGGTATAACGCTTAAAGAATATATTGAACAGCAAGGTAAACTCGGTATAAAAGAAACAGTTCATTTCACAATGCAGATACTCCGTGCTCTTCAGCACGCTCATGATAAGGGTATTGTTCACAGAGATATTAAACCTCAGAACATTATGCTTCTTTCAAACGGTAATATCAAAGTTACGGATTTCGGTATTGCACGTTTCAGCTACAGCGATACAAAAACAATGACAGACAGTGCAATCGGTTCTGTTCATTATATCAGCCCTGAGCAGGCGAGGGGTGACACAACCGATGACAGAGCAGATATATATTCTGTCGGTGTTGTTCTTTATGAAATGCTGACCGGTCAGCTTCCTTTCCAGAGCGATAACTCTGTTTCTGTTGTTCTTATGCAGCTTTAGAGCGATCCCAAGCGTCCAAGAGAACTTAACAGCAGCATTCCTGTCGGACTTGAGCAGATTGTTATGCACGCAATGCAGAAAAATGCAAAAGACAGATATCTTACCGCTGCGGAAATGCTTCTTGATATTGAAGAATTCAAGCGTAATCCCACTATAAGATTCCAGCGTGATTATTTTGTTGATAATGTCCCCACGAAATTTATGACCAAAAAAGCTGCATCTCCCGTCGCACCGGTAATTCAGCAGCCTGTTAACAATCAGCCTGTTTTTGTTGATGACGATGAAGATGATGACGATGAACGCTCGGGAAGGGGCGGACTTATTGCAATCGGTGTTGTTATCGGTTTGCTTGTTCTCGGACTTTTTGCCTTTGTGTTCCTTTATTTCTTCACGGATGTTTTCCAGGCAGAGAAGCTTGTTGTTCCCAATTTCTTCGGAATGAATTATGAAACCGAAATTTCAGGCTCCGATTATGAGAATGACTTTGATTTCATAGTTGATTATGTTGCCAACAGTTCCTATGAAGACGGCAGCGTATTCTTCCAGAATCCTCCCAGTAATACGAAAGTTCTTCCCGGTGAAAATGTTATTTCACTTTCTGTTGCTGATAACGCTCAGGAAATTATTGTTCCCGATGTAACGGGTTATCAGCATGACCTTGCAAAAGAAACGCTCGAATCCAAGGGCTTCAAGGTTCAATCGCTTCCCATTCTGAACCTCATTCAGGATATCGGTACGGTTGTAAAAACCGAGCCTGCCGCAAATTCCGAAGTCAGCAACGATACAACGATTATTATTTATTATGCAAGTGATGAAGACCTTATCCTTGTTCCCGAAAATGCTGTCGGTTGGGATATTGAAATGGCAAAAGATATTATCGAGTCTGTCGGTCTTGCTGTTGATGAGGAAGTCATTTATGAAAACAGTTCCGAAAGTGCCGGAACAGTTATCAGAACTCAGCCTGAAGGAGGAGAAAAGGTTATTCAGGGCAGCAAGGTTACTCTCATTGCAAGCAACGGCGTTCCCGAAGTCGGAACAGCAACCCTGACTCTTAATCTTCCTTCATCAGGCAGCACGAGAGGCAACTTTGAAGTGTTTGTTAATAACGAATCATACACAACGAAGACTCTT
Source organism: Acutalibacteraceae bacterium (assembly GCA_045601745.1). Classification (GTDB taxonomy): domain Bacteria; phylum Bacillota; class Clostridia; order Oscillospirales; family Acutalibacteraceae; genus CAG-177. The sequence goes on from JAZSAH010000152.1 coordinate 4,699, forward strand.
CTTATGGACGGAAAGGAATATTCAACCGATATCCAGGGATCAGGTTCGGATGTTTCCGTTAAGGTTTATATTGATGACAAGGAATATTATACCTGCACAGTTGATTTCACAAAAAATCCTGCAGTTATAAGCAACGGAACATATACTCCGTCAGTTATGCCCGCTACAAGAAAGCCCATTCCTTCTGTTACGGGTCTTTCGTATGAAACCGCCCTCGCTCAGCTTACTGCAGCAGGATTTACTAATGTGGTTAAGGAAGAAAAACTTGTTACTTCTCCTTCGGAGGTTAATAAAGTTATTTCGCAGACACCTACACCTTCTTCTCAGAGCATTCTCGTTGTAACTCAGACCTATCCTCTTGATACTGAAATTGTTCTTGTTGTCGGAAAAGAATTCGGATTATGATGCTTACAGACGGAATTATAATTAAAGGAATAGGAGGTTTCTATTATGTAGAAACCTCCGAAGGAATATTTGAATGCAAGGCAAGAGGTGTTTTCCGAAAATCAGGAATAAAGCCTCTTGCAGGTGATAATGTTCAGATAAGCATAAATGACAAAGCGGAAAATACAATTGAAAAAATTTACGACAGAAAGAATTCTCTTAACCGTCCTCCGGTTGCCAATGTTGATAAACTTTTCATTGTTTCCTCCGTTTGTGAACCCAAACCTGTTTTATTAATCATTGACAGACTGACTGCACTCGCCGTTATCAATAACATTGAACCTATTGTTGTTTTCACCAAGACCGATCTTGACGATGCATCAGCATATGTTGAAATTTATCGGAAAGCCGGTATAAAATCATTTGCCGTTTCTTGTGTCAACGGCGACGGTGTTGAACTGGTTAAAAATGAACTTAACGGATGCATAAGTGCATTTTGCGGTAATTCGGGTGTTGGCAAATCTTCTCTTCTCAATGCAATTGATGATTCTCTTTCCCTCAAAACCGGAGAAATCAGCGATAAGCTCGGCAGGGGAAGACACACAACAAGACACAGCGAAATGATTAAAGTTGAAGGCGGATATGTTGCCGATACTCCCGGTTTTTCTTCGTTTGATATAGAAGAAAATGAAATTATTCTCAAAGATGATCTTCCCTATGCATTCACTGAATTTGAAAAGTATATCGGAGAGTGTAAGTTCACCTCATGTCTTCATGTCAAAGATAAAGGCTGCAGAATTATTCAGGCTGTTGAAGATGGAGATATTCCCGTTTCGAGGCATGAAAGTTATTGTGCAATGATGGAAGAAGCAAAATCCGTTAAAGAATGGGAATTAAGAAAGAAGTAAATAAGTAACCAAAAAACATCGCTTTGATTATAATGTAATGAGTAAGGTCTCAGGCTTTAATCGGGCGGTGATTTTTTGAGATATGAATCAAGAGGAATAGTTTGCATATCATTTGCAATAGGAATGATTGTTTCAGCACTTTTTCCTTATACCGTTGCTGTTTTGGTTATTGCTTCGGTTCTGATTCTTGCAGGCTTGAGCCTTTGCAGATTTTGATGAAAGGGGAAGCCTCAGATGAAAATTGTTGTTGTCAGAAGTCCGAAATTATTCAGCGGAATTTTACGCGTGCTGTTCGGAATAAAAAAGAACGATGCAATTCAGTAAAACAAATCGGCGGCTGATAATGCCGCCATTTTTAATAATTATAAAAACATGAGGTTAAGACTATGAAAATTGAAATTAACCCCAACGAAAGATATCAGACTTTCGAAAGAATCGGCGCCAGCGGTGCATGGTGGGCTCAGATTGTCGGAGGTTGGGACCATATCGACCCTGAAAGCGGCAAACAAGTCCGTGACAGAATTTCTGAGCTCTTGTACAGCAAGGAAAACGGAATAGGCATGGGAATTTATCGTTTCAATATTGGTGCCGGCTCAAAACATTCGGGCAAAGGTGAATACAGTATGCCTGCAAGAAGCACGGAATGCTTTGAAATTTCCAAACGCTGTTATGATTGGAACAGAGATAAAAACGCAGTTTACATGATGAAGCAGGCGGTCAGAGACGGCGCTGATGAAGTTATCTTTTTTGTTAATTCTCCGCCCGAAAGGCTTACAGAAAACGGTATGGCTCATGCGGATAAAGGTAAGCTTTTCAGAGAAAATATTTCCCGGGAAAATTATAAACAATTTGCAGATTACTGTTTAGATATTACGGAGCATTTTCTCGGTGACGGTATTCCCGTGAAGTATATTTCTCCTGTTAATGAACCGATATGGATATGGAACGGCGGTCAGGAAGGTTGTCATTATAAACCGAAAAGCGTAAAGAAGGTCTTTGAAGTTTTTGCGGATGAAATATCGAAAAGACCCGCCCTCAAAGATGTAAGACTTTCCGGTGCCGAGTCGGGTGACCTCAGATGGTTTAATAAAACATATACCAAAAGGTTTCTTGAGAATCCCGATGTGCGTTCATTGATTGATGCTGTTGATGTTCATTCTTATTGTTTGCCTGTTCCTCTTCCGTTTAATATTCCGTTTCTGAATAACAGGCTTTCTTTTGTAAAACGGTTCAGAAAATGGATGGACAGGCATTATTCCGATGTTTATGTGAAAATGAGTGAATGGTGTCATATGCAGGGCGGAAGAGATAAGGGTATCGAATCTGCTCTTGTAATGGCAAAAACAATGTATGAGGATATTGCGTTTCTTAATGTTACCTCATGGCAGCACTGGATAGCCGTTTCGGAAGTTGATTATTGTGACGGACTTATATATATAAATCTTGAAGATAAAACCTTTGAAATGACAAAAAGATTTTATGCAACGGGTAATTTTTCAAAATATATTGTTCCGGGCTCAACGAGAATAAAATCGGAAACAAACGATGAAGATTTGCTTTCTCTTGCATTCGATAATAATGGCGTTATTACATTGATAATAATAAATTTATCGAATGAAACAAAAGAAATTGAATTGCCTGCAAAAGGTGACATCAGAACAGCTGTTACTGATGAAAACAATGATTTAACCGAAGTTGTAACAAAAGATAATAAAATAGTAATCACAGCAAAGTCTGTCAACACATTCGTGTTTAATATATGAATGAGGAGGTTAAGAAGTGAGAGAGAAAATACTTTCTGTTTTAGATTTATTGAAAAATAATTGGAAAACTCCTCCCGAAGGCAGATTCATGCCTTTTAAAGAAATTGTTTCTTTATCTGTCGGCGGTATCGGTGTTAAGTTTATTATGTATTGCGTCGGCAATATGATAATCAGCATCGGAAACAGTCTTATTGGCAATACCATAGGAATTGACCCTTCGGCAATTTATGTTATTTATATTATCAGCGTATTATCCGGATTTCCGCTTACTGCACTCAGAGCACGCATGATAGATAACTGCAAAAGCATGAAGGGAAAGTACAGACCTTATATTATCTCAATGGGTATACCGACGGTTATTCTCGGTTGTTTGTTCATATGGATGCCGTATGAGAATATGAGCCTGATTTCAAAATGTATAACGGTTCTTCTTTTTAATATAGGATTTCAGTTTTTCTATAATTTTTATACGGATGCATATGAAAGCCTTATCAATGTATTATCGCCGAACACAATTGAGAGAACCGATGTTTATGCCGTTAAAGCGGTTGTTGAGAATATTTCACCCTCAATTGCAAATATTTTTCTTCCTCTTGTTGCAAAGCTTATAACTGGAGATAACACTCTCTATGACCTCAGAGTTTACAGAGTGCTTTACCCTCCGATGCTGATTATATCGTTCATTATTTCGCTTCTCGTTTATGTAAACACGAAAGAAAGAATAGTTCAGCCGGGAAGTCATATTATCAGAATCAGTTTTATCGATGCATTCAGAGCAGTTATGAAAAATAAATATTTCTGGATAATATCTTTTGCAGGCTGGCTCGGTTTCCTTGAAAACTCTTTTAACACTATAATTGGTTGGCTTTATAATTATCAGGCGGCTTGTTCAGCAGGACAGTATGCCGTTATAACAGCTATTGCCGGCAATGCTTCTTTCTGGCCAAATCTTTTTGCGCCGTATCTTATCAGAAAATACGGAAAGAAGAAAGTTCTGATATTCAGCAATATTATGAATATTATATTTATTGCTTTGATGCTGCCTGTTATCAGAATGAAGGGCAATAATCTGATATGGATTCTTCTTGTGTTTACTTTCTTTAATCAGATGCTCACTTCTCTGGGACATTTTATGAATCCGAGCATCAATGCCGATATCAGGGACTATCAGCATTACATAAGCGGCGAAAGAATTGACGGAATGTTTGCTGCAGTCGGACTTATCGGAAGCGTTGTTTCACTTGCAACAAATTCTGTTTTGCCTGCAATATATGAAAATGCGGGTTTAAACTCCGATGTTGCCGTTTCGCTCGGATTTGACGGGTCAAATGTTTACGATGTTCTTTATGATAATGATTATTTTATTCATATCTGTTCTGTTCTGATTATTGCATCGGTAATAGGTGCGGCACTTAATGTTATTCCGTTCTTTTTCTATGATCTGACAGAAACAAAGCAGCGAGCTATGATAAGCGTTTTGAAAATCCGTGCATTGTTTGAGGATTACGGAAACGGTGTTCTCGATGAAGCTGAGTTAAAAGAAGCGATTGAAATAATCAATGAAGCAAAATCTTATTACGGCAGAAATCTTAATGTTATTTCAAAAGAAAAGCTTAAAGAAGCGAAGAAATCCAAAAATATAAACAAGATAAAATCAGCGAGGGATGAACTTCGCATTCTTACGGATGAAAATGAAAAAATTGCAATTTCCGAATATGTTATTAATGAAATCAATCGTTTTAATACCGATGATGGTAAAACAGAAATTGAAATTGCAAAGAAAATTGTTTCGGCAGGTCTTGGTAATTATATCGATGTAATTTCTTCATTTGAGAATTCAGCATATATCCGTTCCAAAAAGAGCGATATAAAGCTTTCTTTAAAAACTATTAAAAAATATTATCCGAACGGTATTTCTGAATCGGATTCATCGGTTATAGATAATATGTTTGATATATCGGATAAAATTGAGAATGAAATTCATGATATCCTTCTTGAAATGAAATCCGCAAATGAATCGGGCGATAAGATTCTGTATAAAGAATTGAAATCAAAGATTGAAGAATTAAGAATAAGAAAAGCTCGTATAAAATCAGAAATCAAGCATGAAACAAAGAAATATAACATTTATAACCGTGCGGCAAAACCCTATCTTGATGCAAAAAGAATTGTTAAACAGTTTGAAAATTACAGTCAGTTTGAAGCAATTGCGGAAAGATACGAAGCGATAAATAGTTCTACATAATTAAAAATCTCCCCTCGGCTTTATGCCAAGGGGAGAAAATTTTTATAATGATTAATATTCGAGTGAACCTTCAAAAACGAGCTTTGTTGAACCTGTAAGAAGAACTCTGTCGTCGCTGTAATTAACAATGAGGTCGCCGCCGGGAAGCTTTACTGTGATGTCGGTGTTCTTTTTGCAGAAGCCGTTTTCAACTGCAGCAACTGCAGCAGCGCAAGCGCCTGTTCCGCAAGCAAGAGTTTCGCCGTTACCGCGTTCCCAGACTCTCATCTTAAGCGTTGTTTCGTTAACTACTCTGACAAATTCGGTATTTACTCTGTGAGCAAAGATATCTGCCTTTTCAAATGCAGGTCCGACTTTTTCAATGTCAATAGTGTCAACTCTGGGCACGAATACTACGCAGTGGGGGTTACCCATTGATACACAAGTTATGTTATGAGTTTCGCCTCTTATTTCAACAGGACAGTTTACAAACTTGTTCTGACCTGCCGAACCGGTTACTGCATTTTCGAGGTCTGCCTTGCCCATATTTGCGCATACAGAGCTTACTTTTCCGTTCATAACATAGAGGTCGACCGTTCTGATACCGCTTGCGGTTTCTATTGAAACTGTATCTGTATCAGCATCAATGTAACCCTTGTCATATACATATTTTGCAACGGAACGGATTGCGTTACCGCCTTGTCTTCCTTCAGAACCGTCAAGGTTGAATACTCTCATTTTGACCTGAGCAACATCAGATTTTTCAATGAGAACAACACCGTCGCAGCCAACGCCGTGGTGTCTGTCACAAATGCTTACGCAAAGACTTTCGGGGCAGGTGATTGAATTATCAAAGTTTTCAATGATAACATGGTCGTTGCCCGATGCATCCATTTTAGCAAAATTGAGAGTGCGTCTTTCGGAGCGCATATTGTTGATATCAACAAGTTCTGTGTTTTCCTGGTTGAAACGGCTTGCAATGATATCTGCAAGAGCGTTAGCTGTATCAAGAGAAGTGATGCAGGTTATCGAAAGCTGAATTGCACGTCTCTGGAGAGCAATATAATCGCCCATTGTTGAATCCTGAAGTGCGCCCGTGTAAACAACATAGTTTACCTTGCCGCTTTCAAGAAGTTCAAAAATGTCGTTTCCTTCGTTCATGCTTCTGACATATTCAACATCAATACCGAGCTGTGAAATAGCATCTGCAGTATCTTTGGTTGCATAAATCTTAATTTTAAGGTCATCAAGCTTCTTTGCAAGTGAAACGGCGTCAAGAACATCATGTTTATCAACACTCAGAAGAATGCCGATGCCTTTTTCTGCTGTGGGAAGCTGAATATGGAAGCCTGCAGCAGTAAGACCCTTGAATAATGCTTCAGCCATTGTTTTACCAACGCCGAGAACTTCACCGGTTGATTTCATTTCAGGTCCGAGAATTGAGTTAACATCGGAGAGCTTTTCAAATGAGAATACAGGAACCTTAACTGTGAAGTAGGGAGGAGTCTTATAAAGTCCTGTTCCGTAGCCAAGGTCTTTGAGTGACTGTCCGACCATTACTTTCGATGCTATATCAACCATGGGTACGCCTGTAACCTTGCTGATATAAGGAATGGTTCTTGATGCTCTGGGGTTAACTTCTATAACATAAAGCTTATTGTGATAGATGAGATACTGGATATTGACAAGACCTTTTGTTCCGAGAGAAAGAGCGAGCTTTTCGGAGCATTCGATGATGTTCTTTCTCATTTTATCGTTGAGATTATAGGGAGGATAAACAGCAATTGAGTCACCGCTGTGAACGCCGGCTCTTTCAACGTGTTCCATGATGCCTGGAATAAGAACATCCTTGCCGTCAGAAATAACATCAACTTCGAGTTCGGTACCCATCATGTATTTATCAACAAGAACGGGGTTTTCAATTTCACCCGAAAGAATGATATCCATATAGCGTTCAACATCTGCATCTTCATGAGCGATAGTCATATTCTGACCGCCGATAACATATGAAGGACGGAGAAGAACGGGATAACCGAGGGTGTTGGCAGCGTTGAGTGCTTCCTGCTTTGTCATAACGCCCATGCCCTTCGGTCTGCGGATTGCAAACTTTTCAAGGAGAG
>JAZSAH010000153.1:0-7314 GCA_045601745.1 Acutalibacteraceae bacterium
GCTTGTCTGATTGAGAGTGTCAATCCATATACCGCCGCCGTTGGGAGCTTTGATATGAAGATCTGAAACTGTAATGTATGAACAGTCAAAGAGGCGTAAAACATCGGTTTTTTCATCAGTTTTAAGAATCGCCTTTTCGCCCTCGCCGTAGGAAGAAATGACAATCGGATTTTCTTTTGTTCCGCTGCAGGTGAGCGTTGCGGCGCAGTCATATACACCGCCGTTTTTAAATAAAATCTCCGTTCCCGGACTGAAGTCGGCACCGACAAGACCGTTTACGGTTTTAACGGGAGCGTTGATATCGGTTCCTTCGTTATTATCGTCACCGTTAGCCGAGTCAACATAATAGGTTTTGCCCGTTACCGATGCAAACGATGAGAATGTGAGCGTTGTCATTACAACGGCAAGAGCAAGAACACAGCATATAATTCTTAATGTTTTTTTCATTAACATTCCCCTTTTTGATTTATAGAAGGATTATAACACTTTACTGCGATAAATTCAACAAAAAAATGCACGAAATTGCATCGTGCATTTATAAATTATCAAAATCCGCCGTTAACGGTTATGACATTCTCCATAACGATTGAAGAACTCTGAACATCAACGCCGAAAGCTTTATAATCCTTAAGCCTTATTTCAACAGTATAGTGCCATGTTCCTTTGATTATTTTTCCGTTTCCGTCAACGAGAACTTTAACGGTGGGGTTTGTATAATGAATGGTTGTTGTTTCACCCGAAATTTCAATCGGTAGACCAAGCTCCGAAAGCTCATTCGCAACATCGTTTATATCGCCGACAACATCAATTGCATGGCCGACGCTTCCGCTTTTTGCATCTGTTTTTGCTCCGTCGGTCTGATTATTCATAACCATCTCAACAGCAGTGTTGCTGCCTGATTTATAAATCTTTGCAGATGCAACATCGGACTCGGTAAGATTTTTATATCCTCCGGTTATTCCGACGGTATCCTCGGAGTTCTTTGAGATAAAAGATGAAATAATGCTTTTGATAAAATCAAAAGCACCGCCGAGTTCTTCACCGTTGACAGCTATTTTTGTTATCTCAACAGCGTGCTGTGAAGTTACGGAGGAATGTGATTTCTCTGCAGAATTCTTATACATTTCAACAATTTCAGCTTTTGACATTGAAGAAAAATCTTTTACCGCAGTAACGCTCGTTACAGAATTATCCGCAATTTTTTCGGAAAAAGGTTCGGTGCTTTCGGATATAACTGCCGAAACAGTTGTTGTTTCAATATTGTCGACATTCGAAATATAATCACTCGTTATTTCTTCAACAGTTGTTTCGGTTAAGTCTTCAGCAGGCTCATCATTTTTGCAGGCTGTAAAATTCAATACCATAAAACATGAAATAATCAGCGAAGATATCTTTTTAAAATTCATTGATATTCCCCCCGTGCAGCTCATTATATTCATATTATATCAACTGAATATCGATTTGTAAACAAGTTTTTAAATATCTGTATAATTTTAAAAAAAGACTGCAAGGATATCCCTGCAGTCTTGGTAAAACATAGTTTATTCAGCCGAAAAAGCATTGGTTTCCATCTTCATGCGGCAGATATCATAAACGCAAAGACGCATTGCGTTGCCCATTCCGATGGGATCATTTTCATAAGCGAGTTTTAAAGAAAGAATTGTCTGCGGTGCCGATATAACATAAAGCATTGTCAGAATACCGCTGTTACGGGCATAAACGGCAAGCGCAGGGTCAAGATAACCCTCTCCCGTGAGGTCAATACTTGCATCGGTTATAACAAATCCGTCAAATCCCCATTCATTTCTGAGAAGGTCGGTTATGAGTGCTTTGCTTCCGCCGCACCATTCCGAACCGATTCTGTTATATGCGGACATAATTCCCTTGGCATTACCTTCTTTAACTGAAATCTCAAACGGTTCAAGATAGATTTCACGGAGTGACTGCTCATTGAGCCAGGTATAAAGACCGTTGGACTGTCTGTTGGTTTCCTGCTCATTTGCGGCAAAATGCTTGACAGTTACAACAATACCCTTTGACTGCACGCCTCTTGTTACGGCTGCAGACATTCTGCCCGAAAGAAGCGGATCCTCCGAATAATATTCATTGTTTCTGCCGCCCTGAGGACTGCGATGAATATTGCATCCGGGAGCATACCAGACATGAGTGCCGAGCTGATTTCCTTCTTCACCGATTATTTCGCCGAATTCTTCCGCAAGAGCATCATTCCATGTGCAGGCAAGAACGGTTGAAACAGGAAAAGCAAGACCTGATTCGGAATATAGAAGTCCGCCTTCACCCTTGATGCATGAGGGTCCGTCATTATCGGATGTTCCGGGAATGCCGAGTCTTTCAACAGCGGTTGTTTCATATCCGCAGTCGGTTATGAGAGCGATCATTTCATCAACGGTGAGCTGGTCAAGGAATGCATCCCAGAGGGTTTCATCCTTTGCAACATCCTTAAGCATTATAACTCCGTCGGGATGTTTCACACCGGTTTTCGGTTTTTCCCCTTCGGTTACGGGATCGGGTCTTTTATCGCTGTTTTTAACCTCGTCAGGTGCTTTGTAATTTGTGGGAGGAGCAGGATATGTTCCTTCCTTATCGGTTCTTGAAAGATAAGTCAGATCGCCTTCCGCCTGCTCAAAAAGATTCTTTATCCCGTTGCCCGAATTATCATCTGTTTTATAAACAACCCTCTCTTTAATTTTACAGGTGAAGGTTTTTTCGAATGTTCTTATATCACGGGCAACACGGATTTTATATTCGCCCTTATCAAGCACCCATGCTTCCTCTTTTTCAGAATCGTAGGATGCCATATCGGCAATGTCAAACGATATTTCAAGAGTTTCGCTCTTTCCCGGTTCAAGCAGCTTCGTTTTACCGTATCCGGCAAGCTCTATTGCACTCTTTTCAATTCCGCCTTCATAATACGGTGCGGAAAAATAAACCTGAACAACATCCTTGCCTGCAACATCACCCGTATTTTTAACCTTGACTTTTACGGTTATTTCATCATCGGATACCTTGTAATCCTTCACATCCCAGTCAAATTCGGTATATGAAAGACCGTAGCCGAAGGGATACTGAACCTTTTCGGGAGCAAAGGTTTCAAAATATCTGTAGCCTACATAAATGCCTTCGCAGTAATTAACAAAATACTTGGGAATACCGATTATGTTTTTATACATATAGTTTCCGAAATTTTCGGATGCGGGATGGTCTTCAATATCGTAAGAAACAGTATCAACAAGCTTACCTGAAGGATTGACTTCACCGCTGAGCACCTTACCAACGCTGTCGGTTCCCACTTCACCGGGAAGCCACATTATCATAGCCGCCTTTATGCTGTCATAATCCTCGAGCCAGGACATATCCATGATATTTGAAATATTGAAAACAACAACAACATCGGAGAATTCAGAGCAGACCTTATCAATCATCTTTGTTTCATCTTTTGTGAGGTTGAGAGATTCAACGCTGAGGTCTTTCATTTCCGTTCCGACTCTGCCGATAACGATAATTGCGGTATCAGAATAATCAACAGCTTTTTCAAAAGCGGATTTACCGATAAGACCAATCGGCATTTCCGACTGACCGCCGCTAAAAAACTGCTTGAGAACTGTTATGACATAGCTGATAAATCCCAAGTCAAATTTTGTCATGGTATAGCTTGCATATCTGTTATAGAGGTCTTTGTTATATTCGATGCCTGCATTTTCAAGTGCATCATAAAATCCGACTGCATCCGATGAACGGACAGCACCCGAGCCTGCCGCACCTGCAAATGCAATTGAACATGAAGCGGCGCCGAAAACATTGACTTTTTTTGTTTTAAGAGGAAGAATATCTTCTTCGTTTTTGAGAAGAACAATACCCTCGGATTCAATTCTTTTTGCAATTTCAACAGATTTTTTGTTTGTTTCCTCGGAAATCAGACCTTCCGCAAAAGCAAGAGGTGATGAAGAAACAAGCATCATAACCGCAAGAAGAATTGATACGATACGTTTAGAAATAGTTTTTCTGTTTTTCATTGCTGTACCCTCCTTGATAAAATCCCGTTATAAACTGTTATATATGATAATTGCCGTTCCGCTTCCGATAATTATTTCGCTTTCACAGCCGATAAATTCATTACTGACTCCGAGAGAAAAATTATTATTGAGTGTTCCGTTATCAAGGGTATATTTCATATTTCTGATATGAACACCCGTGCATTTATCCGAATGTGAAAAAACGGAAATATATCCTTTGCATTCCTTCGGAAAAATTATCTTATCATTGAAAACCGACGTTATAAGCGTTTCACCGTCATGAATGAATGCTCTGAATTTTCTTTCCGCAAGATAAGCGATAAGCTGAATGTTGGCAAGAGTATGGTCAAATCTGCCTCCGCAGGCTCCGTAAATATGAAATTCCGTATATCCCCTTTCAATGCCTTCTCCGACAGCCGCATACATATCGGTAATATCCTTGACCGGGTTTAGTTTTATAACATTGTTTCCTTCCGGAATATTGCCGAAAGAATCGAAATCACCGATAATGATATCAGGTTCAATTCCGGCATCGAGAAGATATTTATATCCGCCGTCTGCGGCGATAATCAAATCATCATCTCTTTTATTAATGTCAAGAGCAGAACATTCTCCTGCACCGACAACATAACAAACACCCATAGACTCACCTCACTTATTTATATTCTAATCATTATATATAGATATGTCAAGAAAATACGCATAATTGACAACGCAGGAAATAAACATTATAATTTAATCATAATCTTATCGGAGGATATTATGGAAAACATAAAACCTGTTGTTGAGCTTGAGCTTTATATTATCCGCCACGGCGAGAGCATGGGTAACATCGGATATGGCGGAAGAACCGACCTTACACTCAGAGAAGGCGCAGACCCCCTTTTGACCGAAAAAGGGATAAATCAGGCAATTGCCGCAGGAAAACACCTTTCGGAAATCGATTTTGATGCTTTTTATTCAAGTGCGCTTATGAGAGCAGTCAGAACAGCGGGAGAAATAATTAAATCGCAGAAAAAAGAGAAACCGCTTTTTATCCATCCCGATTTTTCCGAAATGGGTATTCCCGAAGACTATCATGCGGTTTCATTTGAAGAACTCCGTGAGCTTTGTCCGACCGCAGAAATTGCCGACGGAGTTGACCCTCAATCAAGACTAATGGAATCAAATGCCGGAAGCGATGAAAAAGGGCTTTTTGAAAGAGCAGAAAGAGCAATAAAATATCTCCGTTCAAAATACATGAACGGAGAAAAGGTTGCGGTTGTTTCGCACGCCGCATTCATTACATATATTATTTTTCATATCATGGGCTATACCGATAAAGTTCCTGCATTTGACATAGATTTCAACAACACGGGAATAACAAAGGTTGTTTTCTATAAAGAAGGTACAAACAAATACGGCGATATTGTTTTTAATTATATCAACTCCACCGCACATTTATTGAATATATAATTCAAAACTCCCGCACCTGCATAGGTACGGGAGAATTTTAATTATTTCATCATGCTTGCAACTTCTTCTGCAAAGTTATCTTCTTTCTTTTCGATGCCTTCGCCCTTAGCAAGACGGGTGAAACCTGTTACCTTGATGTCAGCACCGAGTTCCTTTGCAACCTGTGCAACATAACCTGCTACTGTGCCGTCAAAGAGGTCTGAACGAACGAAAGTCTGGTCAAAGACGCAGATTTCCTTGAGCTGCTTCTTGATACGGCCTTCAACTGCGCCTGCAAAGATCTTATCGTTCATGAATTCTTCCTTGCCTGCTACTGCAAGTGATGCAAGAGTAGCAACTGCTTCCTTTGAAAGGAAGTTGAAGAGGAAGTTGTTGTTCTTCTGTTCTTCATAAGCAGCGATATCTTCGTCGCTGAAGAGCTTTTCACCGCAAGCCTTTTCAAAGAGCTTCTTAAGAATGGGCTTGGGAAGTGATTCGGGCTTGTTAAGTGAGCTGTCGATTGTGATGGACTTCATCTTTGCAAGTTCATCAGCTGAAATATCTTCCTTGCCGAGATATTCGGGGCTCATAGCTGCAACCTGCATTGCGATGTTTTTACCCATAGCAATGAACTCAGCGCTGTCTGCATCTGCGTTTGTTTCAAAGCTTACGAGAACGCCGACTGAACCGCCGCCGTGGATATATGAAACTGCTGTTCCTTCAACAAGAACAAAACGGCGAAGCTTGAGGTTTTCGCGAATCTTAAGGAAGAGTTCCTGAATTGAATCGGCAACTGAAAGTGTGCCGTCTGAAATTGTTGTTGCAAGAAGAGCATCGAGGTCAGCGGGCTTTGCTTCAACAACTGTCTTTGCAATCTGATTTGCAAGAGCCTTGAATTCGGGACCGTTACCAACGAAGTCTGTTTCGCAGTTGAGTTCAACAAGAGCTGATGCGCTGCCGTGTGAATAAAGACCGATAACGCCTTCTGCTGCAACTCTGCCTGCTTTTTTAGCTGCAGTTGCAAGACCCTTCTCACGAAGAATTTCAACTGCCTTTTCCATATCACCGTCAGCTTCTGTGAGAGCTTTTTTGCAATCCATCATGCCAACGTTTGTTCTTTCTCTGAGAGCCTGAACGTCTTTAGCTGTAAATGCTGCCATTATATTATTCCTCCTCTGTTGCTTCTGCTGCGGGAGCTGTCTGCTCGCCCTGTCTGCCTTCGATAATAGCGTCAGCCATTGCACCTGCGATAAGCTTAACAGCGCGGATAGCGTCGTCATTACCGGGGATTACATAGTCAACTTCGTCGGGATCGCAGTTTGTGTCTACGATAGCAACGATGGGGATACCGAGCTTCTTAGCTTCAAGAACAGCAATTCTTTCCTTGCGGGGGTCAACTATAAACATAGCTGCGGGCTGCTTCTTCATTTCTGTGATACCGCCCATGAACTTTTCGAGCTTTTCAATTTCGAGGTTGAGCTTTGTTACTTCCTTCTTGGGAAGAAGATCGAATGTGCCGTCAGCTTCCATAGCCTTGAGCTGAGCGAGTCTCTTGATTCTCTTCTGGATTGTGTTGAAGTTTGTGAGCATACCGCCGAGCCAACGAGCGTTAACATAGGGCATACCGCAACGGATAGCTTCTTCCTTAACGGAATCCTGAGCCTGCTTCTTTGTGCCGATGAAGAGAACTTCGCCGCCGTCTGCAGCGATTTCACGGATGAACATATAGGCTTCTTCGAGCTTCTTTACTGTTTTCTGAAGGTCGATGATGTAGATGCCGTTACGTTCTGTGAAGATGTACTCAGCCATTTTGGGGTTCCATCTTCTGGTCTGGTGTCCGAAATGA
>JAZSAH010000154.1:0-13647 GCA_045601745.1 Acutalibacteraceae bacterium
ATAGAAACAGAAAAGTCTGCCTGTTTCTTCTTCATAAATCAAATACGGTTCCCACACGCCCCACTCTATTCCGCCTGCTTTGTCAACGTTGCAGAAAGCGTTGAACGATTTACCCGCATCGTTGCTTGAATAAAGGGTTATCGTGCTGTCCGTAACGCCTTCGCCGTATATTGACGTTGCGGCAAGAATGACCGTGCCCTTTTCAAAATCGCCGATATCCGCAGGTAACTCATAAAGGAACGGCATCCATTCGTTCCAGTAGCCTTCGTTAAGGTTGTCTTTCACCGTGCAGACGTATTGCCACGTTTCAGCATCATCGTTGCTCTCGTATATGGGATAAGTGTCGCCCCACTTCTCAAACGTTGCGAGCAACTTGCCGTTATCAGCTTCGTTCTTCTGATGGCGAAGCTTTATGATTGAGGGATATTCAACCACGTTTGCGTTGTTATCCGCAGGAACATATATATCGTTCACGGACTCAATCTCAAACTCAATCGGCAGATGCTTATATTCAAAATTCAGACCGACATTCGGAAACAGCGTTCCGAAAACCGTCAGCAATGCAAGCAAAAAACGAAAAAGAACCATTTTTTCAGCCCCTTCATTGAATTGTATGAATACATTATATCACAACGCTTTCTCTTTGCAACAGATTTGTTTGAGCATACAGCAGCATAAAGTTGACTGCAAAATCAGCCGTTGATATGATATAATTCGCTTGGACAAATAAGAATTTGTTTATGCTTTCCATTATATGTAGGGGACGACGACTCGGCGTCCCGTTTTATTTTCCGGAACATTTAAGGAGATAATCTTACACACTTTCGTTGCAAATCCAAGACAAAAGGGAGCAAGGAAAAATGCGGCAACTTGTTTGTGTGTAATGGTTTTTTAGACGAGTATTATTGTTTATACTGTTTCCTGCAAAAATCATCTTGCTGATTTGGATGTTTGTTATTGAAATACTGTAATACAAATGATATAATAATAATGGAATAGTATAGCATTTGGAGGCGTTATTGTGAAGAATGTTTTTAAGAAGGCAATATCCGTTCTGCTGATAGCCGTTATGGTGCTGTGTTCGGCACCGCTTTCGGGATTTGTGGGACTTGAACTGCCCGAAATCGGTGGTTTGAGCAAACTTGCTGATTCTGTTGTAAATTTTTTTGATGAATTGGCACCTGAAGCTGAGGCGGTAACTTCTGATCCCAAATATTTTAATTACGAAACTGTTGACGGACAAATAACTATAACCGGATGTTGGACAACCGATGATGTTATTGTTCCTTCCGCAATAAACGGTTATCCGGTAACTAAAATCGGGGATGAAGCATTTAAAAACTGCTCGGATATTGAGCATATAACGCTTTCAGACACAATTACATCTATTGGGAATTTTGCGTTTGAAAACTGCACATCTCTTTTAAGCATAAATATTCCCAACAGCGTTACCGAAATAGGCAGATATGCATTCGGAAACTGTTATAATCTGACTTCAATCCGCATTCCTGACGGCATTGAATGCATAAGCTACGGTATGTTCAATATGTGTGACGGTCTGACAGAGGTTATACTGCCTGACGGATTGTTGACCATAGAAGGTTATTCATTCAGCAGTTGCGGAATCAAACAGCTTACAATACCCGAGAGTGTTACATCTATCGGGGATTTAACTTTTGAAATGTCGGCGCTTAAGAGCATTACCATTCCGGCAGGGGTAACATACATTTCACCTTCTGCTTTTGAATGGTGTCATAGCCTTGAATATATAACTGTAGATGAAAATAATCCGAATTACTCAAACGGTAAGCGTGGTGAATTGCTCAATAAAGATGGAACAATACTTCTCCAGTATCCTCTCGGCAGAAAGGAAAACACTTACAGAATCCCTGAAAGTGTTGTTGAAATTTCATCTTCTGCTTTTTATTTTTGCAACAATATCACCCGCATTGTTATACCCGATAATGTTACAACCATAAGCTCGGGTGCTTTTGACATGAGCGGCAATTTATCAGAAGTTATAATTTCTGATAGCGTAACAAATATCGGCAGCGGTGCGTTTTCCGAAAGTTATTGTACAGATGTTTATTATGCAGGAACGGAAGAAGATTGGAATGCAATAACGATAAGTTCGGGTAATGAGCATCTTACCGAGGCTGCGATTCACTATGATTATCAGCAATTAACATGGATAGTTGACAACGAAGAAACCGTTGTTGCCGTAAAATCAGGCGATGCAATTGCTGCACCTGCCGACCCTGTGAAGACAGGCTATGCTTTTACGGGCTGGAATTCCGAAATTCCCGAGGTTATGCCGGATTCTGACCTTGAATTTACCGCAATATGGGAAGAAGGTCAGAAAGGCGACGGTACAGTCGAAAATCCCTATCAGATTACCGATAAATATGAGCTTGATGCGGTCAGAAACGACCTGAATGCTCATTATATTCTCATGAATGATATTGAGTTTACCGAAGCCGACTTTGCCGAAGGCGGAGGTTTTTATAATGACGGTAAAGGTTTTGAACCCATCGGTTCTTATTCTGAACGGTTTTCGGGCATGTTCGATGGTAACGGTCATTCTGTTGTTGGTGTTTGTGTTAAAAATGTAAGCGAAGCATCTCTTTTTGGGTATATAACTACTGAAGGTGTTGTCAGAAATCTTGGTGTTGAAAACGGAAGTTTCTATGCAAAATCTTTAGCAAAGTCATATGGAAACGGCACTGCAGACCTTAGGCCATCGGCATATGCTGCTTCTGTTGCATATCAAAACATGGGCTTAATTGAAAATTGTTTTACTAATTCAACAGTAAGTGCCTCTGCATCAGCAGATGCAGGAACACAGATGCATGCTTGTTATTCAGTTGCTTATGCGGCAGGTATTGCGGTTGTAAACAACGGAACAATTCAAAATTGTTATAATACTGGCTCGGTAGACTCTTCTGCAAGCGCAATAATTTGGTATACTGTAAAAGCAGTTGCCGATACATATGCTTGTGGTATTGCTGCAACTTCGAGTGGAACAAACAGTATAATAAGGAATTGTTATTCATTAACAGAAGGTACAACATATGCTGTTACGGGGCGCCTCGATTATTCGTTAGAGTATCCTGAAGGCGTTGAGGAACCAATTGTTGGAAAAGAATCCGTCGTATTTGAGAACTGTTATTATATTGATACCATTTCTAATGTAACCTTAGGCACGTCTCTTTCTGATGAGCAAATGAGAAATAAAGAAAGCTTTGTCGGCTTTGATTTTGAAAATATCTGGTATATAACAAGCAAAGGCGGATATCCCTATCCTCAGCTCAGGGCAAATCCTTATACAGAGCTTATTCCCTCAACATCTGTTTCATTCGGAAATGCTTCCGTTGAGCTTGAAATCGGTGAAACCGCAACTCCCGAAGTAACTGTTGAGCCTACCGATACAACCGATAAAGTGACATTCACTTCATCTGACGAAAATGTTGTTACCGTCAACGAAAACGGTGAAATAACCGCAGTCGGTGCAGGAACGGCAACGATAACTGCAACAACTTCAAGCGGTCTTACGGCAAGCTGTGAGATAACGGTAACATCTTCATCATATCAGCTTACATGGAATGTTGACGGCGAAAAAACTGTTGTTACGGTAAAAGCAGGGGATATAATTACAATACCTGCTGACCCCGTAAAAGAAGGCAATACATTTGCAGGCTGGACTCCTGCTGTTCCCGATGTAATGCCTGAAAGCGATGTTGAATTTACCGCAACATGGACAGCAAATAAATATAAGGTCAAGTGGAACATTGACGGAGCATCATTCAGCCAGAGCATAGCTTTCGGTTCTGAAATTCCCGTTCCCGATGACCCTGAAAAGGACGGTTTTGAATTCGCAGGCTGGAGTCCCGCAATTCCCGAAACAATGCCTGCTGAAGATATCACATTTACGGCAATGTGGAACGCAAAAGGATACGTTGTTACATGGGTTGCTGACGGCGTTGAAACTCAGACCTCCGTTCCTTACGGAGATGCAATTCCCATTCCCGGAAATCCGACCAAAGAAGGTCATACTTTTAACGGATGGGTTCCCGAAATTCCCGAAACTATGCCTGCAAACGACCTCACATTCACGGCGGATTTTGCAGTTAACAGCTACTATGTAACCTGGATTGTTGACGGTGCTGCAACGGTAAGCCATGTTAAATACGGCGATCCTATTGTTCCTCCCGAAAACCCCGTGAAAGACGGATTCAGATTTGCAGGCTGGACTCCTGCAATTCCCGCATCAATGCCCGGATATGATATGGCATTTGTTGCAACATGGGAAACTGATTATAAAGTCGATTTTTCTTCAGATTCGGTAACAGTTGAAGTCGGCGGAACAACTCAGCTTGAAGTTATCGTTTCACCCGAACCCACAACGCCGCTTGAAATTACATGGTCATCAAGCGATGAATCGATTGCAACGGCTGATGAAAACGGTCTTGTAACTGCGGTTTCTTGCGGTTCCGCAATCATAACTGCAGAGGCAGACGGCAAAACAGCTACTGTTACGGTTAATGTTGCTCATAAATATACTTCTGTAACAACCGAAGCAACCTGCACACAGAACGGATTCACAACATATACCTGCTCTGTATGCGGTGATGTTTATACGGATAATGTTGTTGAAGCAAAAGGACATTCATATAAAGAAACAGTTATCGAGTCAACCTGCACAGGAACAGGTTATACGCAATATGAATGCACTGTCTGCGGTGATACATACACCGATAACGAAACTCCCGCCGCAGGTCATAAATACGACCCTATAGTTATCAAGCCTACCTGCACATCGGGCGGCTACACAATAAATATGTGTTCCGTTTGCGGCATGGCATATAAATCCGATGCAGTTGATGCTCTCGGTCATAACTACACCGAAAAGATTGTTGAAGCAACCTGCGTTTCGGGCGGTTACACAGAATACAGCTGCCTTAACTGCGGAGAGTCCTATCAGGATAACTTTGTTGAGTCAGGCTCGCATGATTATGTTGCAACAAATACTGTTGCCGCAACCTGCACCGAAAACGGTTATACGCAGTATACCTGTTCGCGTTGTAATGATACGTATAACGGTGATGTTGTTGAAGCAAAGGGTCATACCATAACTTCCGTAACAAATGCGGCAACCTGCGAAAACGGCGGATATACGCTTAATGTGTGCAATGTATGCAATAACTACACTTCTATCACCAATCAGACGCCTGCTCTCGGTCACGAATATATTGATAAGGTTGTTCCCGCAACCTGTGAATCAGACGGTTATACTCTCCATACCTGCGTAAGAGGTGACCATGTTTATACATCGGATGATACCTCCGCACTGGGTCATAATTACGAAGCAACCGAAATCAAGGCAACTTGTATCCAGAATGGCTGCGTCCTTAATATCTGCCTCAACTGCGGCAGAGTTAATAAGTCGGGCGCAACTTCCGCATACGGTCACAGCTTCAATAACTGGATAACCGTTACTGAAGCAGGGGAGAATACCGAAGGCTTGCAGACAAGAACGTGTAAGAATTGCGGCTACACCGAAGAAAAGATAATTCCGATGCTTCAGAGAACAACATACACAGCAACCTTTGTTGCAGACGGGAAAGTTGTATCGAATGTGGAATTCCTCAAGGGTGCAACGGAGATTACAGAGCCTGAAGTTCCGCAGAAACACAGATACAGCGGAAAGTGGGAAGAATATTCCCTCACAAATTCCGATATAACAATCAATGCCGAATACACTCTTATCGACCTTGATAATCTGAACGGAATTGATTTCGGCAAATCCGCAATATATAACGCTTCAACAGGTGAGGCAACAATAAATCTTTATGCCGCATCCGAAGCAAAAACAATGATTTCACAGACAAGCAAGAAGATTCCTCTCGATATCGTTCTTGTTGTTGACCAGTCGGGAAGCATGGCAGAAAAACTCGGCGGTAAAGTTTCAAAGCAGGAAGCGCTTATTGAATCGGCAAACGATTTTGTGAATTCTGTTTATGCCGATGCAAACGAAAACGGAGTTGACCACAGAATTGCAGTTGTCGGTTTCGGCATGGGCAACAAGTCAAACGGATATGAATATCCTGCATATTACAATACCGAAATCCTCACAACAGGCGGTAATCCCGTCAATATGAAGAATGCAAAAGCATCCGATTTTGCATCTGCACTTATGCCCGTTAATGAAAACGGTGCAATGAACGCGAATATCGTTAATGCAATCAATTCTATTGATGCAAAGGGTGCAACAGCTGCTGACTTCGGTCTTTCGATGGCGTGCAATGTGTTTGCAAACAATACGGATACTGAAGGCAGACAGAGAATAGTTGTCTTTATGACAGACGGTGAACCCACATACAACAGCGGCTATGAAGTCAATGTTGCAAATGCAGCAGTACAGCAGGCATATCAGCTCAAGAACACATATGACGCATTTGTTTATTCGGTGGGTATTTTTGATGAGAACAAAGCAGGTGAACATCTTGTTAAGTTCATGAACCATGTATCATCAAACTGCAAGAGCGCAAGAAGTGCTCCCGGTAATTTTGATATTGAAAGCGACAAATATTTTATAACCGTCGATAACACGGATGCTCTTTCATCTGTATTCACTGAAATTGTTGTTGAAAATATCACAAGAACAACAGATTTTGATAATATAACTCTCATTGATACCGTCTCCAAATACTTCACCCTTACTTCTCAGCAGGAAAAGGCACTCCGCATTTATGCAATTGAAAAGTTCGGAGTCAAGAATTCGGATATCACGGTAACAAGAAATGCCGACGGCACAACAACAATCGAAATCAAGTCAATTCATCCTGAGGAAATCGGAGATAAATTTGTTGTTGAACTTGATTTCAATGTTTCCGCAAACGAAAATGCATCCGTTGCAGGCAATTATGCAACCAACACGGATGATGCAGGAATAATAGTAGGCGATGCAGAGAATTATGAATGCGTATTCAATGCGCCTTCGGTCAATATTCCCTCTGACAGAAATGCTGTTGTATTCAAAGTCAACGGTGAAATCTATGCAATCAAATCTGTTGAACCCAACGGAAAAATAACTGCACCCGCAACGGATTTCATCGGTGACTATAAGTTCACGGGCTGGAATATCCCCGAAGGAACTCTCGCAAATCAGCCGAAAACAGAGTTTGATGCAACGCTTGTCAATCAGGACTGCGTTGTAATCTGGAATACAGCTGACGGCACTCATACCGTAACATATGCACCGGGCGATGTTATTGATGTTCCCGATGTTGCACCCGATAAGAACGGTGATGCATTCAGAAGATGGAACGGCGAAGTTCCCGTAACAATGCCTGCAGAAAGCATTGAATTCACAGCGGTTTACGGCGACCATGAGCATGAGTATACAGCCGAGATAATCAAAGCGGTAACCTGCCTTGAAAACGGCGAAACAAAGTATACCTGCTCAATATGCGGCGGTTCATATACCGAAACAGTTAAGTGCGCAGGGGAGCATACATGGAAAGCTGTAACAGGTCCCGCAGATAAAAACGGTCATACTCCTGAAAGATTCAAGTGTGACGTCTGCGGCGTTTCCGATGACAGAACTCTTGAATATATGCTTCTTGATGATGAAAACGGTATCATCAGGCAGGAATTCAATTATGTTGATGAAAACGGCAACAACTGCCAGCCCGACGGAGAGCTTACAATCACCGTTCCTCTTGGTGAATATGAAGATGCTCAGAGCGTCGATGTTTACAGAATAAACGACGACGGAACAAGAACAAAGTGCGATTCACGCTTCGAAGAGGGCGTTCTTGAATTCGATACCGACCATTTCAGCACATATATCTTTGAGCCGATTTATCAGTGCATGATTCAGGGCAACCATCCCGACAGCAATAATGACGGCTCCTGCGATGTCTGCAGAAAGTGGCTCGGAGTAACATTGACATGGATTGTTGACGGCAAGAAAACCGATGTTAAAGCAAAGACGGGAACAGAGCTTGAAATGCCCGAAACGCCCGTAAAGGAAGGCTGTACTTTTGTCGGCTGGACACCTGAAGTGCCCGAAACAGTTCCCGGAACAGATGCAGCATTCACAGCAGTATTTGAAGTTAACACATACACGGTAAAATGGATGGTTGACGGAAACGAAACAACCGAAACTTATGAATACGGCAGTGAAATCAAAGTTCCCGCAAAGCCTGAAAAGAACGGATATTTCTTCGCAGGCTGGACACCTGCAGTTCCGTCAAGAATGCCTGCAAAGAATATGACATTCACCGCAAAATTTGCAGATTATGATGTAAGCAAAATCAAGGTTACAATCGCAGCTCCCGAAACAAGAACGGTTTCATACAGAGATTCAATAACGCTTTATGCAAGCGCATCAAACCTTCCCGAAGGTGCAAAAATCAAGTGGATTGCAGACGGCAAGGATGTATCTCTTGAAGTTTCAAAGGACGGAAGAACCTGCACCGTAACCTCAGTTTCAAACGGAAACGTTGTGATTACCGCTTATGTTGTTGATGCAAACGGAGATGTTGTCACAAACGAAAAGGGCGCACGGATTTCCGACAGCGAAGGCATAACTTCCGAAGTTACACTCTGGTCAATAATCGTTTATGCCTTTAAGCAGATGTTCTCGGGAAATCCCTTCATCAGCCTTATTTTCAAAGATTTGTTTAACTGATAATCAGAACCTTCAACAGACTGAGGCGGCAGGGATAATCCTGCCGCCTTAATTATGTTTGCTGTTTTCCGACATCTTCTGAAATAACACGGTTTTTTCGTTATCAGTAAACTGAATGTATTTTTTGTTTATACTGTTTTTCGGATAATTTCTTTGACATAATATTATTAAACTGTTATAATTAAACAAATATGTAAATTATTTGACGAAAAGGGGTGATATTTGTTGATAAGTTCTGAAAGAGCGATTGAGATTGCGAATTTATACTATAACGACATATATCATCTTTGTCTTTCAAGACTCAAAAAGGAAGAAAATGCCGCCGATGTTACTCAGGAGGTTTTTCTTTTCTTTCAGGAAAAATACAACGAGCTTGAAGATGATTACATAAAAGCATGGCTCTATAAAGTTGCCGACAACAAAATAAAAGAGCAGTTCAGAGCCGTTGCCAAGAGAGAAAAGGAGCTTATTTTCGGAACGGTGTTCGGCTCACAGACAAGCACGGATATTCTCTACGAAATGGAAGAAGATAATAAAATAACTCCTGAACAACTTGACGAAAAGAAGAAAAGCATTCTTTCTTCGTTAAGTGAAAAAGAGCTTGAGCTTTTCGAAATGGTTTACACCAAACATATGGAATACAAAGAATTGGCAAAGGCTTTTGATATTTCTGAACACGCAGTCAGGGCAAGAGTTTACAGACTCAGATTAAAAATTAAGGAAAGAGCAGCCTTCATATTCATGGCAATTTTGCTTCTTTTTATGAGATTTTAAAAATTTTTTTAAAAAATTCAAATTTTTTTGCGTGACAAAATGCAATTTCCGTCATATATACATGAAGGAGGTATTTTGTTTTATCAATCATAACTACAGGAGGTGAACAAAACCATGGGAAACAAACAAGATATGACCGCTGAAAAACAGTCATTAAAGGACAAGCTTATGGCGATAATTCTGCTTGAAACTTCAAAGGACTATAAGGAAATGGACAGCGATCTGGTATCGGAATGCGTTGATTTTCTCATGGAGCTTGAAGAAAAAGAAAAACTTACAAAATCAGAAATCGTACAAAGAGTAAATGATATACCGTTCAAGGGCAAGGTGACGGCAATAAGCTCATATACTAAGAAGAAAATAAGAGCGAAAAGACTTGCAATTGTAGCTGCTGTTCTTGCTGCGATTATTGCACTTTTTGGTATATTTGCTATTGCATCCGAAAATGAATTCGGAGATTTCCTTTCGAAAATCGGTTTTGATATTTACGGATTGTTTGAAGACGGCAAAATTGAACTTGACGGTGTAACTGTATATAAACCGGATGAACAAGAAACATATTCATCGGTTGAAGAATTTATTAAAAACGAAGAACTGGATATTCTGTATCCGACATGGCTGCCTGAAAATGAAAAGATTGTTAATGTGATATATCAGGTTTACGGAGATACCGAAACATATATATTCCAATGCAATAATTCCCTTCATGGTATGAAAGTTAAACTCAATGCTGAGGTAACAGAAAAACTAAAAGATAATAACATTGAAAAAGAAATTGATAATTTAACCGTATATATCAAATATACCGATCAGAGTATACAGGCGAACTTTGAATATGGTAATAATTGTTATAATGTTAATTCGGATACAGAAGAAAACCTTATTAAAGTTATTGAGAATTTAAAGGAGTTTAATTGATATGAAAAAAATAATAGCATTTATTATGGCTGTTGTTTCCGTGCTTTCCGTTATGACTTTTTCAGCGTTTGCAAATGATAGCGCAGAAGAAACTGTTACAGTAACCGTAGACAATACTGATTTTATTTTTAATTCAGACACTTCCGATGAATTCCGCAGCAGATTTATTTCTGACTACTTGAATCCTGTTGATGACGGTGCTGAAACCTACGGTCTTACCTGCACACTTTTTGGTCATAAGCTTGAATCATCTTATATGACAGTTGTAACTCACAAAAAAAGTGCAACCGATCCAAGATGTCTTGAGGAAACCTTTAATGTTGAAGCTTGCTCAAGATGTGACTATACAAACAAAACATTAGTATACAGCACATACATCAGCTGCTGCTAAACTGAATTAATTTTGCCGATGTGCTTTTGCACATCGGCAATAACCTATGGGTGAGAGAAAATGAAAGAGAAATATATTGTCAGCCTTTTCGGGCACAGAATAATTGAAGATTATAACGCTGCCGAAAGCAAGCTCTATGAACTTCTGCGCATTATAATGCAAAAAGAAAACAGAGAAATTGAATTTCTCGTCGGCAGAAACGGCGATTTCGACCTGATGGCGGCTTCTGTTATCCGAAAGCTGAAAAAAGAAATAGGAAATGACAACGCTTTTCTCACCCTTGTTCTTCCTTATGAAACCGCCGAACTCCGAAACAACACCGAATCTTTTGAAAGCTATTATGATTCAATAGAAATCTGCGAAGCCTCTGCCAACTGCAATTTCAAATTTGCTATCACGGCAAGAAACAGAGATATGGTTGATAGGTCAGACCTTGTTGTTGTTTATGTTAAAAACGAATCGGGCGGTGCTTATCAATCTTTAAAATATGCAGAGAAAAATCAAAAACGAATCATAAATATTTATCATACCCAAAATGAAGAATAACCGAGTTTGCAAAAATGCAGACTCGGTTAAAATTTTTTGCGTGACAAATCCGATTTCTTGTCATATATAGTTATAGACCAAAATCAGAGGTGATATTTTGAAAGAATATAAACGCTGTCTTGCAGTAATAAGAACATATCTGAATGACAAAACTCTTAAGCTTAATCAAAAAAAACTGGATAAAATTATCAGCGAAGAACTCGAAAAACCAATAAATGAAATGGATACGCACTTAATTGACCTGTGCCTGAATGCTCTTGTTGCATACAGAACATATAAGACAGAACGTGAAAAGAAGACTGAAGTGTAACATTGTGAAGTCATACAAACCGATATAAAATTGTTTTTCGATTGCAAGAATTCTTTTGCTCCCGATAGTTGCATTGTTGAATTCTTACAAAATCGTAAGATTCTTTATGTTGAAAAACTAACGGCTTACCATTATAATAAAAATATAATTTCGAGCAACTGCCGAGGGGTGAAATTATGAAACAGAGAATATTGCTCGTTGAGGATGATTCTTTTCTGCGTGACGGACTTACTGAAGTTTTGCAGGGCGAAGGCTATGAGGTTATAAGCTCCGATAACTGCATGAAAGCCCGTGAGCTGATGAAATTTTTCTCTTTCAATTTAATAATGTTTGATGTTATGCTCCCCGACGGCAACGGTCTTGAGCTTTGCACCGAGCTTCGCGCGGCAGGCAATAACGTTCCCGTTTTATTTCTGACTGCCTGCGATGATGAAATTCAGATTGTGCGTGGTCTTGATGCAGGTGCGGATGATTATGTCACAAAGCCGTTCAAGCTCCGTGAACTTCTTTCAAGAATCCGTGCATTGCTCCGCAGAACATCTGCTGTCACGGTTTACAACAGTGATGACATAACAATCGACACTCTCAATATGTCTGTGCGAAAAAACGGAGAAAGCATTTTTGTTACTCCGACTGAATTTCAGATTCTTTCCGTGCTTATCCGTAACAGCGGAATTATCGTCACCCGTTCACAGCTTCTGCAGAACATCTGGGACAGCGACGGAAACTACATTGATGACAACACTCTTTCGGTTCACATGAGCCGTCTGCGTGACAAAATCGGAAGCGGTCACATTGCTACCGTAAGAGGTATCGGTTACAGATGGGAGGATTCAAAATGATTCCTTTCTTGATTTGCATAACCATTATTTTAATTGTTGCAACGCTCATTTTAATTATACTGAACGTAAGAAAAAACAAGCAGATAAATAATCTCAAAGAAAACATTGAAAGCTTTGTTGAAGATGGAGAAAGAACTGAATACAGTACAGCCGACAGCAATTTTGCAAGGCTTCAGAATGCCGTTGCAGAGCTTGAAAATCTCTTGCTTCTTGAAAAAAGCAATTCCGCATCGCAGGCAAAAAGCAATGCAGATTTTGTTGCCGATATTTCACATCAGCTCAAAACTCCGCTTGCGGGACTTCGCCTTTACTGCGAAATGGAGCAGAGCACGACACCAACCGTTTACACGGAAAAAGAGCTCCGGCTGATTGCAAAAATGGAGAACCTTGTTTTCAATCTTTTGAAGCTTGAGAAAATAAAAAGCGATGCATACGAAATGAAATATGTTGAGCAAAGTATTGATGAAATCATTGTTGAAATTATCGGAAATTTCAAACCGTTGTTCCCTGAAAAAGAATTCATTATAAGCGGCACGGCAGTTTTTCGCTTCGACAAGGAATGGATGATTGAAGCAATCGGAAATATCATCAAAAATGCGTGTGAACATACCGATGATAACGGCAGAATTACCGTTTCTGTTTCACAAAACGAAGGCTCTGTTACACTTATAATTGAAGATAACGGCGGCGGAGTGCCGAAAGAACAGCTTCCGCTTTTGTTCAACCGTTTTTACCGTGCGGATAATGCTGCACCAGAAAGCGCAGGTATAGGTCTTGCGATTTCAAAGGCGATTTTTGAGAAGCATCATGCAACCGTTACTGCCGAAAACGGTAAATACGGATTAAAGATTACTGCGTGTTTTCCGATTATAAATGCAAATTTAAAAATGTAAAGTCCGAAGATTTTCTTCGGATTTTTTCTTATCTTACGAAATTGTAAGGTTATTGTCACTAATTTGAAAGATTAAGGCTTTATAATTAAGCCATCAAAGATGCAAAGGAGCGATTTTATGAATAACATTGAATGCGCAGATTTAAGAAAAGAATATTTAAGCGGCGAAAATATTGTTAATGCAGTTGACGGAATAACCGTTGCTTTTGAGCAGGGTGAGTTCTGTGCGATAACAGGACCCAGCGGCTCGGGTAAATCAACACTTCTTCACGTTCTGAG
>JAZSAH010000155.1:0-15147 GCA_045601745.1 Acutalibacteraceae bacterium
CTCCCGAAGGCTTTGGCGGCAGAGGTCAAAGACCGTTTGATAACGGCGAAAATCCTTTTGAAAACGGTGAAATGCCGGACTTTTCACAGATGCCGGATATGTCACAAATCCCTGAAATGCCCGAAAACTTTGAGGACAGAGATTTCACAGACAGAGGTGGCTTCGGGGGTGAAAAAGGCGGTATGGGCGGTAAAGGCAGCGATGACGTTAAACTCAAATATATCGACGACTCATTTGAAAGCTATTCCAACATCTTTGATAATGCCAAAACAGATATAACCGATTCAGATAAAACCCGTCTGATTGAATCGTTGAAAGCTCTTTCTAACGGTGAAAACATTGAATCTGTTGTTGATATTGAGCAGGTCATAAAGTATTTTGTTGTTCATAATTTTGTTGTCAACGGCGACAGCTATACGGGCAATATGATTCATAACTATTATCTCTACGAAAAAGACGGCGTTATGTCTATGCTTCCGTGGGATTATAACCTTGCGTTTGGAACGTTTCAGTCATCCGATGCGGCAAGTGCGGTCAATTCCGCAATAGATTCTCCCGTTTCTGGCGGCAATATCAGCGACAGACCGATGATTGCATGGATTTTTGAAAATGAAGAATACACAAATCTTTATCACGAATATTTTTCGCAGTTCATAAATGAATATTTCGACAGCGGCAAAGTCGAAAAGATCATCGATGATACAGTAGGAATGATTTCTCCCTACGTTGAAAAAGACCCCACGAAGTTCTGCGATTATGACAGCTTCGTGCTCGGCGCATCAACCTTGAAAAAGTTCTGTATGCTTCGTGCTGAAAGCGTAAGCAGACAGCTCAACGGAACTATTTCCTCCTCAGACTCACAAAGTTCTCTCTCCTCTGCGGTTGATGCGTCGGGTATTAATATATCGGATATGGGAACGATGTCGATGGGCGGCAGAGGCGGTATGCCCGATGGTGAAAGACCGCAGAAAAATCCCAATCAGCAAACAAAACCGGAAGCAATCGAACCTGCAGAAGAACCGGCAACCGTTCCTAATGCAGAAATTCAGACAACTCAACCGCAACCACCCAAAACGAACGAAAATATTTCTGAATTCAGCGGTGAATTGCCTCAGGATTTCAACGGACAGTTGCCACCTGTTAACGGCGAGTTTTCGGAACCTCCGCCAAACGGTGTTAACCCCTTCGGAAACGGTCCTATGCCGCCAATAAGCAGTAATCAAACCGCATAATACCGAACAAAAAATGGCATATATGTTGATTAAAAAGTCAACTTGTATGCCTTTAATTTTTGCGTTAAATAAGTTTTAACGCTGGAAATTTTACAGTTCGGAACTCAAATTTCAAGCTGTCGGAAAAGCTGTTTTTGCAAGCAAAATCTGACACTTTAATGACACAATTCAGAATGTATGAATATAAGGTTTTTCCTTGTTTTTTCGTTGTCATATTTTGAACAAAAGAAAAAGCGGCAATGCGTTATCGTAATAACCCATCTCTTGCATTTTTTCTTCCGCACTTTTCGCCGCCTTGATTTTTTCAATTATCTTTTCTGCCTGCTCTTTGAATTCCTCTACGGTAATTCGCTGATACGGCATTTCCGAAACTTTCATTGTATCTCCCCTTTTGCTTGGTTTTTAACAGTTATAGTATACTATGGAAAGGGTAAGAAATACAACAACATTTTTATATATAATAAAAATCGGCTTTACAAGTATAGCAGAGAAGATTATAATAAAATCAACAAAACAATATGAATAGGGATATTTTTATGAAAAAGAGAACAAAAGCTTTTATCGGCACGGTTGTTTCAATTGCTCTTGTAATCATTTTGGGAATAACAAATATTGTTCCGTATTTTGCGGTTATTCCTGATATGGTGAAGGTCGGAATTGATTATATTTCCCTCAAGAAAAACAAAAATACCGTTTCCGTAACGGAGCTTGTTGACAAGCTTGATTCAATTGAAATTGAGCATCCTTTTATTCTTGCAAACAAAGAGAGTTTTGATATTGTCAGAAACGAAGTGAAGAACAATTCTTTTTCACCATACACAAAAGCTCTTTATCTTTCTGCAATTGAAAATGCCGATGCACTTCTTGACACGGAAATCTATCCCGTTATGGAATATGTCCTCGATGAGGAGGACAGCATTCTGCCGATTTCGAGAGAGGTTATCAACAGAATGATTATTCTCGGCTATGCGTGGCAGATTTCAGGAGATGAAAAATACGCCGGCAGAGCATGGGCGGAGCTTGAAAATGTTTGTGCATATAGCGACTGGTGCAATTCTCATTTTCTTGCAACTGCAGAAATGGCGCTTGCCGTTTCAATCGGCTATGATTGGTTTTTTGATTATCTCGACGATGAACAAAAAGCACTTCTCTCTCAAAAAACATGGGAATATGCGATTGACTCCGCACTCAATGACAACCACTGGTTCACATGGTCAAAAAACAATTGGAACAGCATTTGCTACAGCGGAATCGGAATTGCCTGCATGACATTTGCAAAAGAAAATCCCGAAAAATCGGCTGAATTTCTTGGGATGTGTTATGAAAATATGCCGATTGCCTTTGAAAATTTCACCCCCGACGGCGTTTATGCCGAAGGTCCGGGATACTGTCAGTCGGGCATGAGTGCAATTGTTTATTTCACCACTTCATCAAGGAATTATTTCGGCTCGGATTTCGGAATGTCGGAAATTGCAGGATTCAGGGAGCTCGGATATTTTCCGGTTTACATAACAACTCCTACGGGAATGTTCAACTTCGGAGATAACAAAGCAGAACAGTGTTTTTCGCCTGTTCTTCATTGGTATGCATCGGAATACAATTCTCCCCTGCTGAGCGCATATCAGATGAACGATATCCCCGAAAAATTCGTTGTCAACACCTCTGACATCACCGAAAGAAACGGCTCAGGCAAAGAAAATGCGCTTTCTTCTCTCTGGTATAACAGAGCGTTTGACGGTGTAAAATCCGATTTTCCGAATGAACCTCTTTTCCGTTATCTTGACTCGGACATCGGTCAGTCGCTTGTTCTTATGAGAAGCGCATATCTTGATAAGAACGCATCCTTTGCGGGAATCAAGGGCGGTTATAATTTTATAAATCACGGCGACCTCGATATCGGCACTTTTGTTTTCGATTCCATGGGTGAACGCTGGGCGGAGGAACTCGGACCCGGAAGCTATGACGCACCGAATTATTTTCTCAACACCCCTGCAGGCGGAAGATGGAAAAACTACTGCAAGCGCGCAGAAGGTCAGAATACTCTCGTTATAAATCCCAACGCAACGCTTGATGACCAATATGTTCTTGCGGAATGTGATTTTGTTTCTGCGGAAGAAACCGAAAACGGAGGAAAAGCCGTTCTTGATATGACCGATGCATACAGAATGAACGGCGCAACCGATGTCACAAGAGAGTTTGAATTCCGAAACAATTCAAGCCTTAAAATAACCGATAAAATCAAATGCATTGTTCCGAGTGAGATTTATTGGTTTATGCACACAAAAGCCGATGTTGAAATCACTAACAACGGCAAAACAGCAATTCTGACACTGAATGGAAAGCAGATGAAAGCAACTCTTTCGGGTGACGGAACATTTTCAGTTATGAACGCAGAAGCACTCAAAGGAAAATACGAATATGACGCAGATTACGGAGATATACGAAAATTAACCGTTCATCTTGAAGATGTCAAAAAGGCTGAAATCATTGTTGATTTTGAACCCTTAACGTAAAAAGCAATACCGTACAATATCCGTAAAAAGATACTGTACGGTATTTTTATTTGCTTAAAAATTCAAAGGATTTTCTTCCGCTGACAGAATGCTTTCCGTCAAAAACATCGATATGAAGTTTATCCTCTGCACCGATTAATGAATATACCCTTCTGATTTTTTCGTGAGCCGTTTTGCTTGCTTCAATGGGAAAAAGCTTATCTTTTATGCCGGATTCTATAAGCAGTTCTCTCGGTGCAAGAGCCGATGCAAAATCATAAATCTCGCCGATTTCCATGATGCCGGGGATATAATTATCGGGGCAGTGCCAGCGTGACAGAATACTGTCACGGAAAGTGTTGACATATCCGCTTATAACTATTTTTCTGATTTTTTCTTCGATAACCGAAGCATAAAGAGCTGTCAGCCCTCCGCCTGAAATACCCATGCACGATATTTTTTCTTTGCAGACATTATTCATACCCGAAAGTATCTCTGCACAGACGATTGCCTGATAAACACGCATTGATGCAACCGTCAGACCGTGAGGCAGAAGATGATGCGAAAGCTCATCGCACGAGCTGATATAAAAAGGCTTTATGAGGTCCTTCTTAAGTCTTGCCTCACCGAAGCCGAACAACTCGGGCGCAATAACAACGCATCCCCTTTTTGCAAGCTCTGCTCCGAAATTCTTCTGATAATTATCAAAATAATTGAAATGTTTTTTTCTGCCTTTTTTCGAAATATTCAGAATTTGTCTTACTCCGTAGCCGTGACCGCAGAGCGCAACAACACCGGGTGCGGGTTTTGATATATTTTTCGGAGTCAGAACATAGAAAAGCATATCAAGATTTCTGCAGATTTCGGCAGAATATTTCTGAAGTGTATAATCGGGATAAACCTGAGCTTTGCCGATGGGTACAAGCTTTATATCTCCGGTTTTGCATGGAATTTTATCTGTTCCGAGCATAACCCGTGTTTTGTTTCTTATTTCTTTACCCGTTTCAAGCGCAGATTTTTCATCACGGACATCCTCATAAGGCTTTGCAAGCACCTGTGCATATATGCCGTTCATGAATGCATCGGGAGAATAATTGCTTTTTTTCATAATCACACCCCGGAATCAGAATACGATATCACCGACGGTTTTGGCATTTCTGCTGCTCGTGCCGACCATAACGGTATAAGCTTCATCCATTTTCCAGTCGCCTTTTTCGGGATCATAGAATTTTATTTCATCAACGGGGATTGCGATTTCAACATCTGCCGATTTGCCCGATTCAACCGTAACTCTCTTAAAGCCTTTGAGAAGCTTTACGGGGCGGTCTTCATCGGTATTCCTGCTTGAAACATAAACCTGAACAACCTCATCACCGCATACACCGCCGATATTTTTCACGGTTGCATAAACGGTTATTTTATCATCATTCTTTTCAGCTTTGCAATCTGTGATTTCAAAATCGGTATATGAAAGACCGAAACCAAAGGGATACTGAGGCTCAATATTCTTTTTGTCGAAAAGAGTATAACCGTGATAATAGCCGTAGTCGATTTCACGCTCTTTATCGGCGATATGAAGAAAATCGGGATAATCCGTGTCGTTATAAGCAATTGTGAAAGGCAGTTTTCCGCCGGGATTCACATCACCGCTTATGATATCCGCAAGAGCATTGCCGCCCTCAAGACCGCTGTAAAACGAAAAGAGGATTGCGTCTGCAAGGTCTGTCCATTCCTTTATAACATAGGCGCTTCCGCCCATAATATTGACAATGAGCTTTTTGCCTGTTTTTGATAACGCTTTTATAAGTTCAACATCCTCCGAAGGAATTCTCAGGTCAGCTCTGTCACCGCCCGAGCCCTTTGGCTTCTTTTTGACATTGCCGAGATTGACGAGAAATTCGCCCTCCTGAAGCCAGTCGCTTCCGACGCAGGCAATTATATAATCCGAATTCCTGACGGCTTCAGTCGCTTTCTGAGCATCACAGCCGTTATAAACGGTGACATTGTTTTCGCCGAATCTGTTTTTTATTCCCTCATAAGCAGTAACGGTATAGGGACTGTAAACATTACTGCTTCCGTGGTCGCCGACATTGACTTTGTTTGCATACCGACCCACAACGGCAATTTTATTTCCCTGTGCAACGGGAAGTGTTTTATCTTCGTTTTTGAGAAGGACCGTTCCTTTTCCTGCCGTTTTTCTTGCAAGCTTTATATGTTCATCGCAAAGAATAACGGACTTCGGCTGTTTTTTATATGCGGGCAGAGTTTTAATAAGCGACCTTAGAATTCTTCCTGCGCTGAGATTGATATCAGCTTCCGTCAGCTCACCTTTTTTCAGCTTATAATTAAGCACGGCATATCGGAAATAATAGGGCATTTCCATATCCATACCCGCTTTGACGCTTCTTACGGCATCATAAATACCGTAGAAGAAATCGGAAAGAGTGAAGCCTTCAAAGTTCCATTTATCTCTTAGAATATCGGTCAGAAGCTCCTTGCTTTCACAGCAGTATGTTCCGTTGACCTTGTTATATGCGCCCATTATCGACATTGCGCCTGCATCGATGCACTTTTTAAAATGGGGAAGATAAACCTCATGGAGAGTTCTTTCGTCCGCTTTTGCATCAACCTTGAAGCGCAAATCCTCAATGCTGTTGAGAGCATAATGCTTCGGGCAGGCAATGATTCCGTTTTCCTGCATCGCTTTTGTTAATGCCACGCCCATTTTTCCCAGCAGAAACGGGTCTTCGCCGTAGGTTTCCTGCGCTCTGCCCCACATAGGATTGCGCAGAAGATTTATGCATACGCCTGCATAGAGATTTGCACCGAGTGCACTCGCTTCCTTTGCGAAGACCTTACCTATTTCATATTCGAGTTCATCATCAAATGCCGCACCTCTGAGCATTGAAACGGGAAAACAGGTGCATTTGCCCATAACTATTCCCCTCGGACCGTCCGTGAAAAGCACGGGAGGAATTCCGAGTCTTTTGCATCCGCCTGCGGGATAGGCTTCCCCGTTATAATATCTTCCCTTGGTGAGGGTGTTTTTTATTGTTACACCCATGGCGTGACCCTGCATAAGACGGACTTTTTCTTTAAGAGTCATTTCAGCAAGCAGCTTTTCCGTGACCTCATTCAGAGTTTCGGCTGTGGGATTTTTCTTATAAATTTCGATCGCACGGTTAAAGTTCATTTTATATTCTCCCTCCGTCGTTAAGATATTTTTCAAACGGTTTGTCCGAAACGGGTACGGGTTTTGTCGGGACAAAAGAGATTTTTCCGTTGTCCGTTACGGTTAAATACTTTCTGTAATCGGAATTTTCTTTTGTAATCTCACCTTTACCGATAAAAACAGCGCCGCCTCTGCTTCCCGTCAAAGGCATTTCCTGCGTTATTGTTTCAAGAAGCATCTTTGCACTCAGAAGCATATCCTTATCATAAAAATATTTGCTCAGCGATTTATGCCTCATGGGATAATCGGATAAAATCCTGTTTATTTCGCCGAGCAATTCATTGCATTCCTCACCGTTTCGCAGGAATGCGGCAGACCTGCTCATTTTTGTTCTGATATAAGAATAGTCAACATTTTTGTCAACAACAAAATCCTTATATTTATCGGAATAATCTAACGGTAATTCAAAATCTGTCAAAGACAGTTTCTTATTTCTGATATGTTCGGTGCAAAGAAAACCTCCGACCTGCGTATCATTCAGCGCAGTGCCTCCCGGGCGTGCAAGACCGAAAGTACCTGCCGCTTCACCGATAACATAAAGATTCCGTACATCGGTTTCATAATTGTTATCGGTATAAACACCGCCGTTGTTATGCTGGGCGCAAACGGCAATTCTGAGTTTCTCGGTGCAGATATCGATATCATGAGCCGAATAAACAGCTATCGCCCCGGGATTGAGTGTTTTCAGTCGTTCAATCGGGGTTTCCTGCGTTGCGCCGTTTTTTTCAAGATAAGACTTCGCCTCATCGCTGAGTCCTTCAAAAGAAAAGCCTTCGGGGTTCCGGGTGAAATCAAGATAAACCATTCTGCCTTTTTTCGTTTCGTTATGAACGGCAATATCCACCCTTGACGATGCATTCATTCTTTCAAAGCTGAACGGCCATTGGTAGCCTTTGAGGAAAATGCTGCTGCACATTTCCGAGGGATTATCAAAATAATCATTCAGAAAACCATATTCATTTCCGTTTTCATCAACGCTGACAAAGCAGGGAACAACCTGCATGAAGCTTCCCGAAACGTTCCATCGGAAATCAACCGATGCCATACCGTATTGCCACTGCGAGAAATTGCAAAGGCGGACTCCCGATTCAATCAGAACGCCCGTCATGCCGTGCTGCGATTCGGGATAGACCGAATTTTCATATATGCACGCAGGCGCACCCGTTGCACAGATAACATTACAGGCATAAAAGCACTCAAAATCATTGGTTTGCGTATTCAGCGCAGCAACACCGACCGCCTTATCGCCGTCTTTAAGAATTTCAACAACCTGACGGTTATCAAAAATCGGTGTTCCGTTTCTCTCAACGGCTTTTTCAAGTTTTTCCGTCATCACCTTAGAGGTCAGAGGTCCGATTGAAGTTGCCCTGACCGTGTTATCATGGTCGGGTTTATATCCGGGGAATCCCCCGAATTCATCTCTGGGAAAATTCACTCCGTAATCAAAAAGGCGAAGAAAACATCTTGTGCTGTTGACTGCCTGGAGATACATTTTTTCGCCGTCGCAACAGCCTGCAGAATAAATATCACAAGCCATTTTATAAGGGCTGTCCGATGAATAGCCGTCCATGGAAAGCTTATAATAGGTCTGCTTATCGCTTCCCGTATTCCTTGAAGTGCCGCCGAGTCGGTTTTCGGTTATAACCGCAATATCGGTTATTCCCTCTTTATAAAGTCGGTCTGCAGCGCCGTAAGCTGCCGCACCGCTTCCGATAATTATTGCATCATATATTTTCATAAGCATCTCACATTAAATCCGCCGTCGCAGTCAATAACCGTTCCCGTGCAGAAATCAAAATTGCCGTTTGCAACAGAAACAACACATTTTGCAATATCCTCAGGCTGACCCATTCTTTTTATCGGAGTCAATCCGCTGTCTATCATTTTTTCATATTTTTCTTTGACTTTTGACGTCATTTCGGTTTCGATGATACCCGGTCTTATTTCAAGAACGCTGATACCGTATTCTGCAAGACGGGCGGCAAAAAGCTTTGTTATCATTGAAATTCCGGCTTTTGAAATGCAGTATTCGCCTCTGTTTACGGAGGCTGTATATGCCGACATCGATGAAATATTGACAATTCTTGCATTTCCGTTTTCTCTGAGAAGCGGAACAAACCTCTGCGTTACGAAAAAGGTTCCTTTCAGATTTATATCGGTAACAAAATCAAAATCCTCGGGCAAAAGCTCAAGAATATCTTTTCTCTCCTTTGGTGCAACGCCTGCATTATTGACAAGCAGGTCAAGCTTTCCGAATTTTTCGTTAACAAAAGAAACAAGATTTTCAACAGAATTCATATCCGAAATATCGCAGGGAACAAAAAACACCTTTTGGGGATATGCCTTTTCGAGTTCACCAATCTCATCGCTTCTTTTTCTTGCCGAAAGGACAACGGTAAACCCGTTTTCAAGAAGCTCCTTTGCAATTCCAAAACCGATTCCCCTGCTTGAGCCTGTTATTACAGCCGTCATGCTTACACCTTCTCCAAAACATATTTCTTATAAAACGGCATATATACTTCGTAATCCCTGACGGGACAGCCTGCAACCGTGCCTGCCCTCATAAGCTGCGAACACTTGCTGCACTTAAGACAAATCCTGCTCTTGTCAAGTCCGCCTTTTTCAAGATAATCTTTGAAAAACATCGGATATGCAAAGGTCATTCTTCCGAAGCCTGCAAAATCCGCAACGCCGTTTTTTATTATTTTTTCGGCATATTCCATGGCGTTTTCACCCGGATATGTCAGACCCGATGCAACAAAACAGATATCGGGGAAAGCATCTTTAAGCTCTTTTGTGACATCATATATTCTCTTTACACCCGTTTCGCCGTCTTCGGGTGCATTCATGCAGGGGCGATTGATATGCGGAATGAGATAAGGATTGCCGAGGGTGAGATTTATAAGCCTTATGCCCTTTTCATAAAGAGCTTTTATGATGAGCTTTGTTTCCGATAAGTCAATGTTGTTGTTTTTGTCAACGCCGTAACCGTAGGGATACGGAAAACAATCGCAGGCGTTAAGTCTTGTTGTTACGAAAACATCTTCACCCACCGCATTCTTAACTGCATCTATGCACTCAAAATACAGTCTTGTTCTGTTTTCAAGGCTTCCGCCGTAGATGCCCTCACGCTCTTTTGCGCTGAGAAATTCATTGAAAAGATAGCCGTGACAGCATTTGACATCAATGCCGTCAAAGCCGACTTCCTTTGCAAGAACAGCGGCATCATAATACTTTCCGGGAATAGTTTTGCAATAATCATCTGTTACAACTTTATAAGGCTGTTTTTCCCTGCCGATTTCCCAATGAGCATTGCGGTATGCAACAATCGGCTCGGGAGTACCGTTTGGCTTTGAGAATCTGCCGCTGTGGGTAAGCTGAACAATGATTATCGGTTCAAAACCGTTTTCGGAAAGCGATGCTTCTTTTATTTCTCCGATAAGAGTTTTAAAAGATTCTTTTGTGTTTTCATTAAGAAAAAGCTGTCTCGGATTTGCTCTGCCTTCTTCGGTAACGGCAGTTGCTTCAAACCAGATTATTCCTGCACCGCTTTTGGCAAAACGCAGATATCTTCTTCGGGTCAGCTCATCAACAGCACCCTGAAAAGTTCCGTCACAACCCTCCATCGGATGAAAAACAACACGGTTTTTAATTGTTTTATTATGAAGATTTATCGGTGAATTCAGAACAGTTTTCATATCAGCATTCCTTTTTAATAATATATAAATAAATTATAACAGATAAATTTTATATAGGCAATACAAAAAGGCAGGATTTCTCCTGCCTCATTTTATAAAAGTATTTCATTAATTGCTTTTGCAACACCGCATTCATGATTCGACGATGTCACATAATCCGCAATATCGAGAATCGTCTGCTGTGAATTTGCCATTGCAACTCCGACTCCCGCATATTCAATCATGTCGTAGTCGTTGTTGCTGTCACCGATTGCAACGGTGTTTTCACGCTTTATTCCCATGATTTCAATCGCCTTTTTTATGCCATCCGCCTTGTTGAGACCTTTTTTGACAAGGTCTGCATAGGTTTCAAACTGAAAGACGGTCAATTCGTCTTTGAAAAGCTCTCTGAAATCATCGGGAACGGTTATTCCCATTGCAACAACCTGAATATTATCACCGTTACAGATTTTCAGATAATCATCGGGGGTTTCTACAGGTATCTGATAATCCCTCACGGCATATCTGTCGTTGGAAAGGGAATAAACATCGTTGACGCCCTCAAACAGCGCCCAATACTGAGGATTGTCAAAAACATATTTCATAATTTTTTTAATCAGGTCATCGTTCATAAATGATTTATAAACGGTTTCGCCGCCGATTGTTATCATCGAACCGATACCCGATATTATTCCGTCAAATTCCTTGAACTGCTCCATTAGCACAGACGGAATATTGCCCCATGAACGACCCGTATTGATAAAAACGAGATGCCCCTTTTCCTGCGCAGCTCTGATTGCACTGAGATTTTCGGGGGGAATTATGAAACTGTCGGAAAGCAGTGTGCCGTCAATATCAAGAAAGACAGCGCACTTCTCATTTTTGTTAAGCATAATTATGCCTCAATCTTATGGAATATTTTCTTGCCTTTTTTAACAACAATGGGTTTTTCCTTAAGAGCTTCCTTTGTAAAGCTCATTGTGAAATCGGTTACCTTTGCATCGTCAACGGAAATACCGCCCTGCTGAACAAGTCTTCTTCCCTCGCCTCTTGACTTTGTGATTTCAGCCTTCAGAAGGATATCAAGGATATCGATTGAACCGTCTGTGAAATCTTCGTCGGAAAGAGCCGTTGAGGGCATATTGTCAAGATCTGCAGCACCGCTGAAAATTGCCTTTGCGGCAGCCTGAGCCTTTGCTGCTTCTTCTTCGCCGTGAACAAGCTTTGTGAGCTCGAAAGCAAGGATTTCCTTTGCCGTATTGAGCTGACTGCCTTCCCATGAATCCATGGCATCAATTTCTTCAAGAGGAAGGAAGGTGAGCATACGGATGCACTTGAGAACATCGTCATCGCCTACGTTTCTCCAATACTGATAGAATTCATAGGGTGATGTCTTTTCGGGGTCGAGCCATACTGCGCCCGAAGCGGTTTTGCCCATTTTCTTGCCCTCGGAGTTGAGGAGAAGGGTGATTGTCATAGCATAAGCATCTTTGCCGAGCTTTTTACGGATAAGCTCTGTACCGCCAAGCATATTTGACCACTGGTCATCGCCGCCGAACTGCATATTGCAGCCGTATTCCTTGTAAAGATGATAGAAGTCATAGCTCTGCATAATCATATAGTTGAATTCAAGGAAGGAAAGACCTTTTTCCATTCTCTGCTTATAGCATTCCGCACGGAGCATATTGTTAACCGAGAAGCAAGCACCTACCTCACGGAGAACATCAACATAGTTGAGGTCAAGAAGCCAGTCTGCATTATTGATAAGCATAGCTTTACCGTCGCTGAAATCGATGAAACGGCTCATCTGCTTTTTGAAGCAGTCAACATTATGCTGAATTGTTTCCTTGGTAAGAACCTGACGAAGGTCACTTCTGCCCGAGGGGTCACCGATCATGCCTGTGCCGCCGCCAAGAAGAGCGATAGGCTTGTTGCCTGCCATCTGAAGTCTTTTCATAAGGCAAAGAGCCATGAAGTGACCTACATG
This sequence comes from Acutalibacteraceae bacterium, assembly GCA_045601745.1. Classification (GTDB taxonomy): domain Bacteria; phylum Bacillota; class Clostridia; order Oscillospirales; family Acutalibacteraceae; genus CAG-177. Next base: position 12,621 of record JAZSAH010000155.1, read on the forward strand.
AAGGCTGTCTGCCGTAGGGTCAAAACCGATATAGAAAACAGCCTTGCCGTTATTGATAAGCTCTCTTATCTCTTTTTCATCTGTTACCTGCGCAATAAGTCCTCTTGCAACAAGTTCTTCATAAATCTGCATTTTTATTACATCCTTTCGGTATTATTTACAATATTATAAATATACATTATAAAATATTTTTGTCAAGACCCTCAAATGCCTTCATCCATTCCTCGGCAATAATCATATGCCCTGCAATGCTCGGATGAGTGCCGTCCCATATAAAATATTCAATTCTTGACCTTTCTGCATTTTCCTTAATCTTATCATAAAGCGGAACGAAAATGCAATTGAATTCTTCCGCAAGTTTTTTTGTTGCCGCCCTGATTCTTATATTTGCCGCCTCACGGTATGCAACGGAATCCTCGGGGTCATTGCTGTCGGGTCTTTTAAAAGGACCTTCAACTCCGTCGGGGTGAGGAGAATTATTATAGGAGTAATCCGACTTATCAAGCGGAAAATAGAAAGGCTCGCAAAGAATGATTTTTATATCACCGAGTTCATTTCTCGTCTTTTCAAGAATTGCACGGAGATTTGTTTCATGACGATTTGCAGCTTCATCGGGAGTTATTTTATCAAAATATCCGTATCCGCCGTCATTGACTCCCACGAGAATACTGAGTATTGTCGGTTTATTATCAATAACATCCGCCTGCCATTTTTCAAGGAGTCCTTCCGCAACTTCTCCCGAATAGCCTTTATTGATGAATTTCGGCATATTCTCGGCATTTTCAAGCGCAAGCTTCGATGCAACAATATACTGATAACCGTGACCCATGATATGATTGCAGTCCATGCTTTTTCCGCGGTTGCCGTCGGTTATTGAATCACCCGAAAAAAGTATAACATCATCTTTATTAAGCTTCATATCATTTCAGCCCCTTGAGAATACCGTATGCATTCTTTGCATCCTGCTCAAAATCAATAACTTCTGCTTCAACCGAACAATATTCAACCCCGATTTTTTTCAACGCATCAACAAAATCCGCCTGACTGAATTCATCGCCTTCAACGGGATAAATTCTCTTTCTGCCGAGTGATGGGTCCGGGTCGGGATTTGAGGTGTGCGCATGAACAATCCAGCCTTTATATTCAAGCAGACTCTCCATGCTTTCGTTCTGGACATACATATGCGCAACATCTGCAAGCACCCTGACATAAGGCGAATCAACGGCTTTTGCAACCTCAACGCCGTCTGCAACGGTATTGATTGCGTCGCATTCTTCGGGTCGGAGAGGCTCAATTGCGATAATTATGTTATATTTTTCGGCAAACGGAAGAACATGATTTCTGAGGAAATCAACTATTTCCGCCCTGCCTTCTTCAAGACTCATTCCGTCGGGAATTCTTCTTGCAGCCGATGAACCGAAAACAAGATATTTTATTCCGAGGTAAGCGGCATTTTCAAAAAGCTTTGCAAGATATGCATCAATCTCATCATAATTCTTTTCTTCGCCGACAACACGCATTCCGATAAAACAGTTTGCCGCAACAACAGGCAGTCCCGTTTTCTTCATTTCGTCAAGATATGACTTGTCTTTTTTGGCAATTTCCTGACAGTGACCCTCGGAATAATCATATCCGACAGCCTTCATGTATTTCATTTTTTCAATGTCTGTTCCGACACATATTCCGAATTTCATATTATTTCACCTTTGCATTGTTCAGCATTTCTTTTGCTGTTTCTATCTGCAGGGCGGTAAGGTTTCCGCCTGCCGTTATCCTTGCAATTTCGGCTGCTCTGCCGTCAAAATCAAGGGTGTCAATCTTTGTATATGTTTTTTCTTCGTCAGCGTTCTTGCTGATTTTCATATGTTTATCAGCCTGGGCGGCAATTCTTGCAAGATGGGTTACGCAGATAACCTGCCTGCCCTTTGAAACCTCATAAAGCTTGAGTGCGATTTTCTCTGCCGCCGAGCCGCTGACCCCCGTATCGATTTCGTCAAAAATAAGGGTTGAAATATCGTCCTTATCGGAAAGAACATTCTTTATTGCAAGCATTATTCTTGAAAGTTCGCCGCCCGAAGCAATTTTTGCAATTGCCTTCGGCTCCTGACCGGGGTTTGCGCTGATAAGGAATTCTATTGCATCCGCACCCCTTGAAGTAAGCGCAGTTGCTTTTCTTTCAACAACAAACGAAACCTTCGGCATATCAAGGAATTCAAGTTCTGCCCTGACCTGCTTTTCAAATTCTCTTGCCGCAGTCATACGGCTGTCAGTCAGTTTTGCCGAAAGAATCTTTATTTCATCGGAAAGCGCATAGAGCCTTTCTTCAAGTTCCGATATTCTTTCATCCGAAACTTCAATTGCATTTCTCTCTTCAACCGCTTTTTCAAGGCAATCAAGAATATCACTCTCGTTTGCGCCGTATTTCATTGACATTCTGTAAAGGAAATCCAGTCTTTCGTTAATCTCCGTAAGCCTTTCGGGACTGAAATCAAAACTGTTTAGAAGTTCCCTGACAAGTGAAGAAAGT
>JAZSAH010000156.1:0-4864 GCA_045601745.1 Acutalibacteraceae bacterium
AACGAAATCGAAAAGCTTCGTGACATGAACATTTACGGTGCAATAGTCGGCAAGGCTGTTTATGAAGGCAGGCTTTCACTTAAAGATGCACTTAAAGCGGCGGAGGTAAAATAAAATGATAACAAAAAGAATTATACCCTGCCTTGATGTCAGAAACGGCAGAGTTGTAAAAGGCGTTAATTTTGAAGGAATTCAGGATGTTGCATCGCCCGTTGAGCTTGCACATTTTTATAATGACAGCGGTGCAGATGAGCTTGTTTTCTATGATATAACGGCATCCTTTGAGGGCAGAGCACTTTTCACGGATGCACTCACTCAGGTTGCAAAGGAAATATTCATTCCTCTGACCGTCGGCGGCGGCATCAACACTCTCGACGATTTTGACAGAGTGCTCAAGTGCGGCGCAGACAAGGTTTCGGTAAATTCCGGCGCAATAAAAGACCCGTCACTTATCGAAAAAGCGGCAAAGAAATACGGCGACCAATGCGTTGTTCTTTCGATGGACATAAAGCGTGTTGACGGTTCATTCCATATTTTCAGCAAGGGCGGAAGAATTGACACGGGCATTGATGCTCTCGAATGGGCAAAAATGGGTGAAAACAACGGTGCAGGCGAATTGGTTGTCAACAGCATCGATACCGACGGTGTAAAGCAGGGCTTTGACCTTGAAATGCTCCAAAAAATCAGCGACCTTGTTTCAATTCCCGTTATCGCAAGCGGCGGTGCAGGCAAAAAAGAGGATTTCCTCGAGCTTTTCAAAGCCGGCTGTGCAGATGCAGGTCTTGCTGCATCAATCTTCCATTTCAAAGAAGTCAATATCATGGATTTGAAGCGTTATCTTAATGAAAATAACATAGAGATGAGGATATAAAAAATGATTGAACTTAAATATAACAACGACGGTCTTATTCCTGCGATAGTTCAGGACCATTACAGCAAAAAGGTTCTTATGCTTGCATACATGAACGCAGAAAGCCTTGATATCACTATCAAAGAAGGCAGAACCTGCTTCTGGAGCAGAAGCCGTCAGGAGCTCTGGAGAAAGGGTGAAACCTCGGGCAACACACAGCAGGTTGTTTCAATCCGTACAGACTGTGATAAGGACACCCTTCTCATTGACGTTATAAAGAACGGTCCCGCTTGTCACACCGGCAGCGAAACCTGCTTCTTTGAGGATATCGTTGCTCCCGAAACAGAGGAGTTTTCATACGAAGGTCTTTATGAAATGCTTGTCGGCAGAAAAGTCAACAAAAAAGAGGGTTCCTACACAACATATCTTTTCGAAAAGGGAATTGATAAAATTCTCAAAAAGGTCGGCGAAGAATGCACCGAAGTTATCATCGGCGCAAAGGGCGGTGACAAGGCAGAAACGGTTTATGAAATCGCAGACCTTCTTTATCACATCACGGTTATGATGATTGAAATGGGAATCAGCCTTGAAGAAGTCACTGCAGAGATTGCAAAACGCCACATTGTTGACCACAAAGTCAAACAGGAAAAAATGCAATAAAATTACGGAGGTATAAATCATGAGTCTTAATAAATATAAAGGTATTTTCCCCGCTTTTTATGCTTGCTATGACGGCGAAGGAAATGTTTCAACTCAGGCAACAAAAGATTATGTTGAATATCTTATCGGCAAAGGCGTTGCCGGTCTTTATGTGGGCGGTTCATCGGGCGAATGCATTTATCTGGGCGTTGAAGAAAGAAAGCAGACTCTCGAAGCTGTTATGGAGGTTGCAAAGGGCAGAATTGCAATCATTGCTCATGTTGCCTGCAACAACACAAAAGACAGTCAGGAGCTTGCAAGCCATGCGGAATCTCTCGGTGTTGACGCTATTGCAGCAATTCCTCCCATTTATTTCAGACTTCCCGAAAGAGCCATTGCAAAGTATTGGAATGATATCTCAGCTGCAGCACCCAGCACTGATTTTGTTATCTACAATATCCCTCAGCTTGCAGGTGTTGCACTCACTCTGAGCCTCTTTGACGAAATGCTCAAGAATCCCAGAGTTATCGGCGTCAAGAATTCATCAATGCCCATTCAGGATATCCAGATGTTCAAAAGACAGGCCGCAATCAACAACAAGGAAATTGTTGTTTTCAACGGTCCCGATGAACAGTTTGTGGGCGGCAGACTTATCGGTGCAGACGGCGGTATCGGCGGCACTTACGGCGTTATGCCCGAGCTTTTCGTGAAGCTCAACGCATTTGTTGAAGCCGGCGATTTTGAAAATGCAAGAGAACTTCAGAACGATATCGACGAAGTAATTTACACAATGTGCTCTGCAAACGGCAATATGTATGCGGTTGCAAAAGCGGCTCTTAAGAGGCTTTCGGGTCTTGAACTCGGCGGCGTAAGAGCTCCCCTTCTCAATCTTGCAGACGGCGACAAAGCCGTTGTTGAAAAAACTGTTTCTCTTGTTGAAACAGCTGTTAAAAAGTGGATTAAATAAAATGCAGAGGGATGCCCGGGCATCCCTCTTTTCTGTTACAACCACAACATTCACCATATATTTTCGATAAAACACACAATATTTGGTGATTTTTTTGATTGACATATCCCCGGTCTTTCTGTATAATGAAAATACAAAGTTTACATGACTGACGGAACAGCGGATAACCGCAAGGGAATGTAAACGTATACTTTAAATTTTTAAAGTATAATATGCCGACCGTCTGGGCTATTCAGTTTTGATAAACTGAATAAGCCCTTTTTTGTTTTTTTAGATTCTTGACACTCTGTAAGGAGGTATAAAATATGGAACACAAAAATTGGACAGGCTTTAAGTCAGGCGTATGGCAGGATGAAATCAATGTCCGCGATTTCATTCAGAAGAACTATAAGGCATACGAAGGCTCAGATGAATTTCTTTCGGGTGCAACAGAAAGAACCAACAGCCTTATGAAAAAAATCCAAGCTCTTTTTGCTCTTGAACGCCAGTTCGGAGGTGTGCTTGATATTGATACGGCAACGGTTTCTTCACTCACGAGCTATTCACCCGGATATATCGATAAGGATAATGAAATTATTGTCGGTATGCAGACAAACCGCCCCCTCAAAAGAGGCGTCAATCCTTTCGGCGGTATGAGAATGGTTCGCCAGGCTTGTGAAGCATACGGATATAAACTCAGCCGCAAGGTTGAAGAAGAATTCAGATTCAGAACGACCCATAACGACGGCGTTTTCCGTGCATACACCGACGAAATGCGTCAGGCACGCAAATGCCATGTTATAACAGGTCTTCCCGATGCATACGGCAGAGGAAGAATCATCGGCGACTACCGCAGAGTTGCTCTTTACGGCGTTGACAGACTCATTGCCGAAAAGAAAAAGGATAAAAATGAGCTTACAAATCAGGCTTTCAATACCGAACAAATCCGTCTTGACGAAGAACTTTTCCAGCAGATTGCCTTCCTCGGATATCTCAAGGAAATGGCTGCGATGTACGGTTTTGACATCAGTCAGCCTGCAGAAAATGCCCGTGAAGCAATTCAGTGGACATATTTTGCATATCTCGGCGCAATCAAAGAGCAGAACGGTGCCGCTATGTCGCTCGGCAGAGTCAGCACATTCTTTGATATTTATATTGAAAGAGATATTGAAAACGGAATTCTCACCGAAGAAGGCGCTCAGGAGCTTATGGATGATTTCGTTATGAAGCTCCGCATTGCACGCCATCTCCGTACACCCGAATATAACGAGCTTTTCGGCGGCGACCCGATGTGGATAACGGAAGCTGTCGGCGGTATGGGCGAAGACGGAAGAACTCTTGTTACAAAGAACAGCTACCGTATGCTCAACACGCTTTATACCCTCGGTTCATCTCCCGAGCCGAACCTGACTGTTCTCTGGTCAACGGCTCTCCCCGAAAACTTCAAGAAATTCTGCGCAAAGGTTTCAAAGGACACCGACTCAATCCAGTATGAAAACGATGACCTTATGCGTCCCATCTACGGCGATGACTATGCAATTGCCTGCTGCGTTTCCGCCATGAAGGTCGGCAAGCAGATGCAGTTCTTCGGTGCAAGATGCAACCTTGCAAAGCTTCTTCTCATTGCCATCAACGGCGGTTATGACACAACAAGCGGAATTCACATCGGACCTCAGATGCCCGTTTTAAGCGGCGACAAGCTCGATTATGACGAGGTTATGGAAAGATTTGATATCTATATCAAGTGGATGAGCAATCTCTATGTCAACACCATGAACATCATCCACTATATGCACGATAAATATGCCTACGAAAAAACACAGATGGCGCTCCATGACACTCAGGTTGAGCGTTTCATGGCATTCGGCATTGCGGGTCTTTCGGTTGTTGCCGACTCACTGAGCGCAATCAAGTTTGCAAATGTTGTTCCCGTTAAGGATTCAAAGGGATTCATTTCCGAATTCAAAACAGAGGGCGATTTCCCGAAATACGGCAACGATGACGACAGAGTTGACCTTATCGCAAAAGACATGGCTCACCGCATGATTACGGAGCTTCGCAAAACTCCCACCTATCGCCATGCAATCCACACTCTTTCCGTTCTTACAATCACATCGAATGTTATGTACGGCAAGAACACGGGTGCAACTCCCGACGGAAGAAAGGCATCCGCACCTTTTGCACCCGGCGCAAATCCCATGCACAACAGAGAAGAAAACGGTGCGCTTGCATCACTCAACTCCGTTGCAAAAATCAGCTATGACGACTGCCGTGACGGCGTTTCAAACACTTTCTCAATCACTCCCGAAGCACTCGGAAGAACCGACGAAGAAAGAGTTGACAACCTCGTTTCCATTCTCGACGGCTATTTTTCAAAGATGGCTCATCATATCAACGTCAATGTTCTCAACCGTGAAACACTCATGAAG
>JAZSAH010000157.1:0-4734 GCA_045601745.1 Acutalibacteraceae bacterium
CCTTTGCGGAAACGTGAACGATGCCGTTTGCGTCAATATCAAAGGTTACTTCGATCTGAGGAACGCCTCTGCGAGCGGGCATAATGCCGTCAAGGTGGAAGATGCCGAGGGTTTTGTTGTCCTTTGCAAACTCTCTTTCGCCCTGAAGAACGTGAACCTCAACCGAAGGCTGGTTATCGGCTGCTGTTGAGAAGATCTGGCTCTTCTTAACGGGGATAGTTGTGTTTCTGTCAATGATCTTTGTGTTGATACCGCCCATTGTTTCGATGCCGAGTGAAAGAGGTGTTACGTCGAGAAGAAGGAGACCCTTGACTTCGCCGCCGAGAACGCCGCCCTGGATTGCAGCACCGATAGCAACGCATTCATCGGGGTTGATGCCCTTGAAGGGTTCAGCGCCGAGATACTTTTTAATTGCTTCCTGAACGGCAGGGATTCTTGAAGAGCCGCCAACCATAAGAACCTTATTGATTTCGCTTGTGTTGAGACCCGAGTCGCTCATTGCCTGACGAACGGGACCCATTGTTGCTTCAACAAGGTCTGCTGTGAGTTCGTTGAATTTTGCTCTTGTGAGAGTCATTTCAAGGTGCTTGGGACCTGTTGCATCAGCTGTGATGAAGGGAAGGCTGATGTTTGAGGATGTAACGCCTGAAAGCTCAATCTTTGCCTTTTCTGCTGCTTCCTTAAGACGCTGCATAGCCATCTTGTCGCCTCTGAGGTCGATACCCTGTTCTGCCTTGAACTGATCTGCGAGCCAGTTGATAACTCTCTGGTCGAAGTCGTCACCGCCGAGCTTGTTGTTACCTGCGGTTGCAAGAACTTCCTGAACGCCGTCGCCCATTTCGATGATTGAAACGTCGAAGGTGCCGCCGCCGAGGTCATAAACCATAACCTTCTGGTCAGTTTCCTTGTCGATACCGTAAGCAAGAGCTGCTGCTGTGGGTTCATTGATGATTCTCTTGACTTCAAGACCTGCAATTTTACCTGCATCCTTGGTTGCCTGACGCTGTGAGTCGGTGAAATATGCGGGAACTGTGATAACAGCTTCCGTTACCTTGTCGCCAAGATAGCTTTCGGCATCTGTCTTGAGCTTCTGGAGAATCATTGCTGAAATTTCCTGGGGTGTATACTTCTTATCGTCGATAGCTACTTTATAGTCTGTACCCATCTGTCTTTTGATTGAAGCAACTGTTCTGTCGGGGTTTGTGATAGCCTGTCTCTTTGCTACCTGACCGACCATTCTCTCGCCTGTTTTGCCGAATGCAACAACAGAGGGAGTTGTTCTTGCGCCTTCTGCGTTAGCGATAACAACGGGTTCGCCGCCTTCGATAACTGCCACGCATGAGTTTGTTGTACCTAAGTCGATACCTATTACCTTTGCCATATTATTTTTCCTCCTATAATAAAAAAGAATAATTATAAACTGTTTTATGAATTTGCAACGGTGACAACAGCTTCTCTTATTATTTTGTCACCGAGCTTATAGCCTTTTGAGAAAACGGATGCAATCTGATTTTCACCAAGCTCTGCATCCTCAACGGTCATTACCGCATTATGGATATTGGGGTCGAATTCTTCGCCTCTTTCACCGTATGCTTCAACGCCGTTTTTGGTCAGCATTTCGGCAAACTGATTGAAAATAAGGTCTATTCCCTTTTTATAATCTTCATAACTGCCGTCTTTATTGTTGGCTGCTCTGTCAAAATTATCCATAATGGGAAGAAGGTCCTTGATAACATCAGCCCTTGAGGTTGAATATATATCCTGCTTTTCTTTCTGTGAACGCTTGCGGAAATTATCGTATTCCGCATAAAGTCTCAGAAACTGGTCGTTCTTTTCGTCGAGAGCCTTCTGAAGCTGTTCTTCCTTGGTTTCCTGAACAACTTCTTCAACAACCTCTTCGGTTGTTTCCGCCTTATTCTTTTCTTTCTTCATCTCGGGTTCCTTTCTATTCTTCAATAGCCTGAGTTATCAGACTTCCGACAAGGTCGGTTAAATATTTTATGCTGGGAATTATATTTTCATAATCCATTCGGGTCGGTCCGATAAGTCCGATTTTTCCGGAATTGCCGCCTCCCACGGAATATTTTGCGATTATTACACTGGAATTTTCAAGCTGACGGTAAAGATTTTCCTTGCCGATTTTAACATTCAGAGGGTCTTCGTTTTCATTGATAACTGCAGAAATCGGCTCTTTCTTGTTAAGAAATTCAAGAAGCTCAATGGCGTTTGTTCCGTATCCCTTATGCGAAAACAGATTTGAACTGCCTCCGAGCATGATTTTTGAACTCGCCGTGCTTCTTGCAAGCTCACATACCGCCGCCATAAGAGGAAGCATTGCAAAAACATCTCCGTCAACCGAAGCGGCAACCGTCTGCATATCGGCAACGCTTATATCGTTTGCGGGCTTTCCGATTATGCACGACTGAACGATATTGTAGAACTGCTCACATATTTTTGCGGTAAGCTCACAATCAAGTCTGCAAAGTCTGCTCTTTAAAATTCCGTTTGAAGTCAGAAGCACAAGCATTGCGGAATGAACGCCGACGGGAACAAGCTCGATTTTCCGGATTATCATTGAATCTCCGCCGGGTGCGGTTGAAACACAGGCGCATTTTGTGAGGTCTGCAAGAACTTCACCCGCCTGAGAAATCAGCCTTTCCGGGTCACCTGCCGCAGAGGAAATCCCGGCTTCAATCATCCTTCTGTTGAGTTCGTCAATCTCTCTGGGTTTCATGAGGTTGTCAACATAATATCTGTAGCCCGTCTGCGACGGAATTCTGCCTGCCGAGGTATGGGGCTGTTCGAGATATCCCATTGCGGCAAGCTCACTCATCTCATTTCTAACCGTTGCCGAAGAAACCGACATTCCCGTTAAAGCCAGGAGCTCTTTCGAACCGACGGGCTCACCCGTTTTGATATACTGCTCAACAACAGCCGCCAGAATACGCTTTTTTCTTTCGCTGAGTTCATTCACTTGCCTCACCTCTTTCTTTGAGTGCTAATTTTAGCACTCATCAGCTCCGAGTGCTAACTTCGGTTATAACTATAAACCAAAAGGAAGGATTTGTCAATAATTTAATTGTAAACAAGTTGTTAAAAAATGGATTTTCATAAAAGAAACCCCCTCCCGCTAAAAAACGGAAAGGGGGAATCAAGGAGGAGGAGCATATTTCCAAGCTGCTAAGCTCTGACGAAGAATTCTTTGTTAAGGGTATATCCGCTTGCAAAAAAAATCAATAGAAACACCGCCGTTGCAAGAAGACATTTTGCCGCAACAATTGCGCCGAACAAATGACACAGATATGTTGCAAATTCAAGCGACAGAATAAAACCGATTGCGCCCGTTGCAAATAACGCAATTCCCGTTTTTATTATTCTCATAAACTTCATCCCCTTTGAGTGTTTTTTGTCTTCTCATCTACAAGACGAAGAAAAAAACACTCAGGTCTATTATTTTGAAAAAAATTTTGCTTTTTTATATTTTTATGCTATAATGAAATAAATAATATGTTTTCGAAAGGAGAATGGCAATGAAGGATAAGGTAATCACCATAGGCAGAGAATTCGGAAGCGGCGGCAGAGAAATCGGAATGAAGCTTGCAGAAAAACTCGGTATCCCCTGCTACGACAAAGAAATTGTTGAGCAGGTTGCCATCGAAAGCGGTTTTCTCAAGGAAGAAATTGAAAAGAAGGGCGAATATTTATCCGCTTCGGGTAAAATGTCCACGATTTTTACACTTTATAACCTTTACAGCAACATGACGAAAGACGACATCATCTGGCACGCACAGGTCAAAGTTATAAATCAGCTTGCAGAAAAAGGTCCGTGCGTTATAATCGGACGCTGTGCAGACTATATTCTGCGTGAACGCAATGATGTTTATAACATTTTCATTTATTCCGATACAGATAAAAGAATCGAGCGCATAAAAAAGCTTTATCCCGATGTTTTACCCGAAAAACTTATAAAAGATAAGGACAAAAAACGCTCGGCATATTATCAGCATTTCACGGAAATGGAATGGGGCGAAGCAAGACACTATGACCTTTGTCTCAACAGTGCGTCACTCGGCATTCAGAAATGCGTTGATATCATCAGCACTCTTGAAGATTGATTATCAGGGATACTGCTCCGGCAGTATCTTTTTTTATACAAAAACCTTGACCTTATTATTATAATTTGTTATTATATTTTAGTATATATTTAAAACAATATTATGATTGGAGGGCTGTCCGTGGGTATCGGAAACAAAATCAAGGATGCCGTCGGTATTGAAGGCAATACCTGGGAATATATAAGACCGATTATCGGCTATAACGTTGCCTGCATAACAACAGGCGGTGTAACCAACCCCATCGGAATGTATCATCAGCAGTTTCTCAATTTTGTTGAAGGAATGAGCACCGGTATGTCCGGTATCATAAGCACTATCGGCGGAGTTATCGATGCGATAACAGACCTTTCAATGGGATTTATAACAGACAGAACAAAATCCCGTTTCGGCAAACACCGTGTATGGCTTATCGCAGGTCTTCCCGTTCTTTTAATCGGTTACTTCATGAAGTGGTATTCATTCGGTATTTCGGGAACGGGCAACACAACGGCGCTTTTCATCTATTATCTCCTTGCTTCTCTTATTTACAGCTCGGGTTATACAATGATAAACATTCCCCATGTTGCAATGCTTCCGACTGTTGCGCCGAGATATTTCGAAAGAACGCAGTATAAAATAG
>JAZSAH010000158.1:0-28255 GCA_045601745.1 Acutalibacteraceae bacterium
AATGACCTTTCAAGCGGAAGCTATCTGAGAATAAATGCAAAAACGGTTGATATGGGAATAAACAATTTTGTTTATCTCGGCATCAATTCGGAAAGCGAATTATTATCCGACACGAATCTCCGCCGTGCAATAAACCTTGCAATCAACAGAAACGAAATTGTAACAACAGCATTTCAAGGTCATGCAAGGGCAACATACTCTCCTTTCAATCCCGATTGGTTTGCTCTTTCTTCAAAAGACCTTGTTGTTTCAACGGACCTTCCCAAAGCTGAAGAATATATTGCGCTTTCGGAATCGGATATTGAATCAAGAGAAATTTCACTGCTTGTCAACAAAGAAAACCAGTTCAAACTCGAAACTGCGGAATTTATTGAAGAATATCTTGAAGGTCTCGGATTCAGAATAAACCTCAAAGCATACACAACAGAATATTACACAGAGGCGGTTGAATCAGGTTCATATGATATGTATATCGGCGAAGTCCGTTTTTCGCCGAACATGGATTTATTCCCGATTTTCGGCGGTGACGTAAGCTACGGAATCGACCCGGTTTGTCCCTCTGCCGAAAGATATTCTCAGTTCCTCGGCGGAAAATGCGAGCTTATGGATTTCGTTAACACCTTCAACGATGACCTTCCTTTTATCCCCCTCTGCTACAGAAACGCCGCAGCTTCTTATACCAACGCAATGCAGGGCGAATTCAATTCATGTGACGGCGATGTTTTTTATAACATCGAAGCATGGAGTTTCAAATAGAGTGACGGAAGCAATCCGAACTATGCCTGAAAGCGAATCTTTTCAACGCTTTTCGGCATTTCGTGATTGAAAGGCGTCAGCCTTCCTGCTCACTCAATCGCCAAAAATCATTTTAAAATCTTTCACTTTCAGGTCGAAGATTTTTTATCGTGAGGATTTTTGGCTTATCAAGGCACAAAACGCAGCAAATCCTTGACGGATTTGCGAGTATTTTAACGAAGATAAGGCGGAAATAATCCGATAAAAAACACAGTTCGGGTCACTTCCGCCACTCTAAAAGGAATTTTACGGTTTTTAAACGGCATAATATATTCATAAATTCCGAAAGAAGATGAATATATGATTACTGCCGAAATGCTGAAAAATGCCATCATCTCCGCCGCAGCCAATATCAGCAGATATTCCGACGAGGTTGATGACATCAATGTTTTCCCCGTACCCGACGGTGATACGGGAACAAATCTTACATTAACCCTTTCCGGCTGTGCAAAAATAATTTCCGACTGCACCGATACAAAAGCGGGAGAGCTTGCAGATAAAGCGGCCGGTGCTTTGTTGAGAAGTGCAAGAGGCAATTCCGGCGTTATTTTTTCTCTTATCTTCAAAGGCTTTGCGGAAAGCATCAGAAATCTCAACGAAATAGACGCCGTTTCCCTTGCAAAGGCTCTTGAAGCAGGAAGCGATGAAGCCTATGCTTCAATAGAAAAACCGACGGAAGGCACTATGCTGACGGTTATCCGTCTTGCTGCGGCAAAAGCAAGCTCTGCGGCATCAAAGGGATACACAGCAGAGGAAACCTTCGCCCATGCATTGCAGGGTGCGGAAGCATCTCTTAAAACAACAACCAATCTTCTCCCAGCACTGAAAAAGCACGGAGTTGTTGATGCAGGCGCCCAGGGTCTTATTTATATAATGAGAGGGATGCTCGGCATAAACCTTAGCGGTGAAGCACATATAAATAAAACGGAAGCATCAAAACCGGAATACAGCTCGGAATTCACCTACTGCACCGAATTCCTGATTAATTCCGCAGACAAAAACAGCATTGCTCCCCTGCGGAGCAGGCTGTCGGATATAGGTGACTGTGCAGCCGTTGCAGAGCATTCCGGAATAATAAAGGTTCATGTTCATACAAACAGTCCCGACAAGGCATTGTCAACAGGTCTTGAACACGGTGAACTTACGGATATAAAAATCGACAACATGAGGATTCAACATGGAACTTAACGCAAGCATCAAATATCTCAAAGGCGTGGGTGAAAAAAGAGCTGCCATGCTCGGCAAGCTCGGAATTTGCACCCTTTGGGATTTGCTTACCTTTTATCCCCGTGTCTATGAGGACTGGAGCAATATCGTTTCAATAAAAGATGCTCCTCTCAACGAAAATGTCTGCATAAGAGCCATTGTCGGAATGAAGTACCGTGAGCAAAGAATACGCAAGGGTATGACTATTTATAAGGTTGAAGTAACCGACGGTGAAACTATCATAGATGTTATTTTCTTCAACAGCAAATATGCCGCGGAAAAATTAGAGGTCGGAAAAGAATATCTGTTTTTCGGCAAGATAACAGGCAAGGGATATTACCGACAGATGAGTTCACCCGAATTCACGGAAGCTGACGGCGGCGATAAAATGCGGCCGATTTATCCTCAGACCGCAGGGCTCAATTCAAGAGCAATCGAAAAGCTTATAAAAACAGCATTTGAGGTTTGTCCCGAAATCCCCGACCCCATTCCCGGGAATATCAGGGAAAGCTATTGTCTTATGGGAATTGAGCCGGCACTCCGCAATATTCATTTTCCCGAAAGCGAAGATATGCTTTCCGAGGCACGCAGAAGGCTGATTTTTGAGGAGCTTTTTCTTCTTGAACTCGGTCTGCTGCGTCTTAAATCAAAGTCGCGCCGTTCAAATGCAATCCCCATGCAGGCTGATTACACCGAAGAATTTTTTTCTCTGCTCCCCTTTGAATTGACAGGTGCACAAAAGCGTGCAATAAAGCAATCAGCAGAAGATATGATGCAGAATGTTCCCATGAACAGACTTCTTCAGGGTGATGTCGGTTCGGGTAAAACGGCAGTCAGCGCCGCATTGATTTATAACTGCGCAAAAAACGGTTTTCAGAGCGCACTCATGGCACCGACCGAAGTTCTTGCAATGCAGCACTATAAAACACTTGCAAAAATGTTTGAAAACACCGATATAAAAATCGGACTTCTCACGGGTTCAACACCTGCAGCAGAAAAGAAAAAAATAAAAGCATCCCTCAAAAACGGCGAAACCGACCTTGCCGTCGGAACTCACGCACTCATTCAGAAGGATGTTGAATTCAATAATCTTGCCCTTGCCGTTACGGATGAACAGCACCGTTTCGGAGTTAATCAGAGGGGTTCGTTATCTTCAAAAGGAGTTAACCCTCATACACTTGTTATGTCCGCAACTCCCATTCCCAGAACTCTCGCTCTTATTATCTACGGCGACCTTGATCTGAGCATTCTTGATGAGCTTCCCAAAGGAAGACAGAAGGTTGAAACATATCTTGTCAATTCCGAAATCCGTGAGCGTGCTTACGGATATGTCAAAAAGCATCTATGCAACGGTCAGCAGGGCTACATAGTGTGTGCACTTGTTGCCGAAAATGACGAATCCGAGCTTACCGCCGCAACAGAACTGTATAAAAATCTTTCCGAAGGATTTTTCAAGGGCTTTTCCGTCGGTCTGCTTCACGGAAAAATGAAGCCTGCCGAAAAAAAAGCCGTTATGGACTCATTCGCTTCGGGTAAAACTCAGCTTCTTGTGTCCACAACGGTTATCGAGGTCGGAATAGATGTTCCGAATGCTGTTATTATGGTTATTGAAAATGCCGAAAGATTCGGTCTTTCACAGCTTCATCAGCTCAGAGGAAGAATAGGCAGAGGAACGGAAAAATCAACCTGCATAATGATTTCCGATGCTCATAACGAAGAAACCGAGCGCCGCCTCAAAATCCTTGCTTCAACAACAGACGGCTTTAAAATCGCCGATGAAGATTTGAAACTGAGAGGTCCCGGTGACTTTTTCGGCTCAAGACAGCACGGCTTGCCCGAGCTGAAAATAGCAGATATGATGACTGACGGAGAAGCGATAAGAGAAACTCATGCAGCCGCAGAAAATCTTTTAAAGAAAAACCCCGCCCTTGAGGGCGAGGAATATAAATTATTGCGTAATGCCGTCAACAGACTTTTCTCGGGTGGGATTTCAATGAATTGAGCCTTCGCGCCTCTTCAATTTCTTCCTTATCATACTGAATGATTTTATATTCATTCGATTCGGAATCCACCATTGTTATCGGAAGCTCGGGAAGAATTTCGTGAATTCTTGCAATAAATCCGCTGCTTCCTTCTGCAGGAAAACCCGTAACAAGGGTTGAAGCGTGATTTTTCTTTGCCGCAACGGCAACAACAAGTGCAGGGCTGTCGTTGAAATAAACATTCATCGATGCATTGTATTTCTGAGCGCAGACAAAAAGATTTTCAAGCGCTCCCCCGTCATTGGCATTCATTCCGTTGCTTTCTCTGAACACGCTTATTACCAGAAGCGGAAGATTTTCTTCTTTTGCGATTCTTGCACCTGCTTCAATGAGTCTTGAGCAGGATTCCTGCTGTGTTACGCAAACCATTACACACGACTGTTTCATGTTATTTTTCAAAGCATTCATTCCTTTCTGAAGTATTAATCTATAATTATCCGACTTATGTTCCGTCTCAGAGTGAAAAGATTCGATATTTTCACTCTAATAATACTATTCATATATTGACAATATGATAAAACATAATGTATAAACTGTTAATTTATTATAAATTCATGGAGGTGCCAGTATGAACGGCAATTCATATTTTCTTGGTGTTGACGGCGGCGGCACAAAAACAACCGCAGTTGTTTTCAACGAAAAAGGCGAATTCATATGCAGTGCGTGCGGAGAGAGCATAAATTATTATTCCGTCGGTCTTGAAGCTGCACGTCTTGCGATGAAAAACATAATTGACAGCCTGAACATAAAAAATTTCCGTTGCGCCGTGATAGGTATGTCTGCACTCAATGAAAGGGCAACTTCGCAGGAAACCGAAAAATTCTGCTCAGAAATAATTGACAGCGATTGCATTATCATGGATTCCGATTTATTTGTTGCACTTGAAGCAATGGATATAAACGGAGAATGCGCCGCCATTATCAGCGGAACGGGTTCAATGGCCGTCTGCAGGAATTCCGACGGCAGCATCAGTCATACGGGCGGCTGGGGTTATATTCTCGGAGATGAAGGAAGCGGCTATTCAATCGGTCTTAACGGAATAAAAGCCGCAATCAGAGCTGCCGAAAAATGTGCACCGGAAACATCTCTTCTCGGTGAATGCCTCAACTATTTTTCAATTAACAATATATATGACCTTATCGACTTGTACTATGAGAAAACAGTCAGCCGAAAAAAAACAGCCGCTTTTGCAAGACTTGTCAGCAAGTGCTGCAAAAACGGAGATGAGGTTGCAAAAAATATTCTCACAGATGAAGCTCAACAGCTTTCGCAGACGGCTCTCGGTCTTCTCAAGGATAAAAACAAAGATATCGCCGTCGGTCTCTGGGGCGGAGTTTTCCAGAATAATACATTTTTCAGAAATAAATTCACCGATTTGATGAGTATTAACGGATTTAACAATGTAAAGTTAATCAGCTTTACGCCTGAGATAGGTGCAATTTTCGCAGGCTATAAAAATTCAGGCATCGAAATCGTTGATATTATTAAAGAAAACATAAAACATACATATATGAGCACATTTATGTAAAGTTGTTTCACTTTACACTCTTGACTATGAGGTAACACGTTTGAACATCAGAAAAACAGCAATCATCGGCATTCTTGCGGCGCTGATATGCATTTTTTCACCGCTATCGCTCCCCGCAGGAGCAATTCCGATTTCACTTTCAACACTTGCAATTTATATTGTGTCAAGCTCTGTCAACAAAAAATATTCCGTTGCCGCCGTTGCTGTCTATATACTCATCGGCGCCGTGGGGCTTCCCGTTTTTTCTTCATTCACGGGCGGTTTGCAATGCATAACGGGTTACACGGGCGGCTACATAGTCGGATATATTCCTTGTGCCTTAATTATCGGAATTCTGACAGACAGGTTTGAAAACAGCAGAATTATTTATCCTTTGAGCATGATTGCAGGCACGGCTGTCTGTTATCTTTGCGGAACATTATGGTATATGCACAGAGCAGAATGCGGTTTAGCCGAAGCTTTTGCAATCTGCGTTATTCCGTTTATTCCGGGTGACATCATAAAAATCGCCGCCGCTTCATTCATCGGACTCACTTTAAAAAAGAGAATAAAAAAATTTACCGTATAAAGGAGAAACCGTTATGGAAATAATCAGAAAAGAATATTCCGTTCCCTCAAAATCGGGTGTTGCAGATGTTTTTGCAAGATGCTGGATTCCCGCAGACGGTCCGAAAGCGATTTTTCAGATTGCTCACGGTATGGCTGAGCATGGCGAAAGATATGAAGATTTTGCCGCATATCTTTGCGAAAACGGTTTTGCCGTGCTTGTTGACGACCATGTCGGTCACGGAAAATCCGTTAAAAGCGATGATGACCTCGGATATTTCGGAGAAAACAACGGCTGGGATGCCTTCGTTGAAGACGAAAGAACACTCACCGAATTAATCAAAGCGGAATATCCCGGAATTCCCATAGTTTTCTTTGGTCACAGCATGGGTTCATTCATAGCAAGGGAATATGCACGCCGCTACGGTAAAGATGAAAGAATAAAAGCAGCCGTTTTCTGCGGTTCAAGCGGCAAGAATCCCGCCGCTGCAATTGCAATAACTCTTGCCGACATCATAAAAAAAGCAAAAGGCAGCAGGCACCGCAGCAATTTCATCAACAAAATGGCTTTCGGTCCTTACAACAAAAAAACAGAAAACCGAACTCCTTTTGACTGGCTTTCAACCGATACGGCACAGGTTGACAAATACATTGCAGATAAATATTGCGGATATCTTTTCACTGCCGCAGGCTACAAAGACCTTTTCATTATACTTAATAATGTTTCGGGCAAGGATTGGTATGACGGTATTTATGAAAAGCTTCCGATTCTTCTTGTTGCAGGCGAGGATGACCCCGTCGGTACATACGGCAAAGGAATCAAACAAATTTATAACGACCTGATTGCGGCAGGCAAAAACGATGTCACTATCAGGCTTTTCCCGGGGATGCGCCACGAAATCCTCAATGAAAAAGACAAGGCTCAGGTTTATGAATACATAACCTCATGGGCATTATCCAAAATCAAATAACAAAAAACGGGACTGCTTTGAAAGCAGTCCCTGATTTTTATGTGTTATGTATTATGCATTGGGCTGGTTTACTGCATCGCCTATTGCACCAACCAGATTTCCCAAAGCATCCACCACCGCTTCAGCTGAACCGTTACCGCCGGCAGGCTGAGTGGGTGTGGTAGCCGTGGGCTGTGTGGGTGTGGTAGCCGTGGGCTGAGTGGGTGTGGTAGCCGTAGGCTGAGTAGGTGTGGTTGCGCCGGGCTGAGTAGGTGTGGTTGCGCCGGGCTGAGTAGGTGTGGTTGCGCCGGGCTGAGTAGGTGTGGTTGCACCGGGCTGAGTAGGTGTGGTTGCACCGGGCTGTGTGGGTGTAGTTGTGTCGGGAACTGTTGTAGTTGTTGCACCGGGAACTGTTGTTCCTACAGGAACGGTTGTAGTTGTGTTAGCAGGTTTTGTTGCGGGTTTTGTGGTAGTTCTCTTCTTTGTGGTGGTTGTACGCTTCTTGGTTGTTGAGCGTTTCTTTGTGGTACTTCTTCTTGTTGTTATTCTGCGGGTTGTGGTTTCGGTTGTTGTTTCCGATGTTTCGGTTTCGCTTGATGTTTCAAACACCCATGTTGTTATCGGCATGGTTGTTGTGTAATAATAATTCGGATAGGTTGTGTAATCGTAATAATTATATGTTGTGGTGGTTGTTTCTTCTTCACCGTTCTGACCGTTTACAAGCGCCTTTATAAAGAGAGCAACAATGAGAACAACAACAATTGCACCGATTGTTATGCCTGCAATCTTTATTATTTTTGCTTTGTCAACCGACTTCGGATATGCTCTTGCATCTGCTTTTGCATAAGGAGATACGGGATTCTGCTCAAAGGGAACCTGATTTGAACCGCCGAAGCTGTTGCGGTATTCTTCTTCATAATCGGCATCCTTATCGCCAACCATAGCTGCCGCAATGGGAGCAAAAATCGCAGTTTCTTCAACATCGAGGAATGCCGCCATAACGGTTACATTATCCTTGCCGCCCTTTTCAAGAGCTGAACGGATAAGCTTGCTTGCAACATCCTGTGAGCTTTCGCCGGTTGAAAGAATTGCGGTTATTTCTTCATCGCTGAGCATATCGGTAAGACCGTCGCTGCAAAGAAGAATGATATCTCCGTTATCAACATCGTCAATCACGCTGATATTGGGGGTAAGAGTTGCTTCTTCAGGGAAAACACCGAGGTGCTTTGTAAGCCTTTTTGCATCGGGAATTCTTCCGATATCGTTCTGTGCAGCTTCGCCTGCATCAACGATTGTCTGAGCATGAGTATGGTCAAAGCTTATCTGCTCAAGAACGCCTTTTGAATAGTGATAGATTCTTGTGTCACCGATATTGGTGCAAAGAATCTTTCCCTTGACGGCATAGATTGCCGCAAGAGTTGTTCCCATTCTTTTGCCTCTGGCATTTATTTCCGCACAGATACGGTTGTTTGCATCGTCAAGACAATTGGAAATGGCAAAGCTGTAGTCTCCGCCGCTTTCATAAACATTTGCCGCATGAGCAGCTATTGTTTCAACAGCAATACCCGATGCAAGCTCACCGTAGCTCTCACCGCCCATGCCGTCGCAGACGGAAAGGTGGAAGGGCTCCGCCATTGTCTGAACAAACGCCGAACCTTTACGCAAATCACCCGTTGAGGTCATTCTGCCGTTAAGGTTGTAGTTATCCTCATTTTCTCTGCGGATTCTGCCCGCATGCGTTACTGCGCATACATTGGCTCTGATTTTTTTCATATCATCCCTCGTATGTTTTCAAAATAGAAATTTATCTAATATAATATACAATTAAATACACTTTTTGTCAAGTTTTGCGCTTAATCGGCAAAAACTCCTGTTTCCTTTGCCCAGTCATAGAATACTTCAATTGAACGGAGTCTTGCGGGACCGAGGTCATGTGAACCTCTTGTGAACCACTTCATTCCCTTGACGCCTCTGAGGCTTACAAGATATTTTGCACTTGCGCAGAAGCCGGAATCAATGGCATTATCAAGAGCAATGATATTCTGATGAGTCTTTCTTGCTGCTTCAATATCACCCTTTGTGAATTCATCCCACATCTTGACAAAGAGGTCTGCACCGCATGAAGTGGGAGTTGCAACAACGCCTCTTGCGCCCTTTACATATGAATCGAAAAGGAAGGGGATGTTTGCCTGAAGAACGTTGGAATCGCCCTGAACAGCAATTTTTGCTGTGATATCCGTAAGCTTGCAGGTTGTGTCCTTGATACCCATGAACTTGCCTGTTGCGGCAAGCTTGCCGTATGTTACGGGGTCCATAAGATGAGGTCTGAGACCGGGGAATTCATAAAGAACGATGGGAAGTTCAGTGTGAGAAGCGAGTTCTGTCATATATTCATACATATGGTCGGGCTTATCACACATACCCTTTGTAACGAAAACAAGACCTGAAACGCCCTGCTGCTCGAGCTTTTTCATTTCTTCAACCTGGTCGTTGAATTCAACGGCAAGGTTACCTGTTGCAAAAACGGGAACACCGTCGGAATTCTTAACTGCAAGGCCTGCGCACTTAACTCTTTCTTCGGGAGTAAGCTCCATCATTTCGGAAGAACCGCAAACAGCAAAAAGATGCTGGGGTCTGAAAGCAGCCTGCCATGCAACATATTCTTCATAAGTTTTGTAATCGAGAGTTCTGTCCCAGTTAAAGGGAGTGAGAAGCAGGGAATATACACCTGAAAATTCGTTGAAATTTGACATAAATTTACACCTTCTTGGATAAATTTGGGTTTTCTACAAATAAGTATTATATATTATATACTATAAAAAATCAAGAGTGACAATGAAAGAGTTTGTAATTTTTTGTTCATTTCCGATTGACTTTTTACCGAATTGTGAATATACTGTCTTTTGCTATCAACTTATGAAAGAGAATTATAACATGAACCGTAATTTTGTCAAAAATGCATTGAAGCTTGCTCTGCCGATTGCATTTCAGCAGTTGCTTGTTTCCTGCGCACAGCTCGTTGACACCGCAATGGTCACAAAGCTCGGAAACGTTGTTGTTTCTTCAGTCGGGGTTTCGTCAAGATGGATTTTCCTCATGAACCTTTTCTATTTCGGAATTTCATCGGGTTCTGCGGCACTTATTTCACAATTCTGGGGAGCAAAAGAAAAAAAGAACATTCAGAAATCTTACGGCGTTGCGCTTCTTTTCGGCGCAGGAGTTGCAATATTGTTTTCGTTTGCAATGTTCCTTTTTCCGCAATATCTGATAAGGGTTTTCACAAGTGAACAAGAGGTTATCGACACCTCCGTTCAATATATGAAAATCGTTGCCTTCATGGGAATTTTCAGCGCATTCAATCAGATAACCTGCACTGCTCTGCGTGCAACGGAAAAAGTCAATCCCCCTCTTATAACTTCATTCGCTTCCGTTGTTATGAACACGTTCCTCAACTACATACTCATCAACGGAAAGCTCGGTTTTCCCGCCCTCGGTATCAGAGGTGCGGCTCTTGCAACGCTGACTTCAACCGCTTTCCAGTCTGTTCTTCTTTTTATCGTAATCCGTACTTCAAAGGATATTTTCAACGGCAGAATAAAAGAATTCTTCAGCTTATCATCAGCATTCGTGCGCCGCTTTTCAATTGTCTGTCTGCCCGTTGTATTCAATGAGGTTGCATGGGCAGTCGGAACAAATATCTACGCCATGGTCTTTGCAAGACAGGGCAGCGAAGCTTATGCAGGCTATACCATTTTCAGCTCGGTTGAGCAGATTGCCTTTGTTTTCTTCGTCGGTGTATGCCATGCCTGCTCAATCATGACGGGAAAAACCATCGGAGAGGGCAACAGCGACGGTGCATACAAGCTTGCAAAAAAGTTTGTTGTCATGACTCCGATTATCGGAATTATTACGGGTGCTTTGTTTATAGTTATCAGAAATCCCGTGCTTTCGCTTCTCGAAATCGAAACTCAGGCAGCATTTGACCTTGCATCAAAGCTCATTCTGATTTATTGCCTGTGGCTTCCGATAAGAAACATTCCGTATACCCTCATCGTCGGAACATTCCGTGCAGGCGGTGATACAAAAGTCGGAATTTTCTACGACTGCATCTCGCTTTATCTTATCGGCGTGCCTGTTGTTGCGCTTCTCGGTCTTATAGTCAGGGTTGATTTTGAATATCTTATTCTTGCGATGTATATCTGCGAGGATATACCGAAATCACTCATGAGCATTAACCGTTTCAGAAGCAAAAAATGGATTAAAAATCTCACGGATAAATAAATAAGGAAGCACTCTGCACGGGTGCTTCCTTTGATTTTATTTATGATAGAGTTTTTTGGTCTGATATCTGGGTTCGCAGGTGAGGTTTATGCCGAGCTTTCTGTAGACATCGATATCAACCTGAGAAAGAATGACG
This sequence comes from Acutalibacteraceae bacterium, assembly GCA_045601745.1. Classification (GTDB taxonomy): domain Bacteria; phylum Bacillota; class Clostridia; order Oscillospirales; family Acutalibacteraceae; genus CAG-177. Next base: position 11,485 of record JAZSAH010000158.1, read on the forward strand.
GTTGAATGAGCGTCGCAATCCTTGAGACCTTCAATCGCTTCAAGAGCCTTCTTTGCAACGGGATTTGTGTTTGCGCTCATAGAAAGAGCGATAAGGGTTTCATCGGAATGGAGTCTCGGATTCTGACCCTTGAGAATACCCGTTTTAAGCTCCTGGATAGGTTCGATGATTGACGGAGCAATCATAAGCAGGTCTTCGGGAAGTCCTGCAAGATATTTTGCCGCATTGAGAAGCGCAGCACTTGATGCGCCGAGAAGGTTTGAGGTTTTACCCGTTACGATTTTACCGTCGGGAAGCTCGATTGCAACAGCAGGCTGTCCCTCGGTCTCATTGCTTCTGTCAAGAGCAGCTCTGATAACCTTTCTGTCTTCAACGCCGATACCTGCCTGATTCATGAGGCTCACTATCTTATCAACAGCCGCCTGATTTCCCCTGCCCATCTTAAGGTCGCAGAGAGCATTGAAATATCTGCGGATAATTTCCTGTTTTGAGGCTTCTCTTGTTGCCTCATCATCACAGATGGCATAGCCCGCCATATTGACACCCATATCCGTAGGTGATTTATAGGGGCTTACGCCCTCAATTCTTTCAAAAATCGCATTAAGAACGGGAAAAACTTCAACATCTCTGTTATAGTTTACCGTTGTTATTCCGTAGGCATCAAGATGATAAGGGTCAATCATATTAACATCGTTAAGGTCTGCCGTTGCCGCTTCATACGCAAGATTTACGGGATGCTTGAGAGGAAGATTCCATATAGGGAAGGTTTCAAACTTGGCATAACCTGCTTTGTTGCCCCTCTGATTTTCGTGATAAAGCTGTGAAAGGCAGGTTGCCATTTTTCCGCTTCCGGGACCCGGTGCGGTTATAACAACAAGAGGTCTTTCTGTTTCAATGAATTCATTCTTGCCGAAGCCTTCATCGCTTACGATATGCGAAACATTATAGGGATAGCCGTCGATATTGCGGTGGGTGAAAACCTTGATTCCGAGGCTTATAAGCTTTGATTTGAACGCAATGGCGGCAGGCTGTTCCTTGAACTGTGCAAGAACAACGCTTCCCACAAAAAGACCTGCGTTTCTGTATTCATCGATAAGGCGCAGAACATCGGCATCGTAGGTTATTCCGAGGTCACGGCGCATTTTATTGCTTTCGATATCCCCCGAATTGATTACGATAACAACTTCAACATCGTCAGCGATGCTCTTTAGCATCTGAAGCTTGCTGTCAGGCGCAAAGCCCGGCAAAACTCTTGAGGCATGGAAATCATCAAAAAGCTTTCCGCCGAATTCAAGATAGAGCTTTCCTCCGAATTCATTGATGCGCTTGCTTATCTGCTCGGATTGCCTGCTGATATAAGCCTCATTGTCAAAACCGATTTTTTTCAATTTCAACACCCTTTCACCGCAACGCCGTTAAAACTGCGGAATTAATAAAACTAACTTATATATTATATATCACAGTTAAGTTTAAATCAAGAGCATAAAACACAAAAATTAACGCTGTTGTATTTCTGCACAAATATACATATTCCATTTTGTGCAAAAAGCAGAAAATGATTTTTTGTGCGTGACAAATTTAGTGTTTCATCATTAATTATTAATGAATAAAAATAGGATTAATCCGTAAAAGGAGGAAAACGCAATGGCTGTAACTTGACAAAAATTTAAAATAGTAAGATAATTTTTTTGATACTAATATAGAAAGGACTGTTATTATGGCAACCATTATTATGAACATTATCACTATCGCAATGAGTATTTCTATGTTATTCACAAACACTTTGCCTGCTCTTGCATCTGGCGAAGACTACGAAACCATCTCAAAAAACACAATCAGCATAGAACGGACAGGCGGATTAATTCCCGTTGAGGAAGAAAAAATACTCTATGAAATAATCTCGACTTATGACGAATTAAAAGAGTATTCTGAAAAAAACGGTTATGAAATATCCTCTTACAACGAAGAATATTTCGAAACAAAATCTCTTGTTTTGGCTGAATTTATTATTAATGACGGTCTGTGTGAACTTCAGGTTATAAATGCCGCCGAAAGAAACAACGCTCTTGAACTTCACTGCAACATCTATCATCATTACGGATTGAGTGCTAACTATGTCACTTACTATACTTTAATCATAGAAACAAGCAAAAACATAGACACAGCCAACATTTCAACCGACAGTATTAATATACCTTTTGAGCCGCTTTTGTTCTGATAGAGTGAACCGGAGGAATTGCAAAAAGAACACTTGCGCTTACAATCATCGTTCTGCTTTTAATATCCCCTTCTTATTTTAAATAAACGATTTATATCATCGGGCAGAAAACAATGAAACCGTTATTCTCCTGCGATTGATTATAATCGAAACAATCAAAAGCCTTAACAAAACCAAAAAGGGGCTGTCTCGCCAAACGAAGAACAAAAGAAGCTTAATAAATAAGAAATAGCTTACAGAGGAATTCCCACCTTTGTAAGCTATTTTAATTGCAGTATTGAATTAAAAACTATGTTTTGTGTTTCTTTTCAGCCGTTTTTCCAACTTGACATATCACATACACGCCTATCATCGGAAGGAAACGGCTTTTTCATCTTATTGAAACAGTCCCTTGCTTTTTATGAAGGGGTTCTTCCCCGGATTAGCCGGCATTCCCTCTCCTGACGCTGAGCTCCGAATACATTGTTTCGAGTCTTGATTTATTGAGAGGATATCCGAATTTGAAAAGGATGAATACAAGGGTATAAACAACTGCAGGAATGACTGTGCAGACGAAAAGAATTCCCTCGCCGACACCCTCAACATAGCCTGCCGAGCCGTGAACTGCGCCGTCATAGCCTGCAACAGAGCTGAGAAGCTTCATGCCGCCGACATCCGCAATTGTCTGACCGAGGTTGCGGCAGAAGGTATAAACCGCATAAACCGCACTCTCGCTTCTGATACCTGTTTTATATTCCTGATAGTCGATAACATCGGTAATGATTGCCCAGTTTGTTATGCTGACAAATGAATAACCGAAGCCGATTACAAATGTAAAGAGCATAAACACAACGGGAGCGCTGCCCGTTCTCGCACAATGAGGAACGATAAAGAACATAAGAACTGCAGCAATTGCCGAGAAGAATGTGCCGACACTGCAAAGCTCCTGCTTGCCGAACTTCTTGACAAGTTTCGGCATGAAGAAAATCATACCCGCCATGGGAAGATAGTTTGCGATTGTGCCGATAATCGAAAGGTCGGTGTTTTCAAAATAGTTCTTATAAAGATACTGATTGAGCGATGCAAACTGAAGCTGACCGCTGATAAGGATACCCGAAAGGCAGGCAACGATAAACGGTCTGCTTCTGAGCATACCCTTATACATTCCCTTGATATCAACCTGAGGTTCTTCTTCTGAAGCAACTCTTTCCTTTGTTGTTTTGAAGCAAAGGAAATAGAAAATTATGGAGAGAACGCCCATAATAATACCGAAGGTAAGCATTCCGTTTGCATCGGCAGCCTTAACGGGATTTCCCTCGCTGTTTGTGCCTGTAACGGTATAAATAACCATCGGACCGATGAGCAGAGGAATTGCGCCGCCGAGACCCGCACCGATTGAACGGAAGGTTGAAAGAAGCGTTCTTCCTTCAGGGTCATCGGTGATAACCGAAGCAAGCGAACCGTAGGGAATGTTGATTGTTGTATACATCATACCAAAGCCGATATAGGTGATATACATAAGTGCAACAACTATCATTTCGTTGTTTGTGAATGCTCTGAAATTAACGAAACAAAGCGCTGCCATTATTCCGAGAGGAATTGCAAACCATTTGATAAAGGGTCTGTATTTTCCGTCTTTGTTCGGTTTTTTCTTTGCAATAAGATTTCCCCACAGAGGGTCGTTTATTGCATCCCAGAGTCTTGCGATAAGCAGGAGAGTTGTTATCTTGCTTTCCGCAACCTTGAGAATATCGGTGAAAAACACCTTGAGATAAGATGAAACATATGTAAGGACAAACAAATTTGCCGCATCGCCGAATGCATATCCCAGACCGTCTTTGAAGCCTATTTTATTGGGATGGACAAATTCGGCATCAAGTGAACGCTGCTTTGCCACAACATTACCTCCTTCTGTTAAAATGCAAAATATTTTTCTCTCTGCTTCTGAATTCTGCCGCTGATGAATTCAAGAGTTTCTTTTGCTCCCTCAACACCGCAGGCATAATCCTTCATCGCTCTGCCTTCTTCATAGCAAAGGTCATCATGAAGCGGAAAATAATTCTTGAGCAGGAAGTTTGCATACTTTGCAAATCTGAAATCGCCGACGAGTCTGTATTCCTTGCTGATACCGTCAATCGCAATTGAATAGAAATTCTTTATCGAATCAATTATTGCAACTCTTTCGTTTGCAGGCGAGAATACCATTGTTGAAGCAACATAAGCGTTATCGTTGTTAACAGAGCTGTGGCTGTCCGTGCTTCCGACGATGGGGAATTTATCATATCCCTTTGCGAGAACTTCATAATACTTATGTGTCTGAAGACCGTTCTGTTCATAATAGCTCTCACCGCCGAGAACCTCGAATGCATCAAACGGATGAGTTTTGAGCATATAATCGGTAAAGGTTTCGGGAACCTGATAAACGTTTGATATCCAATACGGATGGCAGAAAATTCCGAGACCCTCCGCCTTTTTTATATGATTGAATACCCATACACAGCTTGCATATGTGAAGGGCTCGATTCCTTCGGGGATATCGAGAGTCGGGATAAGCGCATCAACCTCTGCTCTGTATTCATCCTCGGTAATCATGTCGGGGCAGTCAAAACCTTCAAAACGGCGTTTATCGATATCATAACCGAATTCATCGGCATATTCATCCTTGAGAAGTCCGTTAACCGAATATTTACCGCCGAAGTTAACAATATGAACATCATTGATGTGGTCGGGTGCAACATCGGGAAGATGAACTTCTTCGCCGGGAATGATGTTGAATTCAATGGGAACATCCTTATATGTTTCGATTGCTTCAAGCGAGGGATAATAACGGTGATGATCGGTAATCGCAAAGAAATCATAGCCGTGCTTTCTGTAGTTTGCGCTGACGATTGCGGGAGCCTGTCTGCCGTCGGAACGGCAGGTATGCATATGCAGATCGCCGATGAGGGGATATCTTCCGCAAAGGTCTTCCGCAAGGGCATAAACGCTCAGCTGAAGAAGTCTTTTGTTTGTGTCTTTTTCAAAAATACGGATGAAATATTCCTGCTCATAAGGAAATACATATTTGAATCTGATAACGCCGTCACAGGTGAAATCAACGGTCTTTCCGTTTTCTCTGTAGGGATAATCACGGGGATATCCGTCTTCAAGACCGTAAATTGCAAGATAAATATTTTCGGGATTTTTAAAATCCGCATGACTTCCGAGAGGTTTGATTGTTATCTCAACTTCTTTTCCTGCAGGGAAAACCTTGGGGAAAATATCATAATAATGAAGCTCTGTTTTCATATTTTATCTCTCCTTTATATTTCTACGGTTTTGCCCGTTTCATATGCGATATATGAGCTTTCGAGAAGCTCCGCAAGCTCAATTGCTTCCTTCGTTCCCATACCTTCGGGAGTTCCCGTGCCGTTGATGCAGGCATCAACAAAAACGGGAATGGGGTGTTCGCCCTGTTCGGGGAAAACATCGGGCGTTATGAAGCCTCTGTTGAGTTTTGCTGTCTGCATTGTCTTATATTTAATATCGTCATTGCCTCTCCAGAGGAAAATGCCTTCAGTACCGTGAACTTCAATTGTGTAGGGCGATGAAAATGCAAGGAACGAGGTTTCCGAAACGCCGATGATACCGTTTTCGAATTCGATAACCGAAACGGCATTTTCATCAACGGGTGTTCCGAGAACGGAATTTGCAATGCCCGTTATTTTCTTCGGTTTTCCGCAAAGATATGCAAGAAGATACATCGGATGGCATCCGAGGTCCATCATTGCGCCGCCTGCGCAGTCTTCTTTTACAAACCAATAATCGGGAAGCCAGTTTCCGCTGACGCCGTTATGTGCATTGCGGATTCTGACGTTTGTAACTCTGCCGAAATCGCCGTTTTCAATATGCTCTTTTGCAAATTTAACGGCACTCCATACTTTGTGAGGGAACGAAATCGTGAAGGTGACGCCGTTTTCTTCGATTGCCTTTTCGATTTCGCGGCATTCTTCAACGGTGCAAGCAAGAGTTTTTTCGGTAAAAATATGTTTACCTGCCTTGGCGGCTCTGATAATCACTTCATTATGCATGGTCGTCGGTGCACAGCAACAAACAGCATCAACATCTTCCCTTGCAAGAAGCGTATCAAGGTCGGGTTCAAAATCACAGCCGAGTTTTTCAGCCCAGGGCATTCCTCTTTCGGGTTTTTCATCCCAGACGGCAACTATTACGGCTTTTCCGGTGTTAACAAAATCACGGGCATATCCTTCTGCGTGAACATGCCACTTTGAAAGCATAGCAATTCTGAGCATTTTTTCCTCCGTTACATACACAAATGCGTATTATTATACATATAGTAGCACAACATAATAAAAAAGTCGAGAAAAATTTAATCTTTTCCCGACCTTTTTGTTTTATTTTTTGATATTCTGTGATATAATTCAATTTGTTGAATTGCTTTTATTTTTCAAGCAATACTCAATACCTGTTGATGCGGCAAAAACAGCCACGGAAACCGGTCTTGCCGAAGTAAGCAGCTTTTCACTCAGAGCCACGGCGGAATAATAATCAAAAAGCTCCCCTGCGCCTATGTAAAGCACGGTTGATGCGGCAATAATAACGGCAATAATTATCCAACCGGTGATAAATACATATTTTGCGGGGCGGTGAACATTTTTCAGTATCTCTTTCATATCCGTCCTCCTTATGTGAAAAGTATAAAGCATAAGAAAAAATTATTCAAATCAAAAATATTACCATTTAAGGAATGAACAAGATGGCAATCGGAATTTCAACATCATGTCTTTATCCCCTTGAAACCGAGAAATCCCTTGATACGCTTGGGAAAGCCGGTGTCAAGACCTGCGAAGTTTTCCTCAATTCTCCGGCTGAAACAACGCCCCGATTTGCAGAAATTCTCAATAAAATCCGTGATGAATACGGCATGAAAATCTCTGCCGTGCATCCCTTTTCTTCCTTTGCGGAAACCTATATGCTCTTCAGCGCATATCAGAGAAGATTTGATGATATGCTTGAATTTTACAAGCGGAATTTCGAGGTTACAGCCGCACTCGGAGCAGGTTTTTCAATCATTCACGGTGCGCTTACGGGTGCAAAAATCAGCGATACGGAATATTTTGAAAGATTTGCAAGGCTTGTTGAAGAAGGAAAGAAATCGGGCGTTACTGTATGCCACGAAAATGTTAACAGACACTTCTGCGAAAGCCCCGTCTTTGTTGAAAAAATGAAGCATTATCTCGGCGGTGACTTCAAGCTTGTTTTTGACGTCAAACAAGCCGTACGTGCAGGGTTTTCACCTTATGAATTTGCCGATAAATTCAAGGATGACATCGTTCATATCCACATAAGCGACCACACGGAAAATGCTGACTGTCTTCCTCCCGGCAAAGGCATTTTTGATTTTGGAAGACTTGAAAAAATAATGAATTCTGCAGAATATCAAGGAGATTATATTATTGAACTCTACCGTGAAAACTTCGGCGGTATTGAAGATTTGAAGGCGTCGCTTTCATTTATGCAGAATTTATAATAAACAGCATATAAAATTGTATAAAATGCTTGCATTTTCATTTTATATGTAATATAATAACCCTAACTTTGCATTGATTTATGGAGTGTCGGAAAATGTTATTAGAAGAACGCGAATTTCTGCCCGTTATCCTCGGCGCAGACTTTACCGCTTACAGCCTCGCAAGAAGCTTTCACGAAGAATATAAAATCAAGTCACTTGTTCTGAGCATGAAGGAATGCCAGTATATCGCAAACAGTGACATTATCGAAAACCGTGTTTTTCCCGGTCTTGAAAACAAAGAAACTCTCATAAAAACTCTCATCGAAGTCGGCAAGGAATTCAAGGGCAAAAAGAAGCTCATCGTTCTCGGCTGCGGCGACTGGTATGTGAGAATTCTTATCGAAAACAAGCCCGTGCTCAGCGAATATTATGTTATACCCTATATCGATGAGGATTTGCTTAACAAAATAGTTCTCAAAGATAAATTCTATGAAATCTGTGAGGAGCTGGGAATCGATTATCCCGACACCTATGTTTATAACTGCGGCGAAGAAAACGCCATGGATTTTGATTTTGAATATCCCATTATCGCAAAGCCTGCAAACAGCGCAATGTATCACTATGCGAAGTTTGACGGCAAACGCAAGGTGTTCAGATTCAACACAAGACAAGAGCTTGACGATATGCACGCAAAGCTCGAAAAGACTGACTATAACTATAAATTCCTCATTCAGGACTGCTATCCCGGTGACGACACATACATGAGAGTTCTCACCTGCTACTGCGACAGGAATTCAAAGGTTAAATTCGCATCTCTCGGCCATGTTCTTCTTGAGGACCATACTCCCTCGGCAATCGGAAATCCCGTTGTTATCATCAACGAAGTCAACGATCAGATTGTTGCAGCGGCAACAAAATTCCTTGAGCATATCGGATATGTCGGTTTTGCCAATTTCGATATCAAATACGATACCCGTGACGGCAAATTCAAGTTCTTCGAGATAAATGTCCGCCTCGGCAGAAGCAATTTCTATGTTACCGCAAGCGGCTTCAACACCGTCAAATGGATTGTTGACGACCTTATCTATGAAAAAGAGCTCGAATACACCGTTGCTGACAAGGAGCATCTTTTCTCACTTGTTCCCAAATATGTTATCAAGCATTATGTTCACGATGAAGAGCTCAAAAACAGAGCCCTTAAGCTCATGAAAGAGGGCAGATGGACTTTCCCCATCAAATATGCGGCAGATAAAAATAAAAAGCGCATTTTCTACACAAATGCCGTATTCTATAACCAGATAAGAAAATATAAAATTTACGGATAGTGATTATATAAATGAGCGATAAAAAAGAAATAAAGCTCGGCGTTCTCGGAGGTGTCGGACCTCTTGCAACGATTTATTTTGCAGAGCTTGTCATAAGGTGCACCGATGCGGCAACCGACCAGGAGCACGTTTCGATGATTATTTTAAATCATGCGGCAATTCACGACCGCACGAATTACATACTTGACAGAAACGAGCCCAACCCCCTGCCTCAGATGACTGCCGATGCAAAAACTCTTGAAAAGGCAGGCGCGGATTATATAGTAATCCCCTGCAACACAGCTCATTTTTTCTATGACGAAATTCAGAATGCGGTTGATACCCACATTATCAACATAATTGAAGAAACCGTTCTTCACATCAGAAACTCGCTTCCCGATGCAAAAAAAGTCGGAATTCTTGCAACCAAGGGAACTCTCGTTTCGGGTGCATATCAGAATATGCTTCAAAAGCACGGTCTTGATTTTGCAACTCCCGACGATGAAGACACCGAAAAGCTCATGGAAATTATCTATGACCAGGTAAAAGCGGGCAAGAGCGTTGATATAGAAGCGTTCTGGAGAATAATTAACAACCTGAAAAAAGCGGGATGCGACTGCGTTGTTCTCGGCTGCACGGAGTTATCGGTTATCTACCGTGACTACAGCATTGCCGACGAAACCATCGTTGATTCCCTGCTCACGCTTGCCAAAAAGAGTATAGAGCTCTGCGGCAAAAGGATAAAAACAAAAAACTGAAACCAAGGAGTGTAAATACAATGAGATGTCCGTTTTGCAGCTGCGAAGAAAGCAAGGTTATTGACTCAAGACCCACAGATGAGGGCGAGCGCATACGCCGCCGCAGAGAATGCATAAGCTGTCAGAAGCGTTTCACAACATATGAAATAATCGAAAGCGTTCCCGTTATCGTTGTTAAAAAAGATAAGTCGAGAGAAGTTTTTGACCGCAACAAGCTTTTCAACGGTATGCTCAGAGCCTGCGAAAAAAGACCCGTTTCCCTCGAAAAAATCGAAACAGCTGTTAACGAAATTGAAGCAACTCTTCAGAATTCACTTGACAGAGAGGTTACCTCCGTTCATATCGGTGAGCTCGCAATGGATAAGCTCAAGGATCTTGACGAGGTTGCTTATGTCCGCTTTGCTTCGGTTTACAGACAGTTCAAGGATATCAACACCTTCATGGACGAGCTTGCAAAGCTCCTCAGCGAAAAATAATGAAAAATCAACTGAAAATATGCCTGTCACTGACTTTGGTTCTGCTCTTTATGCTTTGTTCCTGCTCGGGCACTGAAGACGAAACGGTTTACACGCCCGATATGCTCCAAATAACAAATACGGAAGAAACATTTATCGGCTGCCGCGAAAGGTTTCTTGATGTTTTAAGAGCAACGGAAGCAAAAGTCAGTATTCTCGAGGCAGGTCATAATAAAACTGTCAGGGCTGAAAATCCCTCGGAATACTTTCTCGAGAACGACTATATATTAACCGCCTTCAGTCCTTTTCCTCTCGGTACGTTTGATTTGCCGATTGTCGGCGGATTTACCAAGGAAATGGATGAAGAAACCGCGCAGACATATTATGACTCACCGACGCGTCATTCAGACATAAGCTATGAATCCGACGGCGAAACAAGCTTTCTCCTCAGATTCATTTCCGAAGAAAACACCGACGAATATTTTGCCGAATATGACAAAAAATCGGACAGCTTCCGTTATACTTACTCAACAGAGAATAGCGGCACGGAAGAAACCGTCGAATTTCTTGAATTTATCAGGGTTGATAAGTATTCATATGCCGCACAGAGCAAAACAACCCGTTATTTTATCGAGTTCAACGATGAAAACAAGATTGTAAGCTTCTGCTGCGGAGAGCTCAGAAAAGGCGAATTCACCCTTGATGACAGTGTTTTCCCCGTACCCTCGGAAACCCCGGATAAAAACTGGGTTTTGTCGGAAGGCAAATCGCAGTATTCCAATATTCACACCTTTGAAGACGGAATTCTCACTCATGAGGATTGCAGCAGCGGACCCTGGAAATCGATAAAAATCAATGAAAAAGATTATGAGTCTGCTTTTTTTCAGCAATAAATCAAAACAAAAGCTGCATTGAACAACGGTTTGGTGCAGCTTTTTTCAGGAGAAAAATGCCATGTCTGATTCATTAAGCCCGAAGGCTGAATTTATCTGCAATTATCTGAAAAATATCGGAATCGAGTTTTTCGCAGCAACCCATGATGCAGCGGAAACTCTGGAAAAATGTGCCGAAATCGAAAAAATAATCGACGGCAGAATATGCAAAAATCTGTTTCTGCAAACAACAACGGGCAGCGCATATTATCTTCTGATGATGGACAGCCGTAAGAAATTCGTCACGAAAAATGTTTCAAAGGCAATAGGTTCTTCAAGACTTTCGTTTGCAAACGGTGAAAAAATGGAGGAAATGCTCGGCACATCTCCTGGCTCTCTGAGCATAACAAGCCTTGTTTTTGACAAAGGCAAAAAAGTTTCGCTTGTTATGGATAAAGATATTCTCAGCGAAGAATATATCTGCTGCCATCCCTGCGACTGCACGGCAACCCTGAAAATAAAAACAAATGACGTTATGGACATCCTCATTCCGTCACTCGGGATAACACCCGTTATCATCGGAATAGAATAACGGATTTTTTCTCAAAAAGACTTGCTTTTTCAGTAATAATATAGTAAAATAAATCGAATATTGTCTGTCAAGGAGAAACAAATGAGAATTATTATTGTGTGCCTTATCGCATGGTTTATTGCCCAGCTCATAAAGGTCATTATAAATTTAGTCAAATATTATAACGGCAAAAGGAAGGGAATTGCCCGCAACAAGGTCACCATTTCCACCCTTTTCAAGCTCGGCGGTATGCCCAGCTCACACACCGCAACCGTTATTGCGCTTTGCGGCTGTATCGGTCTCAGAAACGGCTTTGACTCGGATATTTTTGCAGCCTGCGGAGTTTTTGCTTTTATCGTTATGTTTGATGCATTCAAGGTAAGACTTCCCATCAGCAGACTTACCGATGCATTCAACCGTCTTCAGGGCAAGGTTTGCGGAAGCGAAGCAAAAGATGTCAAAAAGGTTGAGGGTCACACCATCCCCGAAATCATCGGCGGTTTTATCGTCGGTATCTGCGTTTCGGTTTTCATGGTCAAATTCTCAGGTTTGTTTTAAATTTTATGCCGACGGTTTATCCGACGGCATTTTCTTTTAGGTGTAGCTATGAAAATATATTCCTGCAACATAAGCAAAATATGCGATACGGAATTTATCGGTTGGTTTGATAAAATGAGCAGCGAAAGAAAAGAAGCTGTCAGAAAGCTCCTTGTTCCTCAGAAACAAAAAGCAAAAATTGCCGCAGATAACCTTTGCCGCAATGCGATATCGGATTATCTTGATATTTCGCCCGATGAAATCGAGTTCGGCACAACGGAAAAAGGCAAGCCTTACGCAAAAGGGCTCGGTGTTCATTTCAGCATAAGCCACAGCGGTGATATGGCAGTCTGCGCCGTTTCCGATAAAGAAATCGGCATAGACATTGAAAAAATCAGAGAAATCAATCCGAGAACAGCCGAAAAATTTGCCTGCGAAACGGAAAAAGAATATATCAATTCGCATAAAAACGGTTTTTTTGAGATATGGACTCTCAAGGAAGCTTTTTTCAAATGCATCGGCACGGGTCTCGGTGCAGATATAAAAAATGTTTATTTCGAAATTGACAACAAAAAAATCATCTGCTCCGAAAAAGGCTTTGACTGCCATTTTCATGATATTGCAGAAGGCTATATCTGCGCTGTATTCGAAAAGGAATAATATGAAAGCGGTGAAAAAGTGAAAGAATTACATATGATATGCAACGCCCATCTCGACCCCGTATGGCTCTGGCAAAGACCCGAGGGTATTGCAGAGGCAATTTCAACATTCCGCATTGCCGCGGATTTCTGCGAAGAATTTGACGGCTTTGTTTTTAACCATAACGAATCCGTGCTTTACGAATGGGTTGAAGAAAACGAACCCGAACTTTTCGAAAAGATCCGGGAGCTCGTAAAAATTGGCAAATGGCGCATCATGGGCGGCTGGTATCTTCAGCCCGACTGCGTTATGCCCTGCGGCGAATCGTTCATAAGACAGATTGAAACAGGCACAAAATATTTCCTTGAAAAATTCGGTGTCAGACCTCTTACAGCAATCAATTTCGACCCTTTCGGCCACACGAGAGGACTTGTTCAGATTCTGAAAAAGTGCGGTTATGAATCCTATGTCTTCATGAGACCTGCATGGGTTGAAGCAGAGCATGATTTTATCTGGAAAGGTTTTGACGGAAGCGAAATCATCGCCCACAAAATGAACTGCGGTTATAACTCGGGCAAAGGTAAAATCGGCGATAAAATAAACCGTGTCCTTGAAAGAGAATACGGTGACGGCATAAACATGATGTTCTGGGGAATCGGAAACCACGGCGGCGGTCCGTCAAGAGAAGACCTTGAAACAATCGCTGAACATATGGCAGAACATCCCGAAAACGGACTTCTCCATTCATGGTGCGAGAATTATTTTGACAGAATCGACAAAACAAATCTTCAGGTTTTCGATGAATCGCTTAACTATACAATGGTAGGATGTTATACATCTATGAACCGAATAAAGCAGGCACACAGAAAGCTTGAAAACGATTTGTCCGTATGCGAAAAAATGCTTGCACTCAGCGGTGTTTCATATGATGAAAAGGAGCTTGAAAAGGCAGAAAAAGCTTTGCTTTTCTGCGAATTCCACGATATACTTCCCGGATCAAGCATAAAAGCCGCCGAGGATGACAGCCTGCGTCTTCTTGCTTACGGCGACGAAATAGCTGATAAATATAAGACCAAGGCGTTTTTCAAACTCTGCGAGGGTCAGAAAAAAGCAAAAGAGGGCGAAATACCTGTTCTTGTTTTCAATCCCCATCCCTATAAAATCACGCAGGATGTTGAAGTTGAATTCCAGCTTCAGGATCAGAACTGGAACGAAAACGAAGTTACCGTTGTTACCGTGCGTGACAGCAAGGGTAACTATCTCCCCTCTCAGAACGAAAAAGAAGCCTGCACATTCAGCCTTGACTGGAGAAAAAGAGTATGTTTCCGTGCAGAACTCGAACCAATGAGCATCAACCGTTTTGACTGTGAACTTCATGTTGAAAACTTTCCTAAAAGACAGATTCTGCCTTGCGGAGAAACCGATGATTATTTCACATTTGATAACGGCATAATGCAGGTTCTTATCAGCAAAAAGACGGGTCTTATCGATAAGTATTGCATTAACGGAAAAGATATGCTCAGATGTTCAAGTGCAAAAATAAATGCATTTACAGACAACGAAGATCCTTGGGGAATGACGGTTGAAGGATTCAACGAAAAGGTCGGAGAATTCACCCTTCTCAGCAAAGAAAAAGCCAACGCTTTCAACGGCTACCCCGATGAAACTCTTGAAAATGTCAGAGTTATCGAAAACGGCGCTGTCCGTCTTAAAATCCAGGCAGTTTTCGGTTATTCGGAATCGTTTGCGGTTGTTACTTATACTCTTCCGAAAAACGGAGATTATATAGACATAAAGATAAAAATGCTTTCCAACGACAGCAGCAGATTCTATAAACTTTCATTCGGTACAACTCTTGAAAATCCCTCATTTTACGGTCAGACGGCATTCGGCAGAGAAAAACTCCGTGCAGACGGAAACGAAGCCGTTTATCAGAAATGGTGCGCCGTTTCCGACGGCAAAAAGAGCCTTGCAGTTCTCAACAAGGGAACCTACGGCGGAAGCTTTGACGGTAACACTCTCAACATTTCTCTTCTCCGCACTCCCGTATATTCTGCCCATCCCATCGGAGACAGACCTCTTGCGGATTCCGACAGATGCCACGACCGCATAGACATAGGCGAGAGAGAATTCGAATACCGACTTACAGCAAACACTGAAATTCTTGATATGGATGCAGAGATTTACAACCAGCCCTGCATTGCACTTTCTTTCTTCCCTTCCGGCGCAAAAGAAAAGAAGGAAACAAAGATTGAGATTGATAATCATAACGTTATACTTTCAAGATACCGCAAAACCGAAAACGGCATAACGATCCGTCTTTTCAATTCTTCCGACAAACCCGAAAAATCCCTTCTCAAAATCGGCAGGAACAATTTCGTGATTGATTTCTCGATGTTTGAAGTCAGAACCTTCAGTTATAAAGACCGCGAATTGACAGAAACGGATATGATTCAATAAAAATGAGGTGCAGTTTTACTGCACCTTTATTTTATAAAATAATGAACAAGGCTCTGTTTATAATACGGTATCACAAACAGCATCGGCACAATTCCGATGCAAAGCATAAACCACGGCAGAAAACCGAGCTTGAAAAGCAGGATATCAGCAAGGCTTTCCTTTGTTTTTCTTATGCTTTCCTTAATTGCGTCAATCGGTGAAAAATCCTCGTAGCAGGCAAGAAAAAACGCAGCCTTTGAGTACCGCTGAATAAACACAAAATAAAATCCAAGCCCTGCGGCAGCAAGAATTATTATTCCGACACACAAAACTGAAAACGCTCTGAAACTCAAAGAATTTTCGCTCAGGTAAAAATAAAATAACACTGCCGATGAAACGGGCACCGTTTCAAAAACGGCAAGCCAGAATATTTTCAGACAAAAAAGCAGGGGATAAAAAACCAGGGATTTTCCAAAACCGGAAAGCCCCGTTCTTATTTTTATATTTTTCATTCCTCTTGCAAGCATAAAATGTTTTGTTTCAAGCCGAAGTCTCGCAGGCGAAACAATCATTATCAGAACGGCAAAAGATATAACCGCAAAAATGACGGAATAATATTTTATACCGACAAACATATTGAAAATCGGATTGCTGAGCATAAAAACAAATGAGGCGAAAATTATCAGCGTCAGAAGCGGAAGCGTTTTCAGATATGAGCCGTTCAGAGCTAATCTTGCGGAAAGCTTTATCCGTGAATACATTCAATCACCACAAAAAATAATCGGAGAACAAACCGTTCCCCGATTATTTTTTATGATTTTTTGTGAATTATGAGTTTTTTATGACAGTCCGACAAATTCTCTGCATTTATCAAGGAATGAGAATACCTTATCCGTTACGGGAAGAACATACTTTTCAAACTTGTTGTAGTATGAATCGCCTTCTTCAAATTCGGGAGCCTTTTCGCCTTCCGCAAAGTTGCCCATGGGAATCATGCGGAGATTGGGCTTATCGTTCTGAAGGAACTGTGTATACAAGGGATTTGACCATACATCATAGTATTCATCGGTATACATAAACCAATAATACATTTCCATGATGCCGTCATGCGCATTTGAATGGAGCATATCCTTGATGAACCATGTATGTTCGGGAAGAATGCAGGTTGAAGCATCGATAACGCCGTCGGGTGAAAGATGGTTGTGACCGCAGTCTGTGCAAGCCTGCTTATAGTCATCGCCGAGGGTTTCGCCAAGGAGAGCAACGGTTGCACCGGCGGAAGCATATTTTGTGTCAACGGTTGCATCGCTGTTGTTATCCATGTTTTCAACAAGAGGTGTTCTCTGGATATTGTAGCCTGCAACAATCATGATGCGTACACCGTCATCGATGGCGTTGTTGAGAATCTTGTCTGCTCTCTGCTGAATCTGATAATGATAGTAGTCTGCTTTTTTGATAAGACCTGCCTGGGTTTCGGGGTCAAGATT
>JAZSAH010000159.1:0-10291 GCA_045601745.1 Acutalibacteraceae bacterium
CTTATGCGGATGATACCGACTATACCGTCAATATCCACACGATGAATACCGACGGTGAATATGAAACCGAAACCGAAATCCGTGAAGGCACAACAGGTGATATCGTAAACGTTGAAAATGATTTCACCGTTGAAGAAGGCTTTGTTTTCAATGCCGGAAAGAGCGTTGCGGAAGGTGAAATTGCCGCTGACGGCTCTCTTGTTCTTGATGTTTATATTGACAGAAAAACAGTAACCCTCACCTTTGATACCGATGGCGGTTCGGATGTTGAGTCAATAACTCAGCTTTACGGCTCGGCTGTTGAAGCTCCTGCAGCTCCCGAAAAAGCAGGCTATGAATTCGCAGGCTGGGATAAAGAAATCCCCTCCGTTATGCCTGCTGAGGATATGGAGTTCAAGGGCTCATGGACAGCCTCATCGGACACAAAATATACCGTTAATATCCACACAATGAATGCAGACGGCGAATACGAAACCGAAACAAAGGATTATGAAGGAACAACGGGAGAAACCGTTTATGCGGAATATACTGTTGGTGACGGCTTTGTTTTCAATGATGAAAAGAGCGTTATCTCGGGCGAAATCGCTCCCGACGGCTCTCTTGTTCTCGATGTTTATATTGACAGAAAAACAGTAACCCTGTCGTTCTGTTCCGCTGACGGAGCCGAAGCTGTAACCGTAAGCGGTCTTTACGGCGCAGAAGTTTCCGTTCCCGAAGAACCCGTTCTTGTCGGCTTTTCATTCAAAGGCTGGGAACCTGCAGTTCCCGAAGTCTTCCCCCTTGAAGATGATGAGTTCACGGCAGTGTGGGAAATCAATCAGTATACCGTAACATTCAAAGCAGACGGCGGTAAATTTGCAGACGGCAGTGAAGAAACCGTTATCACCGTCAGCTACGGCGATGCCGTTATCGTACCCGATGCCCCCGAAAGATTCGGTTTTGATTTCACAGGCTGGGATAAAGAAATTCCTTCAGTCATGACGGCAGAGAATTTAATCTTCAACGCAACATGGACAGATACCGAAAGGAACGTTGAATATTATTCCGAAGGCGTTCTCTATGATTTCTATAATCTCGCAGAGGGTGATGAATTCACAATTCCCGAATCGCCCGAAAAAGAAGGCTATACTTTCAGCTATTGGTCGCTGACGGAAAACGGCGAAGCGGCAGAGCTTCCCGAAACAATGCCTGCTCCCGAAGAAGGCGTTGTTATCAGATATTATGCAGTATTTACGGTAAATGAATATATCCTCACATGGGATATCGACGGAGAGCTTACCGAGGTTGCCTATGATTTCGGCGAAAAAATCGAGCTTATCGAAAGCCCCGTAAAGACAGGTCATGAATTCAGAGAATGGTCGGGTCTTGTTGAAACAATGCCTGCAGAAAACATAACCGTTACCGCAGCATGGAATATCGAAAGCTATACCCTCAGATTTGATACCGACGGCGGAAACGAAATTCCCGATATAACCGTCGAATACGGTGAACCCGTTACAATCCCTGCAAATCCCGAAAAGAGAGGCTTTACCTTTGACTGCTGGAACGAAGAAATTCCCGCAACCATGCCCGATATAGGCGAAAACGGTGCGGTAAAAACCTTCGTTGCTTTGTGGAATGTAAGGGAATACACCCTGACATGGGTTGTTGACGGCGAAGAAACCGTTGAAACCTACGAATTCGGCGAAACAATCATAATGCCTGCAGACCCCGAAAAGGAAGGTTATACTTTCGCAGGCTGGGATAAGAATATCCCCGAAACAATGCCTTCGGGCAACATAACAGCCACAGCTCAGTGGACAGCAAACGAATATGACGCCGTGTTTGATGCAGGCGAAGGCGCATTTGAAGACGGCACGGCTTCAAAGACCGTTGCAACAAAATTCGGCGAAACACCCGTTGCTCCCGAAGTTCCCGTAAAAGAAGGCTATATCTTCAAGGAATGGACTCCCGAGCTGACAGCTATGGGTGTTGAAGGCGCAACATATACAGCGGTTTATGTTGCCGATACCGTAAACTACACCGTCAATGTTTATACAATGGGAACAGACGGTGAATACGGCGAGCCCGTTTCCGAAACAAAGAGCGCAACCTCCGACACGGCGGTTTCCGTTACTCCCGAAGAAAAGGAAGGCTTCACTCTTGATACCGAAAAGAGCGTTCTTGAAGGAGTTGCATCGTCAGACGGTTCTCTCGTTCTTTCTGTTTACTATTCGAGAAATCAGTATGATTTAACAGTTGATATCGACGGAGAAACATCAACCGAAAAGTTTTATTTCGGAGCAACTCTGTCAGCACCCGAAACTCCCGTCAAGGAAGGCTATATTTTCAGAGAATGGACAGGTCTTGCGGAAACAATGCCTGCGGAAGACATAACCGTTACCGCAGCATGGGATATCGAAAGCTATACCCTCAAGTTTGATACCGACGGCGGAAATGCAATCGGCGATATTACCGCAGAATACGGTGCGGAAATCGAAATCCCTGCAGACCCCGAAAAGGAAGGTTATTCCTTTGACGGCTGGGATGAAGAAATTCCTGCAGTTATGCCCGACCTCGGCGAAAACGGTGCGGAAAAGACCTTCACCGCTTCATGGATAATCAACGAATACACCGTAACATGGGTTGTTGACGGCGAAGAAACAGTTGACACCTATGAATACGGCGCAGAAATCAACGCTCCCGAAAATCCCGAAAAAGAAGGCTATACCTTTGCAGGCTGGGATAAGGAAGTTCCCGGAACAATGCCTGCAGAAGACCTTGTTTTCACCGCAACATGGGTTAACGCAAAGGATACACAGTATAAAGTTATTGTTTACACAATGAATACAGACGGAAGCTATTCTTCGTCTTCAAAAGTCAAGGCAGGCGAAACAGGCACTCAGGTCAGCACGGAATACACAGTTCCCGAAGGCTTTGAGTTCAACGCGGAAAAGAGCGTTCTCAGCGGAGAAATCAAGGCTGACGGATCTCTCGCTCTTGAAGTTTATCTTGACAGAAAGACCGTAACGGTTGCCTTTGATACCGACGGCGGTACCGCAATCGAACCTCTCAGAGGTCTCTACGGCGCAGATATCGTTGTTGATGCCGAAACAGAAAAAACAGGCCACAGCTTCAAGGAGTGGGAAGGCTATGTAAGCAATTTCCCTGCAGAGGATGTAACCTTCAAGGCTGTATGGACAGTCAATGTTTATACCGTCACATTCAAGAACACGGGTCTTGAAGGCAACGCAGACCTCGTTGTTGAATATCCCTACGGCGCAAAAATCGAAGTGCCCGAGGTCAAGGTCAGCGAAGGCTCGTCTTTCATCGGTTGGGATAAGGAGATTCCTGCAACAATGCCTGCCGAAAATCTTGTGTTCAGCGCAAGAAAAACACTCAATAAATATAATGCAGTCTTTGATGCAAACGGCGGTAAGGTAGCTCTTGCAGACGGCACGATGTCCGACAAGAGAGTGAATTCCGTAACCTATAATGCGGCTGTCAGACTTCCCGAAGATCCCGTGAGAGAAGGCTATGTTTTCGCAGGCTGGGAAGGCTATAAGCAGAACATGAAAATGCCTGCAAAAGATGTAACATTCGTTGCAAAGTGGAATCCTGCAGGCAACACAAAATATACCGTTAACACCCACACAATGGGTCTTGACGGCAGATATGTCACATCGGCGGCTTATTTCACGGCAGAAACCGATTCAACCGTTTTCGCAAAATATACCGTAGGCGAAGGCTTCGTTGTTAATAAGAGCAGCGTAACAAGCGGCGTTGTTGCCGCAGACGGCTCACTTGTTCTTGATGTTTATCTTGACAGAAAGACCGTCACAATCACCTTCGATACCGACGGCGGTTCGGCTGTTCCTGCAATAACACAGCTTTACGGAACAACCCTCAGAACTCCTGCAGACCCCGAAAAAGAGGGTTATACCTTCGCAGGCTGGGATATGAGCATTCCCTCAACCATGCCTGCCGCAAGCATCATAATCACGGCAAAATGGACTCTCAGAACATATAATGCAGTCTTTAATGCGGAAGGCGGCAAATTCGGCGATGACACAACCGAAAAGACCGTTAAGGCTGAATTCGGCACAGAAATCGCTGCTCCCGAAGCTCCCGTAAGAGAAGGCTATACCTTTGCAGGCTGGGAAGGAATGCCCGAAGCAATGCCTGCAAACGATGTTGCAATCAAGGCAAAATGGCAGGCAAACACCTATGATGCCTTGTTCAAGGCAAACGGCGGTAAATTTGCAGACGGCTCCGCCGAAATAAGAGTTGCAACAGTATTCAATGAACAGATAGCTGCTCCTGCAGACCCCGTAAGAGCAGGTTATATCTTCGACGGCTGGAATGAGGTTGTCGGAGCAATGACAACTGTCGGCGGCTGCACCTTCGAAGCAAAGTGGAAGCCTGCTTCCGACACAAAATATACCGTCAATATCCACACAATGGGTGCCGACGGCAATTATTCGAAGCAGACCTCAACCCTTGCAGGCGAAACGGGTGCCGTTGTCAATGCGGTCTACAGCATTCCCGAAGGATTTGAACTCAGCAAGGTGAAGAACAATGTCACAAGCGGAACAATCGCCGCAGACGGCTCGCTTGTTCTCGATGTTTATCTTGACAGAAAGCTCGTGACGATAACCTTTGACACAAAGGGCGGCTCGGCGGTTGAAGCCATAACTCAGGTTTACGGCTCAAAGGTCAATGCACCGGAATCACCCGTCAGAAAGGGCTACAGATTCACAGGCTGGAAGAATCTTCCCTCAACAATGCCTGCAACGGATATGACTGTTCAGGCAACCTATGTATGCTCCGCAACGGTTGCAATCAAGAATAACACGGGTTCAAAAACAATCAACTACGGTGAAACCCTCAGACTCACCGCCGTTGTGAACAATCTTCCCGAAAACACCGCAATCTGCTGGTATGTTGACGGCGTGAAGAGGGGCGAGGGCGAAACATTCGATATCACTTTTGAAAGCGGAACAAAGACCGTGGCTGTCAAGCTTGTTGACAAGGCAACGGATACCGTTCTTGAAAATGAATACGGCACCGAAATCGGCGACCTTGAAAATGTTTCAGTCAACGCAGGCTTCTTCCAGAAGATTATCTCCTTCTTCAAGAACCTTTTCGGAATGAACAGAACAGTTTCCCAGATTTTCAAAGCGTTCTGATGATAACAAAAACGGCTGCTTCGCTTCGGCGGGGCAGCTTTTTTGCAATAATTTACAATTCTTTAATTTTTAGTCAAAAAAATCGTAAAAGAGGTCTTTTATTTTATAATAAATAGTGTTATAATGTATGCTATTATGGTATGTCCTGATTTCTTTTGCGGCATATTAATTTGTAAAACAAAAATTTACGGGAGGAAAAAAGATGTCCGAAATTATTTCAGTAAATAATCTCAGCAAGTCTTACGGCAGCCATCAGGTGCTCAAGAACGTTTCGTTCAGCTTTGAAGGCGGTCAGATTATCGGCTTGCTCGGTCCCAACGGAAGCGGCAAAACCTCGCTTCTCAAAATTCTCACAGGTCTTATCCATGACTATTCGGGTGAAGTTCTCATCGACGGCGATGAACCCGGCGTTGTAACAAAGGCGAAGGTTGCATACCTTCCCGAAAAAACCTATCTTGCAGACTGGATGCGCTGCAGGGATGCAATTGAATTTATGGCTGATTTCTATAAGGATTTCAACAAAGAAAAAGCCTATCAGATGCTCGATGTTTTCCAGCTTCCCCCCAAGCAGAAAATCAAAACCATGTCAAAGGGTATGCAGGAAAAGCTCCAGCTCATTCTCGTTATGTGCAGAAATGCGAGCCTCTATGTTCTTGACGAACCTCTCGGCGGTGTTGACCCTGCCGCAAGAGCATTTATTCTTGACACAATCATGAAAAATCATCCCGCAGGCTCAACGATTCTTATCTCCACCCACCTTATCTACGATGTTGAAAAGATTTTCAACTCCGTGCTTATGATAGGCAGGGGTCAGGTTCTCGTTAAGGCAACGGTTGATCAGATTACTGCTTCGGGCAGAACAGTTGAAGATTTATTCAAGGAGGTGTTCGCAAATGCTTGGCAAGTTAATTAAGAACGAATTCAAGGCGAATATCCACACAATCGGAATGATTTATGTTGTTGCAGCTGCGGCAATTCTTGTTATGATGGCGGCATTTGTTGTTAAAATAACATGGCTCAGCGCACTTGCAACCGTTGTTCTTATCGCAACGGGACTTCTTGCAATTGTCATGACATTTGTAAGCGTTGTCCAGAATTTCAGAAAGACCCTTTTCGGCGGTCAGGGCTATCTGAGCTTCACTCTTCCCGTAACAAGCGGACAGCTTCTTGCGGCGAAAACAATAACATCCTTCTGCTGGATGCTTCTGAGCTATGCTGTTGCAATCGGCATTTTCATGGGCGTTTATCTCTATTCAACGGCGATGATAGGAGAGGATGTGAAATTCGCTCTCCAGATGATGCTTTCGATGTTTGAAGGTCTTCCTTCGGGCGACACAATCAAGCTTGCGATAGCACTCATTGCATTCATTCTTTTCCTGAGAATCATTGTTCTCATTGCTCAGCTTTATTTTGCAATCACACTCGCCAACACAAGAGTTATGCAGAAGCTCGGCGGATTTGCACCGGTTGTTGTATTCTTCGCTGTGTTCATCGTCATGCAGGTTGTCGATGTTCTTCTTTCGCAGTATGTTCCTCTTTCAATCGTTCTTACGGGCGAAGGAATTTTCTACAGCACGGAATCCACAATGGCTGATCCCCTCGGTTTAAGCTTCGGTCTTGCGGGAACAATCTTCAACGTTGTTGCGGCGGCAGGTCTTTTCTTTGCAACCGCAAAGCTTATGAATACAAAGGTCAACATCAAATAATGAGTGACGGAAAAACTGTAATCGGCGTTTTCGGAGGGACCTTCAATCCTCCGCATACCGGTCATGTGCGCCTTGCAAAAGAGGCGGCTGAAAAAATCGGTGCGGAAAAAATATTGATAATTCCCTCCTGCATACCGCCTCATAAAATGCCCGGAAAGCTTGCCGGCGGAGATGAGCGCATGGAAATGTGCCGTCTTGCTTTTGAGGATGAGATTTTTGAAGTTTCATCAATCGAGCTTGACCGGGGAAATAAAAGCTACACGGTCGAAACCCTGCGTGAGCTGAAAAAAATATATCCCGATTCAGAGCTTTGCTTTATTATCGGCTCCGATATGCTCAGCTCTTTCACACGGTGGTATTGCTGGGAAGAAATTCTGACTCTCGCAAAAATCTGTGCGGCGTCAAGGGAAAAGGGCTTCACGGCGGATTTATCCGTTTTCACTCCCGTGCAGAGAGAAAGAATTATCTTTCTTGAAACAGAGCCTCTTGAGGTCAGCTCAACGCAGATAAGGGTTGAAATCGCAAAAAACGGCACTTCGGGATTTCTGAATCCGAAGGTGCTGGAATATATCAAAGAAAAAGGTCTTTATGACGACGGTCTTTCGGATTACCGCAAAATCCTTGCGGAAAAGCTCGATGACTTCAGAATTTACCACAGCGAGTGCGTGAGCGAATGTGCGCAGGCACTTGCGGAAAAATACGGTGCAGACCCCGTAAAGGCACGCATTGCAGGTCTTATGCACGATGTGATGAAGAATGCGGATGCCGACAGTCATTTCGGTTATATCGAAAAAAGCGGTGAAAAGCTGACATCTGTTGACATTTCCAATCCGAAGGTGTGGCATCAGATATCGGGTGCGTCGTATCTGAGGGCAAACGGCATTGTTACCGATGAAGAAATTCTCGGTGCCGTCAGATGGCACACAACGGGAAAAGCGGGCATGACGCTTCTCGAAAAAATCGTTTATGTTGCGGATTTTATTTCTGCCGACAGAGATTATCCCGATGTGGGCGTTGTCAGAAAGCTTGCGGATAAAAGCCTTGAGGATGCGATACTCTATACCTCACGCTACACGGTGAATAAATTGGCATCGAAAAATCTGCCGATTCATCCCGCAACCGTGGAATGCTATAACGATATGATAATCAATTTCCAAACCCTTTTGAAAGGATAAATATATGGAATCAAATGTACTTGTAAAAGAAATAGCAAAGGTGCTTGACGAGAAAAAGGCGATTGATATAACCGCCATAAAGACCGAGGAAGTGACGATAGTTTCCGACTATTTTGTTATCGCTTCGGGCACATCAAACACCCATGCAAAATCGCTTGCCGATGATGTTGAGTATGAAATCAAACAGCGTTTCGGCGTTGACCCCGAGCATATCGAGGGCAGGGCAACGGGCTGGATTCTTCTTGACTACGGCACGGTTATTCTTCATGTTTTCACTCAGGAAAACAGAGATTATTATAATCTTGTACGCCTCTGGGCAGATGCAAGCGTTGTTGACCTGAGCGATGTGCTGACGGAAGATTAAGAGGATGAATTGCCTTGCGGCATGAATTGATTTATCATGAATTGCAATTAAATTGCATGATTTGCACTTCGTGAATTAATGAATTATGAACTGATTCAAATCATGGAGCAAAGCGAAAAATCATGGCGGAAGTCAATTCATGGCGAAGCCAAATCATTTATTATAAAAGGTTGATTTGAAAGGAAGCTAAAATATAATGGCACAGTACGATTTTAAAAACGTAGAAAAAAAGTGGCAGGATATATGGGATAAAAACAAGACCTTTGAATGCTCGGAGGATTATTCCAAAAAGAAATTCTATGCTCTTGTTGAATTCCCCTATCCCTCGGGTGCAGGTATGCACGTCGGCCACATAAAGGCATATTCGGGACTTGAAGTTGTTTCGAGAAAGAGAAGACTCGAAGGCTACAATGTTCTTTTCCCCATCGGTTTTGATGCATACGGTCTTCCCACCGAAAACTATGCTATCAAAACAAACACTCATCCCAGAATAGTAACCGATAACAACATCGAAAAATTCACAAGCCAGCTCCGCAGAGTAGGTTTTTCATTTGATTGGTCAAAGGTTATCGACACCACCCAGAAGGATTACTATAAGTGGACACAGTGGATTTTCCTCAAGATGTTTGAGCATAATCTCGTTTTCAGAGATAAGACCCTCGTTAACTACTGCCCCCACTGCAAGGTTGTTCTTTCAAATGAGGACTCACAGGGCGGCAAGTGCGATATCTGTCACAGCGATATCGTTCAGAAGTCAAAGGATGTATGGTATCTCCGCATAACAGAGTATGCCGACAAGCTTCTTGAAGGTCTTAAGGAAGTTGATTATCTTCCCAACATAAAGCTCCAGCAGGAAAACTGGATAGGCAAGTCAACGGGTGCATTCGTTAATTTCTGCGTTAACGGCACCGATGAAATGCTTAAGATTTATACAACACGCCCCGACACTCTTTTCGGCGTTACCTTCATGGTAATGGCACCTGAGCATCCCCTCATTGATAAATATGCTTCAATGATAGGCAACATGGATGAGGTTGAGGCTTACAGAGATATGTGCAGCAAGAAGTCTGCTTTTGAAAGAACTCAGCTTGTCAAGGAAAAGACGGGCGTCAAGCTCAGCGGCTTCACCGCAACAAATCCCGTCAACGGCAAGGAAGTTCCCATCTATATTTCCGACTATGTTATGATGGGCTACGGTACGGGTGCTATCATGGCTGTTCCCGCACATGACCAGCGTGACTATGAGTTTGCAACAAAGTTCGGCATTGATATCATTGAGGTTATCAAGGGCGGCGACATCAACGTTGAAGCTTATACGGGCGACGGCGAAATGGTTAACTCGGGCTTCCTCAACGGCATGACCAACAAGAAGGATTCCATTGAAAAGATGGCTGAATTCCTTCAGGAAAAGGGTATCGGCGAAAAGGGTGTTCAGTATAAGATGAACGACTGGGCATTCAACCGTCAGAGATACTGGGGCGAACCCATTCCCATCGTTCACTGTCCCCATTGCGGAATCGTTCCCGTTCCCTTTAACGAGCTTCCTCTCGAGCTTCCCGATGTTGAGAATTTTGAACCCGGCACAGACGGCGAAAGCCCTCTTGCAAAGATTGAGTCATTCGTAAACTGCACCTGCCCCAAGTGCGGTGCGGCAGCAAAGAGAGAAACCGACACCATGCCTCAGTGGGCAGGCTCATCATGGTATTTCCTTCGCTACATCGACCCCCACAACACCGAAACATTTGCAGATAAGGATAAGCTTAAGTATTGGATGCCCGTTGATTGGTATAACGGCGGCATGGAACACGTTACAAGACACCTTATCTATTCAAGATTCTGGTATAAATTCCTCTATGACCTCGGCGAAGTTCCCGTTTC
>JAZSAH010000160.1:0-3379 GCA_045601745.1 Acutalibacteraceae bacterium
CGACACGGGAACGGATATGTTCATCAGCTTTGATTACGGCAAAACCTTTGCTCCGATTGATAACCCTATTCCGTATTCGCTTGACCCTTATGAAAGATGTGGGTACAGTCCGTCGCTGTTTTTCTCGGAGGACGGAACAACTCTTTACTACGTCAACAATCCTCCGTGTTACGAATCAATCTATAAAATAACGGTTGCAAAAATCAGAATTTCGGAGTTATAAAAAGTGTTGGTTATATTAATCAAGTCAAATTACGCAAAAATCAGAAGTGTTGAACTGCAAAATGAGGCTGCTATGCAAGCAGCCTCATAATATTTTGATAACTTATTCGACTTTAAATCCGAACATTTCTTTGAAATCATTAAAGCAGTCTTCACATATCCAATACTTTTGGTCGGGTGTGCAATAGCCTTGCTGCAAATCTTCGTCGTTCTCGCTGAATTTATCCCAGCAAAAGGCAC
Source organism: Acutalibacteraceae bacterium (assembly GCA_045601745.1). Classification (GTDB taxonomy): domain Bacteria; phylum Bacillota; class Clostridia; order Oscillospirales; family Acutalibacteraceae; genus CAG-177. The sequence goes on from JAZSAH010000160.1 coordinate 463, forward strand.
AATGGTCATGATCCCACTTTTCTGACGGCTTGGTGTATTGCATCTTTTTAAGTTTTGCGTTCATCAAATACTCTTGCTGATTCAAGAGTCTCCAATCGTTTTGCATTATGTGCCACTCCGAATCAACCAAATATACACAAAAAGATTTTTTCTTTCCGCCAACAACAGTTTGTTCAACTTCTTCCTCCCAAAAAGGCAAAAGATAATCCTTAAAATCTCTTATTATGTCATCTTTCAAGGTGCGTTCACCTTTCAAAAAGAGAGTGAATTTGTTGATTATTAATATGATGCTGTCGGTATCAATCCAGCTCAAGTCTGTCATAATATCGTAATAGCTGTGATAATCGGGTTTCATATATGCAGGGAGTTCGGGGAATGAAAACGACCTTGCCATTGCTGCCCAATAATCTTCCCAACAGTTGATTTTATCTCCGTCAATTTCGGCAATAAAAGATTTATCTTTCATCTCCGATTTGATTTTATCTGCTTTATCTTTTGAGATGTTGAAAACTGAATTTCTCATACATCAAACCTTCTCGAACTCTGTTTTATATATATCGAATGATAACTTTTTGATATACTCATCTATATCAAAGCCAAACTCATCTCGATACATTTCAAGAAATTTTATTGACGCTGCAAAAGCTGTTGCGATATTTTCTTTTTGGGTTTCGGCAAAACATAGATTAAAACAATCGGAAAAATCTTCGTATGTTGCAGGGTCGGCAGACTTGCTGTCCGCAAAAATATACGGACACATATCGCTTGCCAAAGATGCAATCCAATCGTTTTTATCTTCGTCATAATACCTGTCAACTATATTGTAGAGCGTGAGATATGCTTTGTCAGTGTAGTTTGAAATCATAAATTGTCACCCTTATGCGGTTGGGATAAATATTTATTTGCAGCCTTAATCCAATCGTCTTCGCTTATGCATTCAAACGCAGAAGAAACTGATTTGATGTTTAAGCTTTCAACATAGCTCTTGGCAACAGCAAAGCTGTTTTCGGTTGTAATTTGTTTTTTGCCGATAAAATCACAAAATGAAGTGTAACAATCGCTGACGGCAGAACCGATATCCGCAAACAAAAACGGATTGGCGTCGCTCAGATAATTTCCAAGTTCCTCGTTTGGTGTTTTATCCCATTCGGAATCAAGTGCAAAATATATCAGGCAAAACAGTTCAAATAAATTCATAATGTAAAATCCTCTATCAGTTTACTATATCATATTCGATTAACTTAATATTTTCAAGACTGATTTTTTGATTTGGTTTTTGTGCGGTGTTATATTCAAATGGCATACAATGTTTTGCCCTCAAAAATGTCAATATTTTGTCAACAAGTCAGGATATTTGAACTTTTTGTGGGTCGGTTACAAACTGCGGCAAGTTACGGCAAATGCCTTTTTATTGACTTTTTGACCGTTTGTCAACGTCAAACTGAGCGATTTTACAGATTACGGCAGGTTATGACAAGTAAAAATAAGATAATTGAGGACACCCTCAAGTTCTCAAAGAGATAATCCGTATTATTTCAAAACAATCAAAAACCCCGAAACCATCACGGTTTTCGGGGTTTTTCTTATGCTTTGTTTTATGATTTGTTGCATTATTCAAGCCATTGAATAAAGGCTGTTTTATCCGAACAGTTATAGCCTGCATTAGCATAGAACCTCAAAGTATTATCATCTTTAGAACCTGTAGGCAATATCATTTTGTAACAATTATCTTTAATTGCTATTTCTTTTGCGTAATTCAGACATTGTGTTGCATATCCTCTGCCACGATAATCTTTATGCGTAACAACATTTTCTATAAATGCATATGGTCTGATATTTCTTGTTAAATTAGGTATAATTACACAGACACAAGAAGAAACGATTTTGCCATCTGCTTCATTTACAATAATGTGGTGATTTTTATCTTGAGTAATAGTGTCCCATATTTTGCTCAGGTGTTCAGTTGTATCCGGTATTTCTTTCTCGTGTAAATGTAAGTACAGCTCTAAAAGTTTATTTAATTCACTGCTATAAATTTCTCTTACCATGTTAACATCACCACAAATTTTTATTTTCCGATTTTATTCAAGCTCTGCCCAAACTCCCGAACGAACTGATTGACAAAATATCCGTCAGCAAAACTGTGGGCAGATTATTCGGATTTATCCTTTTTCCATCTGCCCGACCAGAAGAAGACGAGACCGATAACCAAGGGCATAAACCCTGCGAGGGCGTCGCCGTACCAGAAGCCCTGGCAACCCATTCCGACCGCAAATCCAAGCAAAGCCGAGATGCCTATACGGCTTATCATACCGTCAATTATAGCAACGGCGAAATTGAGTTTTGCATTACCTGAACCATTCATAAGGGAAAAGCTCATAGAACGGGTAGCGGAGCCGTACATATTGAGAATTGCCGGAACAACAACTATGGAAGCTATGGCGAGCACTTCCTCATCGCCTGTGAACATTCTGAATATAGGCTCGGAGAAGAAAAATAATGCAACGGCAAGAACTGTGGAGATAAGGACACTGCTGAAGAAAACGACTTTCATAATTTTGGGCACACGGTCATATTTTTTTGCGCCGAGGCTCTGGCCAACCATTGTGCTGCCGGCGGTGGTGAATGACTGAGAAACAATGCCTATCATCATATTGATTTTGTTGTAGAGACCAGAAAGTGCTGAAAAGACGACGCCGTAAAGATTAATCCACGATGTAAGGACAATCTTTGAAAGGTTGATGGCGGCGGATTGAATTGCCATGGGTACACCGAGAGCTACCAGCTTTTTGAATGCCTGAGGGTCGATTTTGAAGGAGGCAGGCCTGAAGTCGAATCCGAAGCTTTCTTTTTTTATGTACAGATATGCAAGTGCTGTAATGAAGCTTAATCCCTGTGAAATTACGGTTGCCAATGC
>JAZSAH010000161.1:0-13577 GCA_045601745.1 Acutalibacteraceae bacterium
CCGCCCTTTGAGTTGACGGTGATTTCAATATCGGTGTAACCCTTTTCTGCAATACCGATACCGACAAGCTCTTTATCGTTGATAAGACCTTTGATATTTACGGGAAGAATTGCTCCTCCTTCGTCAAGAACACAATCGAGATGAATTCCTCTTTCTTTGAGAGTGCGCATTATATTCTTTGCGCCGCCGTCTTCGGAAGCAACAACTTCTTCGTCCTGACCGAAAAGAAGATAAACATCTCTTTCAGGCTGAAAGCCTTCTTCAAGGAGAGTTTCAACCGCATCCATAACGCCGATAAGGTGGTTTTTCATATCAAGAGCGCCTCTGCCCCAGATGAATTCGCCATCGTTATGACCGCTGAACGGGTCATAGGTCCAATCTTGCTCTGTTCCTTCCGAAATGGGAACAACATCCTGATGGGCAAGCAGAGCAATGGGGTCAAGGTCATCTCTTGTTCCCTTCCAATGATAAATAAGGCTTGCTTCCTGGATAACCTCTTTTTTGAGATTCTTATGGATGAGAGGAAATGCTTCCTCAAGGAATGCGTGAAATTTATCAAACTGCGAAAAATCAATCTTCGATTTATCGGGATAGCTTATTGTCGGAATAGAAATTGCCTTTGAAAGATGCTCGTAACATCTCTGTGCATCAACCTTTTCTTCCTCAGGTACACCGTAATCCTTTTTCTCGGGTACATAACGGGCTGCTTTTACTGCCGTTGCGGCTGCCGCTGCACCTGCCAGACCGAGAATGGCTGCTGTTACTTTTTTCATACTGTATACTTCCTTTCAGGTTTACATGAAAAATTTTCTGCTGACCCATGCATTGAGTCTTTTGCTTTTTGCAAGAACGATAAAGAATATCATCAGCGACAAACAGCACGCCGTCACAATCAGCGAAACGGGTATCTGCAGTCTGCCGAAATAGAACATATTAAGACATATTTCTATAACAAAACTCATTATATTTATTGCACCGAGCACGGCGGCTGTTCTTATTGATTTTCTTTTTGATTTTTTGAAAAGAATAATGAATCCGTTGCCGAGCGCCCACATTGTTATCACAACGGGCATTGCAACGAGAGCAAACCAGCCCGAATCATCACCGAAAATTCTGAACGTGTAAAGATATGTCAGAAGTGCAAGAGCATCTATTGCAAGCAGTAGCATAGGCATGACTTTTTTCCATAAAAACGGGAAAAGAAACCATATCCATGCAACAAAAAATCCGCCCGAAATATAGGGGATAATGTGATTTCCAAAAAACAACGCGTTCATTATAAGCATAACGAGATTCGGAATAAGCATTATCATGGATATAAGGAAAACCCAGTATTTGTTACTCAGCGACTTCGGGATATTTATCGTTTCGGGATAAACAAACTTATTGTTTTCAATCGGTTTTTCTTTCGGATTGATAACGGGAGTGTCGCAAAGAGGACATTCGGGACAGCCTTTTTCAAGCTCCACTCCGCAGTTTACGCAATATGACATCAGCGCTCGCCTCCTTTGATAAGGTGTCGGTTGCTCTCGATTTTAACGGGTATGCCGAGTTTTATGAGGGTTGTGAAAAACTCTCTCTGAATCACGGGGTCTTTATAGATGTTTGAAAAATTGAATGCAAGAGTATCTTTATATGACAGCACTCCGCATCTTGCACCGTTAATCATGGCAGGACCCGTGATAAGACAGAGCTTTTCGATATAAGGCTCCATTTCGGCAGGTGCTTTCATGACACCAACATTTGTTATAAGACAGCTTGTCTGCTTTTCGCCCGCAATTTTATAAACAACATTGACACCGAAATCCTTGAGCACAGACGGAACAATTCTCATCAGGGGGTTTTTTTCAATCCCCATATTGCCCTTCATCATCGCCTGAAGCTCTTTTTCGTTATTGACAAAACGAAGATAGAGCGAAAGCTGCTTTATGATTTCCGGCAGCGTGTATTCACCCATATTCGGGTCAATCTGAAAGGTGTAGCAGAGCATAAAATTGCGAAGGGTCTGACTGCCGAAAAAGCTTCTGAGATTTACGGGAATCTGAATTCCGACGGGTTTTTCTTTTCTTCTGTTTTCCTGCTTTTGCAGATTATACATCGTGAAAAGAAGAATTGCCGCAAGATATTCGGTTACGGTAACATTATACTCTTTTGCTTTTTCTTTTACGACGGAAACGGGAATATAGCCCGTTGTAACATTCAGAAAATGCTTTGGAAGGCGTTCACCTCTGAAATGATAGGCAAACTTCTGCATTCTTTTGGCTTTTGCCTTTGAGTTGCAGTTTCCGGAATATGAATCCTCAGCTTCACCGGGCTTGGGTGTTTCGTTTATATCAAAAACAGCCTCGCCGTTGGGAATATCCTTGCCCGTCAGACGAAGATAGACGGCAATAAGCGTCATAAAAAAGCGTGATCCTCCGAAGCCGTCGGTCAACGAATGGTAGAATTCAACGGAAATACGGTTTTCATAATAATAAACCTTGAAAAGATAGCCGTTGTTTTCTTTCCATTTGAATCGCTGACAGGGGTTTGCTATATCAGGCAGAACAGGAGGTGCGCCGTAAGGATTTTTTTCAAGATAATGCCAGAAAAAGCCTGCACGCATTCTTACATCAAAGGTGGGAAAACGGGGCATAACCATGCTGACCGCTTTTTCAAGCAGTTCGGGATTGATTTTTTCGGTCAGCGTTGCGGAAAGCCTGAAAACATTGGACCACGAGGAAGAATTCTGCCCCGGAAAGACCTTTGCCGCATTATCAAGCTTATACCACGCTCGCTGTCGAAGAGGTATTTTTTTCTTCATGGATGCCTCCGTCGTTTCAGATAAAAGAAGCTGAGCTGTGTTGATTTGGGGAGAGAGTCAAAAGCTCCGCCTTCTTCAAGAGCCGCAATAATTGTTTTTGATGCACCCGAGCGCATCTGGAAATCTTCAATCGAGAGGAATTCTCCGCCGCCGTCATTTCTTGCATTTTCAAGACCCTCGGCAGCTCTGCCTCCGCAGCCTGCAATAGCTGAGAATGGCAGACGGATTTTTCCGTCCTCAATAATATATCTGTTTGCAGTGGATTTATAAATATCTATGGGAAGAATTTCAACGCCTCTCGCCATCATTTCATTGATAACCTGAAGTGATGTGAAGGTGCCTTCTTCCTTTGCAGTTGCCTGTTTCGTTTTCATTTTTTCGCTTATCTCGTCCATCTTTTCCCTGACAGCTGCCCTGCCCTTGAGAACAGCCGCAGTGTCGATATCTTCACCTCGCACGGTCATATATGTTGCATAGTATTCAACAGGTTTATAAAGCTTATACCATGCAAGACGCATTGCGGCGCTTACATAAGCGGCGGCGTGAGCCTTGGGGAACATATACTTGATTTTCATGCATGAATCGAGATACCACTGAGGAACACCGTGGTCAAGCATTTCCTTTTTATGTTCATCGGTCAGAAGCGAGGTTGCCTTGCCCTTTCTGACGATTTCCATGATTTTGAATGCCATGCCCTTTTCAACACCCTTGTTGATAAGATAAACCATGATGTTGTCACGGGTACCGATAACCTCGGAAATTGTGCAGGTTCCGTTTTTGATAAGGTCCTGCGCATTGCCTATCCAAACATCGGTGCCGTGGGAAAGACCCGATACCTGAAGCATATCCGAAAAGTTCTTCGGTTTCGATTCCATGAGCATCTGACGCACAAAAGGCGTTCCGAGTTCGGGAAGCGAAAGGGTTCCTGTTTCGCAGTCGATATCCTCTGCCGTTACTCCAAGCGGTTCGGGAGAAGTGAGAAGCTCATAAAGCTTCGGGTCACAGATATCAATCTGCATAACATTCGTACCCGTCATATCCTCGAGATGCTTATAAAGGGTCGGAACATCGTGGCCGAGATTATCGAGCTTGAGAATTGTATCATGAAGCGAATGGAAATCGAAATGGGTTGTTCTGTGGATTGAATCGGCATCATCGGCAGGATGCTGAATGGGAGTGAAATCCTCCGCATCCATATCGGCAGGAACAACAACCATGCCGCCGGGATGCTGACCCGTTGTTCTCTTAACGCCGACGCAGCCCTGAACAAGGCGTTCAACCTCGGCGGGAGAAACGGTGATGCCCTTTTCTTCCATCCATTTTTTAACAAATCCGAATGCGGTTTTATCGGCAAGAGTGCCGATTGTTCCCGCCTTGAAAACATGGGATTTACCGAAAAGCTCTTCGGTATATCTGTGAGCATAGAACTGATATTCGCCAGAGAAGTTGAGGTCGATATCGGGCTGTTTATCGCCGTAGAAACCGAGGAAGGTTTCAAACGGAATATCGTGACCGTCACGGTGCATGGGTTTGCCGCAAACGGGGCAATCCTTGGGCGGCATATCATAACCTGAACCGTATTCGCCTTTATAGAAAAATTCGCTGTGTTTGCAATCCTCACAGATATAGTGAGGAACAAGAGGATTAACCTCGGAGATGCCTGCCGCAAAAGCAACAAATGACGAACCGACCGAACCTCTCGAGCCGACATAATAGCCGTTTTCCATGGAGTTCCACACAAGCTTCTGCGCAATGATATAAAGAACGCCGAAACCGTTTTTGATGATTGAATCAAGCTCTTTTTCGAGTCGTTCTCTGATATATTCGGGAAGCGGTGAGCCGTAATAGGCTTCCATTCTTTCGTTGCAGATTTTACGCAGTTCATCATCTGCGCCCTCGATTTTGGGCGGATAAGTTCCGTCGGGAATCGGCTTTATCTCCTCGCACATATCCGCAATGAGATTGGGGTTTTTAACAACAACCTCATACGCCGTATCCTCGCCGAGATATGCAAATTCATTCAGCATATTCTGAGTTGTGCGAAGATATAGCGGAGCCTGCTGTGAAGCATCCTTGAAGCCCTGACCTGCCATAAGAATTTCTCTGAAAATGCTGTCGGTTTCTTCAAGGAAATGAACGTCACCCGTTGCAACAACGGGAATGCCAAGCTCGTCCGCAAGGTGGATTATCGTTCTGTTTATCTCGTTAAGTTCCTCCTCCGACTCAACCATTCCTTCACGGAGCATGAATGCGTTGTTGCCGTTGGGCTGGATTTCAAGATAATCATAAATGCTTGCGAGCCCGAGCAAATCTTCCTTGGGTCTGCCCGTAAATATCGCCTGATAAAGCTGACCCGCTTCGCAGGCACTGCCGACGATAAGACCTTCCTTGTGGGCAAGAAGCTCGCTCTTCGGAATTCTCGGATGGCGGTAGTAATATTCTAGATTTGATTTTGAAATAAGCTGATAAAGATGCTTCAATCCTACTTTATTCTTTGCAAGAAGAATAATGTGGTAGGTGGGCAGTCTTTTGATGTTGAGAGGAATTTTTTCGTTGATTTCGTTGACATTCTCAACGCCCCTGCTCTTGCAGAGTTCAAGAAGCTTTTCAAAAATTCCTGCAAGCGCACCTGCATCCTCGTCTGCTCTGTGGTGGTCAAAATCGGGAAGCTTGAAAAACTTTGAGAGTGAATCAAGCTTATAATTCTTTATGCCCTCGATAAGACTCTGCGCCATAACAAGGGTATCGATATGAGTAAAGTGATATTCTATGCCGTTTCTTCGGCAGGTGTGTCTTAAAACATTGGTATCAAAGGTTGCATTATGAGCAACGAGAACGCCGTCACCGCAGAATTCAAAGAATTTCTTTACAGCCTCTGCTTCTTTCGGTGCACCGGAAACCATGCGGTTATCAATGCCCGTAAGCTCGGTAATCTTTCTCGGGATGGGGCATTCGGGGTCAACAAAGGTCTGGAATCTTCCTCTTTCGGCGCCGTCAACATATTTTACAGCACCGATTTCGGTAAGGCGCACTCTGTCGGTGCGAAGACCCGTTGTTTCAACATCGAAAACGATGAATGTTCCGCTTATGGGCATATCTGCATTACCCGTTACAATCTTCACGGAGTCGTCAACATAGTAACCCTCCATGCCGTAGATAACCTTTATGCCGTTTTTCTTTGCCGCCGCAGCCGCTTCGGGATATGCCTGAACAACGCCGTGGTCGGTTATCGCAACAGCCTTATGTCCCCATTTCGCAGCTCTTGCAACAAGCTTTGATGCGGCAGTCATTCCGTCCATTGCAGACATATTGCTGTGCATATGAAGCTCAACACGCTTTTCCTCGGCGGTATCGCCTTCTTCGATTTCTTCGATTATCATAACCGAATTTGCCTTTATGCAATAGGTCTTTATATAGTCGTCATATTCAACATGACCTCTGAGCATAACAACCTTGCCGTCGGAAATATTATCAACAAGCTGTTCGCAATTCTGAACGGCTTCAAATATCTTGACGGTGTATGAGCTTGTCTTATCGGTTATGTTGAAATTGATTATCTTTCTCTTACCGTCACGGGTGTCACGCATATCAAGGGAGAATACCCTGCCCCATACCGTGACATTGCCGTCTTCGATTGAAATGCCCTTCAAAGGAACGGGCTTTGATTTGATTTTGCTTCCGTAAATAACCTTTGCATTAGTCAGGGATATCGGAAGGTCTTCATATTCCTTTTCGGGTTTCTTCGGTTTCTTTTCATCAGCCGCAACGGGAACTTCTATTTTTACCGTTTCAGCCTGCATCTGAATATATTCGGGCGAATCGATTTTTGCCGTGTTTTCACCCTTTATCTCAACAGCGCATATAACATCAAAATGCTCTTTTATATATTTCGCAAGGAATTCCTTTGCGCCTGCATCAATAAGAATATCTGCACCGTTGAAAACCGTTATTGTTATAACGGTTTCGCCGAAATCAATTTTTGCATTTTCAAGAAAACCGTTTGCGGCAGCAATGTTTTCTTTCGTTGCTCTCACAAGCTGAGGAACACACTTGTCCGAAAATGCAGAAGAATGAAAATAAGGATTTATGATAACCTTATTTACTCCGATTGCATTCTTGATTTCATTCTGTGCGTTGATTATATAAATATCCTCGACATATCTGTCAAATCTTGCGGATATATCGAGCTTCATTGTGTCTTCATCAAGAAAAATGCGTTCAACCGTACCGCCCGAAAGAATTTCACGCAGTCCGGCATTTATATATTCACCGATAAAATTCAGGATTGAGTTTTCGTTCATGTTTATCACCAAATAAAGGGCAGATTTTTTCTGCCCTTATTCTTACATTTTTGCGATTTCTTCAAGAAGCTTTGCAACAGCTTCATTTTCGGGAACCTTGCAGACAATTTCACCCTTTTTGAAAATAAGAGCACAGCCGTCGCCGCCTGCAATTCCGATATCTGCTTCACGGGCTTCTCCGGGACCGTTTACGGCGCATCCCATAACTGCAACCTTTATGTTTTTCTTGCAGCCCGAAAGCTTTTCTTCAACCTCATTTGCAAGAGAAATAAGGTCGATTTTTGTTCTTCCGCAGGTAGGACACGAAACAATATCAACGCAGTCGGTTTTAAGTCCGATTGCCTTGAGAATGCCGTTTGCGGCAGAAACCTCCTTAACGGGGTCATCCGTCATGGAAACACGGATTGTGTCACCTATACCGTCAAGAAGAAGTAAACCGATGCCGATTGATGACTTGATGAGTGCCATATTGTGAGTTCCTGCTTCGGTAACTCCGAGATGCAGAGGATAATCGCATTTTCCGGCAACAAGTCGGTACGCCTCGGTCATAATATTGACATTTGAGGATTTGATTGAAATTATAATATCGTTGAAGTCGCACTGTTCAAGAAGCGCAACATGGTTCATTGCACTCTGCGCAAGTGCCTCTGCCGAGGGCGAACCGTATTCTGCAAGCAATTCTTTTTCAAGTGAACCCGAATTAACGCCTATTCTGATGGGAACCTGCTTTGCCTTACAAGCAGATGCAACTGCTCTGACTCTGTCCATCGAACCGATGTTTCCCGGATTAATTCTGATTTTATCAACGCCTGCATCAAGACTTGCAAGAGCAAGACGGTAGTCAAAATGAATATCCGCAACAACGGGAACAGTCAGATTCTCTTTGAGTTTTTCAATAAGCTTTACGGCAGCCATATCAGGCACTGCAGCTCTGATTATTTCACAGCCCGCCTTTTCAAGCTCAACAGCCTGCTTTACGCTGCCTTCGATATCGGATGCGGGGCGGTTAAGCATAGACTGAACGGTTATCGCCGAATCACCGCCGACATAAATATTTCCGACCCTGACACGTCTGCTTTTACGCCTTTCCATACAAACACCTTATCCTTTGATTAATCTCCAAATATCGCTGAACGAAATAACCGCCATAAGAATGAGAAGCAACACAAGTCCGGTTGCGTGAACCCAGCCTTCATATTTCCTCGGAACAGGCTTTCTGAATATCATTTCAATAACAAGGAAGAAAAGTCTGCCGCCGTCGAGTGCAGGGAGAGGAAGAAGGTTGAAAAGACCGATGTTGATGGTTATCATTGCAAGCATTGCGAGAAGACCGCTGTAGTCGGTTTCCTGCTTTGCCGTTTCAGCGGCTTGTGCAATATAGTCCACCGTTCCGATCGGACCCGAAAGGTCGCTCAGACCGTATTGACCCGTAACAAGGTCAAGCAGACTTATCCACACAATTCTGCCGATTGAAACCGATTCTTTAACGGCATTTTTTGCAACATTGAGGAATGTCGGTTCAACGCCTCTGATAACAAAATCATAAATAATCGTGAGCTTTCCGTTGTTATCGTATGTCCCGAATTTGACATCATTGAGAGTTACCTTTTCGCCGTTTCTTTCAACAACGAAATCGAAAACACCGTCTTCATCTCTCGCCATAAGGAAGCTCAGATCATATTCGGAATAAACATTCTTGCCGTTGATTTTTTTGATTTTATCCTTCACCTGCAAGCCATGCTGACTGCTGACAGCGTTTTTTTCGAAAGAATGAATTTCGGGAAGACCGATAAGCTCCACCTGAGAAAGCATGATTGCAACAATAAGAACGCCCATTATAAGATTGACAACACCGCCCGCGGCAATGATGATAAATCTCTGCCATGCAGGCTTGTTGCAAAGTGCGCCCTCTGCTTCGCTTTCTTCATCTTCGCCCTCCATGCTGACAAAACCGCCGATAGGCAAAAGACGCAGAGCATATTTTGTTCCGCCCTTATTGAATTTCAAAATGGTGGGACCCATACCCATTGCAAACTCATGAACCTTGACTTTGAAAAGCTTTGCAAAGGTGAAATGTCCGAGTTCATGGAAGAATATGATAAGACCGAAGAAAAGAATGGCTACGAGAATCGGCCATACCTTTCCCCAGACCGCACCTGCGGTTACGAGTGAAATGAATTTCATATGAATAACCTTTCTGTTGCTTTTCTGACAGCGATATCTGTTGCAAACACATCATCGAGTGTGTAATCATCAACTGCTTTCACGCAGTCAAACGCCGCCTCAACCGCTTTGGGAATATCAAGAAAACCGATTTTTCCTTCTCTGAAAAGCTCATTCGCCTTTTCGTTTGCCGCATTGACTGCCGCAGGAAACAAGCCTCCCTGCTCAAACGCTTTTCTGCAAAGATTGATGCAGGTGAAGGTTTCGTAATCGGGTTTTTCAAAAGTCAGAGTTGCCGCCTCGGCAAGGTCGAGCTGTCTGACGGGGCTTTCAAATCTGTCGGGATAAGTGAGTGCATACTGAATGGGTATTCTCATGTCGGGTACACCGAGCTGAGCAATAACCGAATTATCAACATATTCAACAAGAGAATGAATAATGCTCTGTCTGTGAACAAGAATATCGATATCCGATGCTTTCATGCCGAATAGCCATGCCGCCTCAATAAGCTCGAGTCCCTTGTTCATCATCGTAGCAGAGTCGATGGTTATTTTTGCACCCATGCTCCAATTCGGATGCTTCAAAGCCTGTTCAAGAGTAACTTTTGAAAGCTCCTCACGGCTCTTTCCGAAAAAAGGACCGCCCGATGCCGTTAAAATAAGTCTTTTTATCTGATTTTTGCTCCGGCAGCCCTGAAGCGACTGAAAAACAGCGGAATGCTCGCTGTCTACGGGAAGAATCGCAACTCCCTTTTCCGATGCAGAATCCATAACGATTTTTCCGCCTGCAACAAGGGTTTCCTTGTTTGCAAGAGCAATATTGCTGCCGTTTTCAATTGCCGCAAGAGTCGGCGCAAGACCTGCAATGCCGACGATGCTGTTAAGAACGGTATCTGCACCGCAGCGTGCGCATTCCTCAACACCTCCGGCACCCGAAAGCACCTTCGTCTGAGTATCCGCAACTCTTATTTTCAGATCCGCCGCCGCTTTTTCATCCGCAACCGCCGCAACGCGTGGATTGAATTCTCTGATTTGCTCCTCAATTATATCCGTTCTGCTGTTTGCAGTAAGAGCCTCGATTTCAAAACCCGAAAGACGGGCAACCTCAAGAGCCTGAACGCCGATTGAGCCTGTTGAGCCGAGAACGGCAAGAGTTTTGGTCATAAAATCAATCCTTTGAATGAATATAATTTATCTTCCTGCAATTGCAAGACCGATTTCGATAAGCACATAGAGAGCAGGCATTGTAACAAGAAAGCTGTCTATTCTGTCAAGAACACCGCCGTGACCGGGGAAAAGATTTCCGAAATCTTTCTCGCCGAAATTTCTCTTGATAACGGAAGCCGAAAGGTCGCCGCACATACCGAGAATTGCAAGAACTATACCGCCGCCCGCAATCATCCAGACATTGAGAGTATCGTTGCGGAAACAGGTTGCATCGCAGATAAAATATGTCACAACGCAGAAAAGAGTTGTGCCTACAAGTCCGCCTATTGCACCTTCAACCGATTTCTTCGGGCTGATTTTCGGAGCAAGCTTATGCTTTCCGAATCTGCTTCCGACAAAATATGCCCATGTATCGCTCATCCATGCACAGTACATGGCGCAGAGAATAAGAAATACGCAATGTGAACGCTGGAAATACTGAGGATAGTCAACGCAGAGGTCTCTTACCTTGAAGAATGTGCCGAGCGAGCCCGGTATTGCAAGGGATGCAAAAAGAGCAAGCGCAACATTCTCAAATTTTGTTTTTTCATAATTCTTCAGCATAATCATCAGCAAGGCTATGACATATGCAATAATAATTACCGAAAGCGGTACGGGAATATACTTCTGGATTCCGAAATCAACATATGCAGGCACAATTGCCGCAACCGCCATTGAAACTCCGGTCAGAACTTTATTCTGACATTTTGAAACACGCATAATTTCATAAGCCGCAATTGCAGCGATAATGCCCATCGGAATGCTCATAACACCCTGATATCCGAGACCCGTAAACACGAGCAACATTATTACTATTGCAGCGCAAACACTGCCTGTTATTATTCTTACTTTCATTGTTTTCACTCTCTGTTCGTTTATGTTTTTATACACCGCCGAAGCGTCTGTTACGCTTACTGTAATCTATAATTGCCTTATCCAGGTCATCACTTGTGAAATCGGGCCAGAGTATGTCGGAAAACCAGAATTCCGAATACGCTGCCTGCCAGATAAGGAAATTTGAAAGACGGTATTCTCCGCTTGGTCTGATTATCAGGTCAGGGTCGGGCTGACCTGCTGTATAAAGATTACCGTCGATATCTTTCAAAGTTATGTCGTCTGCATTAAGCTCCCCCGCTTCAACTTTTTTTGCAAGGTGCTTCACAGCATTGAGTATTTCATCTCTTCCGCCGTAATTCACGGCAAGATTAACGGTTATTGTTGTTTTATCAGCCGATTGCTTTTCAAGCTGTTCAATCAGTTTCACTATATCCTCGGGCAAGGCTGTTCTGTCGCCTATATAACGGATTCTCATGCCCTTTGCAAGGTTTTCTTCTTCTCTTTCCTGCGCTTCGGAAAGATAGTCTCTGAACAAATCCATAATCGCAGACACTTCGCCTGCAGGACGCTTCCAGTTTTCTGTTGAAAACGCATAGAAGGTTATATATTTTATTCCGATTTCAGCGGCGTAATCACATATTCTGCGAAAAACATCTGCGCCTGCCTTGTGACCAGCACGTCTTTCAAGACCTCTCTGCTTCGCCCATCTGCCGTTACAGTCCATGATAACGCCTATATGCTCGGGCAGAACAATATTCTCAAGCATTTCCTTTGTCATAAAATATACTCCTTCATGGGATATAAGGCGGGAGAAAGCTCCCGCCTTTGTTGATTAATTAAATCAGATTTCCATGATATCCTTTTCTTTTGCTTCTGCAGCCTTATCAATTTCCTTGATATACTTATCGGTTATATCCTGGAGCTTCTTTTCTGCAAACTTAAGGTCATCCTCGGTGATTTCAGAAGCCTTTTCCATCTTCTTTACCTTATCGATGCAGTCGCGTCTTGTTGAACGAACGGAAACTCTTGAATCCTCTGCCATTTTCTTAACATCCTTGCAAAGATCCTTACGTCTGTCCTCTGTAAGCTGGGGGAAAACAAGGCGGATGATTCTGCCGTCGTTCTGGGGATTGATGCCGATTTCGGAAGCCTGAATAGCCTTCTCGATTGCATGGAGTGTTGAAGTGTCCCAGGGCTGAATTGTGAGAATTCTTGCCTCTGCAACCGAAACAGCCGCCATCTGATTGATGGGAGTGGGTGTTCCGTAATAATCTACCTTAACCTTATCGAGAACAGCAGCGTTTGCTCTGCCTGCTCTGATTGATCCGAATTCATTATTGAGTGCGCTGAGAGTTTTGCCCATTTTTTCTTCTGCCATTGCAAAAACTGTATCCATAGTTTTAGCCCTCCTTAACTATTGTTCCGATATTCTCGCCGAGAACAGCCTTAACGATGTTTTCGGGATTTTCAAGATTGAAAACAAGAATAGGGATATTATTGTCACGGCAAAGTGAAGCTGCCGTTGAGTCCATAACCTTGAGGTCTTTTTCAAGAACCTCGCTGTGTGTCACAACATCATATTTAACGGCATCTTCAAACTTGTTGGGGTCCTTATCGTAAACGCCGTCAACATTGGTTGCCTTAAAAATGATGTCTGCCTTGATTTCAGCCGCACGAAGTGCCGCACAGGTATCTGTTGAGAAAAACGGATTACCCGTTCCGCTTCCGAAAATAACAACTCTGCCCTTTTCAAGATGACGGACAGCTTTGTTTCTGATATATGTTTCCGCAATCTGATGCATCTCAATGGCAGTCTGCACTCTGACATTGACGCCGAGCTGTTCAAGAGAATCTGCAAGCGCAAGAGAATTCATAACGGTTGCAAGCATACCGATATGGTCGGCACGGGTTCTGTCCATGTTTCCGCCTGAACGACCTCTCCAGAAATTTCCTCCGCCTACAACAAGACCTACTTCAACGCCGAGGTCTGTTATATCCTTTACGGATTTGCAGATTGTGTTGATAGTGTCAAAGTCAAAGCCGTGACCGTTTTCGCCTGCAAGCACTTCGCCGCTGAGCTTCAACAGAATGCGTTTATAAACCGGTTGCATATATAAACACCCCTTCAAATAATAAAATCGCTTTTAACCGATTATAGTTATTTATATTTTACTTTATTTAAAGCAAAGTGTAAAGCATTATTTAATAATTTCCGGAATTTTTTACCGTATATATCTTGTATTTTTATTAATATTACCACAACAAAGA
>JAZSAH010000162.1:0-4599 GCA_045601745.1 Acutalibacteraceae bacterium
CTTGAGGTCTTCGAAATCCCATACAGCGATCTTCTGAAGCTCGTGGGATGTACGGAAACCGTCGAAGAAGTTGATGAAGGGAACTCTGCCCTTGATTGATGCAAGGTGTGCAACAGCACCGAGGTCCATAACTTCCTGAGTATTTGTTTCAGCGAGCATTGCGAAACCTGTCTGACGGCAAGCATAAACGTCTGAATGGTCGCCGAAAATGTTAAGAGCATGTGAAGCAACGCAGCGAGCCGAAACGTGGAAAACGCTGGGAAGGAGTTCACCTGCGATTTTATACATATTGGGGATCATAAGAAGAAGACCCTGTGATGCAGTGTAAGTTGTTGTGAGAGCACCTGCTGCGAGTGAACCGTGAACGGTACCTGCCGCACCTGCTTCGGACTGCATTTCAGCAACCTTAACGGTTGTGCCGAAGATGTTCTTCATACCCTGTGCTGACCACTGGTCAACATAGTCTGCCATGGGGCTTGACGGAGTGATGGGGTAAATGCCTGCAACTTCTGTGAAGGCATATGACACCCATGCAGCGGCGTTGTTACCGTCCATGGTCTTCATTTTTCTGGCCATAATCTTTTTCCTCCTGTTTTTTTGAGTTGATTATATAT
The DNA here is from genome assembly GCA_045601745.1 of Acutalibacteraceae bacterium. Lineage (GTDB taxonomy): Bacteria > Bacillota > Clostridia > Oscillospirales > Acutalibacteraceae > CAG-177. Next base: position 615 of record JAZSAH010000162.1, read on the forward strand.
TTGGTTAATAATAATACACCATGGATTATACTAACACTTTTCTTTATTTTTGTAAACCCTATATTTAATCCAAATTAGTGTTTTTTTCTGCAAAGTTTTTGTATAAACTTGTCAATTTGAAGTTGCAGTTTTTGTTTATTGACTTTTTTATCCTTTAGTGGTACATTATTATATATATTTTTTGGAGGTATTGAATTATGGCATTGAACGCAGTTCAGGAAATCTTTTTCAAACTTTTCGCATTTATCATGTCGGTCATCTATTCATTCAACGGCGGCGTTGTTGCTCCGTCAACGGATGATGTAATCAAGGCTGCAAAGTCCGATGCAAAGCTTGTTTTTGCAACCGTTGCAGACCCTCAGGTTTCAAACTATATGTTCGGCAGATATCAGTCTTTCCAGGAAGCCTGCATCGACCTTCGCAACGCCGAAAGACTTGACGCTGTTGTAGGTATCGGCGATATTGCGGAAAACGGTCTCGCAGAGGAATATAAGCTCGCTTATGATGAGCTTGCTCCCATCGACACACGCTTCATCATGGCAACAGGCAACCACGATATCAGACTCCGTGCATACAGTCAGAGCACAAGCCGTTTCTATCAGTTTATTGATAATCTTAACGATGAAGATTCAATCGAAGGCAGAGTTTATTCGGAAGGCAAGTTTGCTTATTCAGAGGTTGTGAACGGTTATAAGTTCATCGTTATGGGTTCGGATAAGACCGAATTTGAAGAAGCATATATAAGCCCCGAACAGCTTGAATGGCTCGATAATGAACTTGCAGCAGAAAAGGGCAAGCCCGTATTTGTTGTTCTTCATCAGCCCCTCAAGCTCACCCATAATCTTCCCACAACATGGGGTAACGGCACAAACAAAGAGGCAGGTTCCGTAGGCGACCAGAGCGATGATATCAAGGGTATCCTTGCAAAGCACGCAAAAGACAGCACCGTTGTTCTTATCACGGGCCACCTTCATGCAGGTTTCAGTCAGTACAGCTAACAGCAGATTGAAGGCTTCCATTCACTCAACGTTCCTGCTCTTTCAATTGAAAACAAAGACGGTGAAGAAGGCGGCAACGGCTCAGGTCTTACATACATCGTTGAAGTTTATGAAGACGAAATCCTCTTCAGAGCAAGAAACTGCCGCACAGGCGAATGGCTCACAAAGTGGGATACAAGAATTGCATTATAATTTGTATCTGCATGGCGGAGGCTTGCTTCTGCCTTAAACAATAAAACAGATTATGAAAGGATAACAAAAATGATTAACATCAAAAAGCTCATTGCTCTCGTTCTCAGCGTTTCGCTTATTTTCGGCGTTGCGTCAACATCCGTATCCGCAGACGAACTTCTTCCCGAGGATACAACAACGGTTGCAGTTGAAGACACAACGGTTGCAGACGAAACAACAGAGGCTCCCGAAACAGAAACAACCACAAATCCTGTCGCAGACCCCGAAGTTATCGGCGACACAACTCCTTTCCGCATTTCCGTTGTTTTCTACGGCAGAGATGCACAGAGAGGTATCACGTGGTATACAAAAACAAACACTTCGAGCGTTGTTGAACTCAATCCCGCAAACGCAAAAGTTGAATATGCCGAAGTTTTCGAATGGGAAGGCAACTTCGTTCACAAGGCAACCGTAACAGGTCTTGCAGCAGGTGCGGAATATGCTTTCAGAGTAGGCAACGGCACCGATTTCAGCGCATGGGGCAAGTTTATTACCGATAACGGCGACAGCAAGGTTGATTTCATTACCTTTGCAGACGTTCAGGCAGGCAATCAGGAGAATTTTGACAGAGCAGCAAGAGTTGTTGAACAGGCTTTCAAAACAATGCCCACAGCAGAATTCATGACCTGCCTCGGCGACTTCACCGATGACAGCACAAACGAAGAATGGGATTACTATGATAATTCCATGAGAGAAATCAACATGAACACAACTCTCGCTCCCGTTGCAGGCAACCATGACGGTCTCGGTGTTGAAAACTGGTACAACAATATGTTCAACCTTGACACTGCCGAAAGCGTTCAGACAAAAGACGGCGTTAACTATTCATTTGATTACGGCAACATCCATTTTGCAGTTGTAAATACAAACGACGTTCTCGCAATCTCGATTCCCCAGCTCACATGGCTTGAAAACGACCTCAAGAGCACCGATAAGGACTGGAAAATCGTTCTCATGCACAAGTCACCCTATTCACTCGGCAAGGATGCAAAGTGGCCCGATGCTCTCTATCTCCAGAAGTCACTCACAAGAGTTGTTGACGAATGCGGTGTAGACCTCGTTCTCAGCGGTCATGACCATCAGTATCTCAGAACAAAGCCTCTCAAGGCAAACAAGGTTAACGAAGACGGCGCAGTTTATATTCTTTCGGGCACAGCAGGTGCAAAGAGATATGAAGTCCGTCCCTTCCTTGCAAACCACTTCCTCAAGACAGATTTCATCGATGCTCTCACAATCCAGAGAAGCGGCGGCAACTATTGGAACGGCGAAAACTGGGACCAGCAGAATCCCGACTATGAAGGCGGTATTTTCAGCACATTCTCGGTTGACGGCGGCAATCTTACGGTTAAATCCTATGTTGTTTCCGACTACACAACAGACGAAAACGGCAACATCATCGATGTTAATGAAGAACCCAAGGTAACCTGCCACGATTCCTTCACCCTCACAAAGGAAACAGGCAAAAACGAAATTACCTTCACGGGCGATAACACAACAAGCGAAACCGAATATACTCTCGGCATGGTTCCCAGCTTCATGGGTCTTGCAGCTTATGCAATTATTGAATGGCTTCCCAAGTTCCTCATCATGGTTCCCGAACTTCTCTATTCGGTAATTGTTCTCGACATTTTCTAAAATAACAAAGCGGCTTGCAGATGCAGGCCGCTTTTCAGTTTTTATTGCCCTTTTAAATTATATTTTCTGCGTGATGTCCGACAAACGGAAAATGTAAACCGAACTTTACACCCGTGTAAATCAGAGTTGATTGCTTTTTGCTCCATAGTATATTATAATCATAAAAAAGGAGGCATTATTAATGGGTGCATCAATATGGTTGATTGTTCTTATACCGCTTTTGCCGATTGTGTTCATATTCAATTCGCTCGGAAACTTTTATGTTGAAGTCATGAATAAAAAACAGGCAGAAATAGTTCTTCCCTATGACGAATCAAAAGGAATTGTATGGGAATATGACGATAAAGATGATTTCTTTATTGATTTTATTGAAGTCAGAATTGAAGAAAATGAACAGATTTTTGTGTTCAGCAATAACGAGGCAGAGCCACCGGAAGATAAAACCGGAAGCTGTATGGACCTTGTTTTCACCGATAAAAACGGAAACAAGAAAACATATTATGCCGATATCGTTGACTACGGTGCGTTGGTTTTCTATGAGGAAAGCGAATGCTTTGTAACCGAATATACCGCCATTCCCAAAAAGCCCGACGATAATCAGCATTGGATTGCAGATAACAGAACAGACAGAATTCTCATTCAGCCGATAAGTTATGACACCGAGGCAACTTTTACCCTTGTGTGTATGCCTGATGATATCAGGGCACTGAAAAGGGGCGATAATTATGCATTTGTTCCGGGATTTGATTATGTAAAAGAAAACGGCGGTTTTTCTGAAAGCGTCGGCGTTTTTTATGAGCTGATTGACGGAAAACTTGAAGTTAAGGATGAGCGCCGGACAATAATAACTTAAAATGACCGAAACATGAGGGCAGCCCGTAAGCTGCCCTTGATTTTAAAAATATTAAAAAAATTCAAAAAAATGCTTGACTTAATGAGAAATATGTGATATATTAGTCAAGCGTTCTACGGAACACAGCAAAAATGCTGGTGTAGCTCAGTTGGTAGAGCAGCTGATTTGTAATCAGCAGGTCGGGGGTTCGAGTCCGTCCACCAGCTCCAATTTAATAAGGAAGAGTTCCCGAGCGGCCAAAGGGAGCAGACTGTAAATCTGCCGTCAA
>JAZSAH010000163.1:0-8371 GCA_045601745.1 Acutalibacteraceae bacterium
CTGCTCAACCGGCCTTTTCTCGGCGGCAGAATGATTTTCTGCATGGAAATTGAGACATCACCGATTGATTTAACGAGCCTTTCGGCACGGGTTGGAAGAAACACCAACAGAAAAATGTTTCAAATATTATGAAAGGAATGATCGCTTCAAAGAAACAAAATAAAATCAGAGGAAAGAGCATAACAAGACAGCTGCGTGATGAAATTGAGCCGTTTATTCAGTCATGCAAAAGTTCTGTTACTCAGAAAAACTATCGTAAGTGGCTCACAGCTTTTATCCGCTATTGCCGTGAACACCACAACTGCAAAACTCACACTGAATGCTCAGAACACATTCAGGACTACTCGGATTATCTTCAAGGTAAGTACAGCGCATCCACAATTCACAATTACCTTGCAGCGGTGTGCAGCTATTATGAGTTGCCTATGAGCGATATTGAGAAGCCCATACGCCACACTGCCGAATATACAAAATCCCGTTCCGATAACGGCAAAACCATTCGTGCAGACAACAACCCCGATAATCCACGTTATGAAATAACAATATCGTTTCAGCGTGTTGTTGGCATCAGAGCTTCCGAACTCGCTAAGCTTGAAGGCAGAGATTTGGTCATAGATGAATCGGGTCATTTATGTGTTTTCGTCAAAAACGGAAAAGGCGGCAAAGACTCACTGCAAAGAATACTGCCTGAAAACGAAGAATTTGTAAAAAGCTATTTTGAGGGTCTTGGTAAAAAAGAAAAGGTGTTTCAGCCGATTGAACTTTCCAATTCAATTGACTATCACCACATCAGAGCAGAGAATGCAAAACGTTGTTATGAGTATTATCTCGGCAAGATTAATAACGAAGAAGGCTATGCAGAAAAGCTTGCTGACGAAATCCGTCTGCGTTGGAAATTGCACTGCACACAGAAAATTAATGACGGCACAATTATCCCGAAGCCCTTTGACGAAAAGCTTATCAGAGGCACATACAAAATAAAAGGCAAAAACAAGGAGTTGGCTGTCAAATACGGATTGCCGACCGAATACAACAATCTTGCATTGGCAGCAGTTTCATTTTTTCACTTGGCTCACTGGAGAAACAATGTCACTGTGCAGTCATATCTTTTATCGCACTAACCTGAGGATACGGGATTGATTTGATTTCACCCGTTTCAGTTAAACGAAAGCTTGCTTTCTCAGGATGAAAATGAAAACAACTCACTATGAGTTCAGATAGAAAATCCTCAAAAAATAACCCTATGAGGATACATAAATGTCAGAAGAAAGGAAAGATATTCAAAATAATATAATCACCAAATTGCAGAGTTTTGATCAGCAAAAAGTCTATGAAGCCGAATTTGAAAGATTTATTGATTTCTTTGCAACAATGATTGAAAAATACGGAAAAGACATTGATTTTTCTAAATAAAAGCGGGCCTTGACTCTTGATTCAATGCGCGCTACAATCAAGTTGGGACACAAAACAACATCCATCAAGTGACACAAGGAGGATTTATGTGAAGCAAAGATGCTATATTTACACAAGAGTTTCCACTTCAATGCAGGTGGACGGTTTCAGCCTTGAAGCGCAGAGAACACGCCTGCTTAAATATGCCGAATTCAAGGAGCTTGAAGTGGTCGGTGAATATTCCGATAAGGGCCGTTCAGGAAAGAATATTCAGGGCCGCCCCGAGTTCCAAAGGATGTTAAAAGATATCGAAAGCGGCAAGGATAAGGTTTCTTTTGTCCTTGTATTCAAGCTTTCACGCTTTGGCAGAAACGCCGCCGATGTGCTTACCTCTTTGCAGAAGATACAGGATTACAATGTTAATCTTATCTGTGCCGAAGACGGACTTGACAGTTCTCACGGCACAGGTAAGATGATGATTCAGATTCTTTCAGCGGTTGCAGAGCTTGAAAGAGAAAACATCCGTGTTCAAACAATGGAGGGCAGACTTCAGAAAGCCCGTGAGGGCAAATGGAATGGCGGCTTTGCCCCTTATGGTTACAAACTTGTTGACGGAAAACTCGAAATTGCCGAAGATGAGGTTGAGGTTATCCGTATAATATTCGATAAATTTGTCAACACCACCATTGGCATTAACGGAATTGCAAAATATCTGAACGATAACGGATTTATAAAGAAAAAGCGTCAGAACAACACAACAGACTACTATAACCCCTCCTTTATAAAGAGCGTTCTTGACAATCCCGTATATTGCGGAAAAATCGCATTCCAAAGAAGAAAAACAGAAAAACTTGCAGGCAAGCACGAAGAATATCATATTGTAAAACAATCAGATTTTCCTATTTACGACGGAATTCACGAAGCTATTATTTCTGAGGATTTATGGATTCAGGCACAGAAGAAACGCAAGAAAACAGGCCATAAAAACGATAAGAAACACAAGCTGGAGCATGAGTATCTGCTTTCTGGAATCCTTAAATGCCCGATTTGCGGAGCAAATCTTTACGGCAATGTCAACCGCAAGAAGAAGGATGACGGCACATACTACAAGGAATACTTTTTCTATGCCTGCAAGCACCGAAAGAAAGTTGACGATGTCAGATGTAACTATGACAAGCAGTGGAATGAAGATATCATAGACAAAGCTGTTGAAGAAACTATCAGAAAAGTTATCAACAACCCTGATTTTGAAACGGCTCTGCGAAAGAAAATAGATTCCCGTGTTGACACTTCGGCTTTGGACGCAGAAATGGAAAATCTGCAAAAAGTTCTCAGGCATCTCAATTCTGCAAAGGACAGACTTGGTCAGCAAATGGACAACCTTGACGCAACGGATAAACATTATGACAAAAAATATGAGGATATGCAGGCAAGGCTTGACGATCTGTATGACAAGATTGACGAAACTGAGGATGACATTGCGGAGCTTCAGTCAAGAATAGGTTTTCTTATTGAACAGAAGATTTCAAGCGATAATGTTTATAAGTATCTCTTGTATTTTGATAAACTTTATGATAAATTTACAGATATAGAAAAGAAAACTTTTCTGGGCAGCTTCATTGAAAAGATTGAGGTTTATCCGAGAGAACTCACGAGCGGCAGATTTTTAAAGAGCATTCATTTCAGATTTCCGCTTTTCTACGAGGGTGAGGAAATCATCGGTCTGCGTTGGGACAATGAAACGACGCTTGAGACGGTTGTTCTGCTTCGTCGGGAGTAGTTTTGCAATATCCATAACAGATAAGGAGTGAGCTGAAAGATGAGTCAAATCTTCAACACGAAAGACCGGCAGGACGCATTTGACTATATTCTGTCCGTTGCCAAGGAATGCAGCAAAATAGTTTCTCTGATTCAGGTTGGCTCGGGAGCCGTAGGATACTATGATGAACGCTCTGATCTGGATTACATTGTTGCGCTGGATTCCGACGAATCAATGCCTGAAGTTATGGAATATATGCGCCAAAAAATCAGTGAAAAATATGAGCTCGCATTTTTTACGCAGGCAAAAGCCAAGCCTCTTCAGGTTTTTCTGCTGGCCAATCTTTTGGAAATTGACATCGGTTACGGCGGATATGAACACGCAGCGGCTCTGAAACCCGCTTTTAAAGTGATATATGACAACACCGGTGTGGTTGAAGAAAAGATGATCCGCTCACGTGAATGGATGGATGACAGCATATTCGGGGATAAGCAGAAGAAAGACACCGAGAATGCCTGTAATTCTGTCTGGGCACGGCTGATGCACGCCGCCGTTGCAATTCATCGGGGCAATTATTTCCGTGCAGTCGGAGAGCTTGAATACGTCAGAAATCTGTATGTTGATTTGCTGGGAAACCGTTACAGGCTGGAAACTGCCCTGAATCGGGAAACAGACAGATTGCCGGAAAAAGAAAAAACAGAAATATTGAGTACGTTTGTAACCGGATTAAATCCGTCTGAATTATGGAACAGTCTTATAAAGCTTACAGATCTGATTTACAAAGAACTGGAAGGCTGCAATATCCCCGTTACATATGAAATGCTGAATGCTTATTACGAAGATCTCAGATAAACGTAAAAACATAGCTATGCTAAGCTAAAAACAAAAACAAGATAAACCAAAGGCTTGAACAGGAGCAAACCTGTTCAAGCCTTTGGTTTGTATTTTATTTGTAAAAATTCCGTCAAAGCAATTCGAAGAAATATTTACGTATTACTGATTACGTTTGTTATGCTCTTCCAAAGCAACATTAATCCATTCCGCTTCTTTTTTGATGATGTAATAATTGAGCAAAAAAGCAATCAAATAAACAACGGCAACTGAAATAAGCATCATTACAATACCTTTTATATCAAAATTCATCCAATCAAACCATATGCCTAAACTAATCATAATTACTGACATCAAAGCATAATGAATCATAACAGCAACCGCAAGTTTTATCTTGGTGTTTATTGCCGTAAAAATGAAAACACCGAAGCTTGTCATAATTGATGTGATAAATCCGGAAAGAAGAACTTGCCAAAGCACATTGTCAGGCACATCGTAACCCGGTGATAAAGACATATTTGCCGCACAAACAAAAACTATTCCTAAAGTTATTGTTGAGAAAAAATTAATAAAGACCTTTAAAAAATTCATCATCTTCTCCTCCTATATTCCAAGTTTTTTCTTTAGTTTTGCGACATACTGTCTTGATATTATAACTTTTTCATCGTTGCTGAGCACTCCTTCGAGTCTGCCGTTAAACATCGGTACTATTTTGTTCACTTTAGAAATATTTACAATCATTGATTTTGAGACTCGTACAAAATCCGTTTGTTTGTATATTTCTTCAAGCTCATACAACTTTTGCTTTATTTCAAAAACCTTTTTTTCGCAGCAAGCATAAACTTTGTTATCAACTGATTCAAAATAATATATTTCTTTTGAATCAAGCTGAACAATTTCGTTTTCGTCAAAGGCGGTTATCTTGTTTCTGCCGGCTTTGACGGCATATATCAGATCTATTATATCTCTGTCTATAGTATTAGTCCTGATTATTATTTCTTCTTCGGCACCGTCAGCCAAAGCTTCAATTATTATTTTCATAACAGCCTCCCATCATTTGTTATATTTTTTTGCTCTTTTTGTTACAAGTGCACCGCACACCAAAAAAATGATACCACTGGCAAGTAATATTAGTATACTGTCAAAATCACTTATTTTATATGAAAAAAGCTCAAGGTCAACACCCATTTCCAGGCGATATCCGTTTATCAACTCTGAAGGGGCATCTTTAAAAATAATCGCTTGCACATCCTCGGTCATAACTGTTCTGAAAAGCTTTGTTCCATAAATAACAGGCAGAAATTTTATTATATTCGCCATTGTCTCCGAATAATCTCCTATCGGCAGATATATCCCTCCAAGAAAGCCTACCGTTGTTCCGATGACTGTTCCGAGACCTCCCCAAGCACCCTGGGTTGCAACAAGCATCGCTAATAAATACATTAAAGCGGAATATGTAAATGAATTCACGGCTATAATACCAAGCAGCTTGATGTGAGAAACAAATGAATAGGCATCGGCACCCTTAATTATACAATATAATTCCGAAAACGCCAGAGTTAATATACAAATTATAACAGAACAAATCCAAGCAGATGTCACATATGCAGCAGAAATTGTAAATCGGTTTACAGGTGCAGTATATATTGAATTGAGTCTTCCGTCAACTCGGTCACGAATCATTGCGGAATAAAACGCAATTGTAACTGTTACGGCATTTATGCCAACTATACCTCCTGCTATCCATTGCAAAATAAAAAATGTTGCATTAATCTTATCAGAAGCGGTATTTCTTCCGGGAAACTTTCCTATCATTGATACAATTGCATCAATTTGAAAATCACTCAAGAAGAACAGCATAAGAATTATTGTTACAATCATTGATAACAGCGAAAAAAACACTGCGGATTTATCCCTAAAATAAATTTTAAGATTTCTCTTTGTCAATTCATAAAAACTCATTTCAGCACCCCTTTTCATTAGTTCGAACAAGCGTTTAAAAACACATCATGCATATTACCCTGAATAACTTCAAAACCTGTAATTTGTTCTTTTAATGAACGGACAGGCTCTATGGCATCAATGGTATTCTTTATCGGAAAACTCAAACCGAATTCTTCTTCTTTTACAAAAAAACCCTGCCCGGAAAGTGTTAGGAAATTATTTTCACGGTTTTCTTTGTTGCAATAAATTTTTACCGTGTCGGAAGCATATTTTTCCTTCAGTTCAAACGGAGTTCCCTGTGCACGAATAGAGCCCTTCTCGATTATGATTATTCTGTTTGCCCCGGCAGCTTCCTCCATATAGTGCGTTGTCAGAAAAATCGTCATACCGGTGTTACATCGCAGATTTTCGATTACGCTCCATACATCTTTTCTGGTTGCGGGATCAAGACCGGTTGTAGGCTCGTCAAGAAACAATATTTCAGGTGTATGCATTAGCGCTGCCGCAATTTCGCACCGTCTTTTCTGACCGCCCGATAACTTTGAATAACGTTTTTTCAGAAATTCCTGAAGAGAAAGCATTTCACTTAATTCTTCAAGGCGTTTCTGTGCTTCGCATTTTGAAGCACCGTGCAATATACCTCGACACAAAAGGTTTTCTCTGACGCTCAATATATCATCAAGACAGTTTTGCTGATAAACTATTCCTATTTTACGGCGAATTGCTTCATCGCTCTTTCCCAGAATTTCCCCGCAGATTTCCACAAAACCTTCATCAGGTTTAAGCAACGTGGACAACATATTTATCGTGGTTGATTTTCCTGCCCCGTTTACTCCCAGAAAGCCTAACATTTCTCCTTTATTCACATCAAAACTAATTTTGTTAACGGCAGTAAAATCTCCGAATTGTTTTGTAAGATTATTTACGGTTATTGCTTTCATCTGTACCCCTCCTTGTTTTATCCTGATTGAATTATATGCTAAAATCTGTTTGCTCGGCAACAGATTTTAATCAAGATGCATTTTAGAAAGGGTAAGTTGCAAAAAAACAATCGTCAAGGACAAAAATTAATGATAAATGGTTGGTTTCGAGCATATTAAACGTAAAAACATAGCTATGCTAAGCTAAAAACAAAAACAAGATAAACCAAAGGCTTGAACAGGAATAAACCTGTTCAAGCCTTTTTGTTTTTCGGCCGGTGATGCAGCCACCCTGCCGTTATTAAAAACATCAATCATTGAATTCCTTGTCAAAAGCTATAACCTTTCCTGATTCGGCGTTTATTTCATATTCATATTCGTATCTGTCTGCAACAAACTCAACGTCATAGTGAACTATCAAATCATCACGGTCAAGCTCTGCTTTTGAGAATTTTACGTCTGCCGCTTTTACGCCTGCGTGCTCATAGGCCAACGATTTTGCTCTGTCTGCAGAGATATATTCCTCGGGAACCTGTGAGCTGTTAACGGGTTTTCTTTCTCTGTCAACATCTTTTTCAAGAACAGAACCGTCAGAAGCTTTGACCTCATATTCATATTCATATCCGTTTGCTTCAAACTTAACGTCATAATGGGGAACGATGTCGTCCGAATCATAGTATGCTCTTAAGAAAACTGCTTCTTCGGCTTTAACGCCTGCGTCTTCAAGAGCCTTCTGCTTTGCAGCTTCAACGCTGATATAACCGTTATTGTTTTCTTCTTTTACGGGAACCTCGGCCTTTGCGGGAACACTTTCCTTTTCGGGAACTTTAACCTTCTCCGCTTCCTTTTTTGATTTCAGAACAGAACCGTCAGCAACTGCAACTTCATATTCATACTCGAATCCGTTATATCCGAACTCAACGTCATAGTGCGCTTTTCCGTTTTCTTCATCCAGTGAAGGAGCACCGAACATTACGGCGTTTTCTCTGGCAACACCTGCGTGTTTGAGCGCTGCATCAATTGCTTCATCGGGTGAAACATTTACAACTTCACCGCTTTTAACCGACGGTGCGGCTGCCTGCGCCTGATTGACTGTTGCGTTTTCTTCAACGGGTTTATCTGCCGAGCATCCTGCAAACAGCGCAACCGATAAAACCAGAACCACCGAAACCAACACTGCAAATACTTTTTTCTTCATTTTATTTCACCTCTCAATATATTTTTAATCTCTGACCGGAGTTTTTATCCGAAAAGCCTTGCCAGAAGATTTCTGAAAAATCTGAAAAGTCCGATTGACTCAAAAACATCGGGGGCATCATAGTCACGGTCAAACTCAACGATTTTTCCGTTTACGGCGTTGATTGAATAATCATATTCGATATTGCCGTCGGCTCTGAATTCGATTTCATATTCATACCTGCCGTCGTCACGGTCAAGCTTTGCTTTGACGAATCTTACTTCGGATTCTTCATATCCTGCGTGGTCAAGAGCGATTTCCTTTGCTCTTTCTTTTGAAATCAGGTTT
>JAZSAH010000164.1:0-4860 GCA_045601745.1 Acutalibacteraceae bacterium
GCAGTTCCGATATTCCCAACCCTCGAAGTAGAAGTGTAATTACATATGCCCGCATGACGGAGCTGTCAACGGAATTTTCAGAGTGATTTAAAAACTAAATCGCTTTCGTTTGATTTGTGCTGTCTTTGCGGTTAGTGAAAGGCGGCGTTTTTTTATGGAAAATTTTGAAATCATTCTTGCCGATATTGCAGAAATGATAAAAAAAGGCGAAATATCGGCTCTTCGTGATTGTCTTACGGAAATCAATGTTGTTGATACGGCGCTGATTATTGAAGAGCTTGAACTCAAAGAAAAACTTTTTGTTTTCAGAGTTTTGCCGTAAGATATATCTGCGGAGGTTTTTGCTTATCTTGAACCCGAAACTCAGACAGACCTTGTTAAAAAAATAAACGATACCGAGCTTGAAATCCTGCTTGACGAGATGTTTCTCGACGATACCGTTGACTTCCTTGAGGAAATGCCTGCGAGCGTTGTAACAAGAGTTCTTGCTCACTCCGACCCCGAAACAAGAAAGCTCATCAACAGATTTCTCAAATATCCTGACGACTGTGCAGGAAGTCTTATGACCATCGAAATGGTTCATCTGCGCACATCTCTTACCGCAGCAGAGGCTATCGATAAAATAAGAAAAACAGGCATAGACAAAGAAACTGTCTACACCTGTTATTGCATTGATAAAGAGCACCATCTTCTCGGAAGCATTCCCCTGCTTTCTCTGCTTCTCTGCGATAAGGATGCCCTTGTGGGCGATATCATGGAGGATGATGCGCAGCTCATTTCCGTCAACACACTTGACGACCGTGAATATGTTGCCGATATCGTTAAGAAATACGACCTTCTGAGCGTTCCCGTTGTTGATAACGAAAACAGACTTGTCGGCATTATCACGGTTGACGATATCGTTGACGTTATCGAAGAGGAAACCACCGAGGACTTCGAAAAGATGGCTTTGCTTGCCCCTTCCGATGATGAATATCTCAAGACAGGAGTTTTCAAGCTTGCAAGAAACAGAATTCTGTGGCTTCTCATTCTCATGATTTCGGGAACCTTCACGGGAAAAATCATCGAAGGCTATGAAACACTGCTTTCGGGATTCGTTGCTCTGACCGCTTCAATGCCCATGCTCATGGGTACGGGCGGTAACGCAGGCAGTCAGGTTTCAACCCTCATCATCCGCGGTCTTGCAGTTGGCGAAATAGAAATAAAAGACTACCTTAAAATTGTTTTCAAGGAACTCCGTGTTGCCGCAATATGCGGCGGAGTGCTCGCACTTGCAAATATATTAAGAATGTATTTATTCTGCGAAGGCACTCTTGCAGTTTTCCTTGTTGTATCTCTTGCAATGTTCTGCGCAATAGTCGTTGCAAAGCTTATCGGCTGTTCGCTTCCGATATTCGCAAAAATCATAAAGCTCGACCCTGCACTCATGGCAGGACCGATGATTGCAACTCTCGTTGATATCGTAACGCTTGTGATTTATTTTGCACTCGCAAAAGCATTTCTGATATAAAAAATTATGGCTTGCACAATGAAGTGCAAGCCATTTGACTGTCGATAAAGTCGCTGAAACATAAACGAAATATATGTAGGGAACGGCGACCCCGACGTTCCGTATCCCTAAACAATCAAGAGCAGAGCGTGATGCCGATATTCCGACGGTTGTTTTCGTTTATTTGACGCTTTTTCGCTTTTCGATGTATCTGTATACACCTTCAAGCGAAGAAAACGCCATTCAGCTTCCTTTCTCAACAGCCCCACCTTGCCGAAAAACAAGTTTTTCGACAAGCTGATGGCTTGCACAATGAAGTGCAAGCCATAATTTTTTATTTATTCTTTGAAGCTGCTCTCTGAACTGCCTTGATGATTTCAACAATGGGGATAACAAGGAATGCAAGACCGATTGAAATTGCATATGCCTTGAGGTCAAGGTGAACGAAGTCAAACATATCTGCAAGGAAGGGAATTTCGATGATTGCAGTTGTGAGAACGAGAGATGCTGCCATTGCGCCGTAGAGAACCCAGTTATGTGACTTCTGAGCAAATGCCATGCCGAGAACGGAGCCTCTCTGTGAACGCATATTGAATGAGTGGAAGATTTCACACATCGACATTGTGAGGAATGCCATTGTCATGCCTTCGTTGCATTCTGCGATGTTTCTGAACTGCCAATGACCTGTTTCAAGGAATTCACCGATGAAGAATGCAGCAAGGGTAAGAATTGTAACAAGGAAGCCCTGATAGAACACGTCAAAGCCCATACCGCCCGCAAAAACGCCTTCTTTGCTGTTTCTGGGTTTACGCTTCATGATATCTCTTTCGGGTCTTTCAAGACCGAGAGCAAGGGCAGGAATGCTGTCTGTTACAAGATTGATGAAAAGAAGATGAACGGGTTTGAGGATTGTGAATCCGAGAATTGTTGCGGTGAAGATTGAAAGAACCTCGGAAAGGTTTGAACCGAGAAGGAACTGGATAGCCTTTCTGATGTTGTCATAAATTCTTCTGCCTTCGGAAACTGCGGAAACGATTGTTGCAAAGTTATCGTCTGCAAGAACCATGTCTGCAACATTCTTTGTAACGTCTGTGCCTGTGATACCCATACCAACGCCGATATCAGCGCTCTTGATTGAGGGAGCATCGTTAACGCCGTCGCCTGTCATGGCTGTAATCATGCCCTTTGCACGCCATGCATTGACGATTCTTGTTTTGTGTTCAGGCTGAACACGGGCATAAACTCTGAATTCGGTAACTCTTTCGGCAAAATCTTCGTCGCTGATTTCGTCGAGCTGTGCGCCTGTGATAGCGCTTTTTGCATCTTCGATGATACCGAGCTGTTTTGCAATAGCAACCGCTGTATCCTTATGGTCACCGGTAATCATAATGGGAGTAATACCTGCTGAACGGCATTCTTCGATAGCTGCCTTGACTTCGGGACGGGCAGGGTCAATCATGCCTGTGAGACCGATGAAGATAAGGTTATTTTCAAGTGCTTCGGGAGCAAAATCCGAAGGAGCTGCGTCATAGCTTCTGTAAGCAACGGCAAGAACACGGAGAGCCTGGTCAGCCATTCTCTTGTTATCTGCAAGAATTGCCGCCTTAACGCTGTCTGAGAATGCTACAACTTCGCCGTTGACAAGAGCATGAGTGCACTTCTTGAGGATTTCATCGGGTGCACCCTTTGTATACTGAACAATACCTTCGGCAGTCTTATGAACGGTTGACATCATCTTTCTGCCTGAATCGAAGGGAGCTTCACCGATTCTGGGTGCATTTGCAACGAGGTCGTTCTTGTTGAGGCTGAGTTCATTTGCATAATAAACGAGAGCTGCTTCGGTGGGTTCACCTGTAACAACGCCGTCTGCATCGATTTCAGCGTCACAGCAAAGAGCCATAGCCTTTGCAATAAGTGTTTCGTTGTCGCCGTAGTGGTCAACAACGGTCATCTTGTTCTGAGTGAGAGTACCTGTCTTATCGGAGCAGATAATCTGTGCGCAGCCGAGAGTTTCAACGGCTGTGAGCTTTCTGATGATAGCGTTCTTCTTTGACATATTGGTAACGCCGATTGAAAGAACGATTGTAACAACGGCGGCAAGACCTTCGGGAATAGCCGCAACCGCAAGTGAAACAGCAACCATGAAGCTTTCAAGGAAAACATTGAAGCTCAGACCGTTGCCGAGATATGCGGTAATAACCTGGAATGCGAGGAGAACAACGCAGATTCCGAGAACAAGATATGTGAGGATTTTTGAAAGCTGTGAAAGCTTAATCTGGAGAGGTGTCTGACCTTCTTCTGCCTGAGCGATAGCATCGGCAATTTTACCCATTTCAGTGTCCATGCCCGTTGCAACAACAACTGCTTTACCTCTGCCGTAAACAACGGTTGAACCCATATATGCCATGTTCTTTCTGTCGCCGAGGGGAACTTCGCCGTTATCGCCGCCCATGAGAACATTTATAAGCTTATCAACGGGAACAGATTCACCGGTAAGAGCCGCTTCTTCAATCTTCATGCTTGCGCATTCGAAAATACGGCAGTCTGCGGGAACAGCGTCACCTGCTTCGAGAACGACAACGTCACCGACAACAAGATCTTCACTGCGAACGGAAACAAGCTTGCCGTCACGGATAACCTTCGACGTTGCGGCACTCATTTCCTGGAGAGCTTCAATTGCGGCTTCAGCCTTGCTTTCCTGAACAACACCGAGAACGGTATTGATAACAACAACAACCATGATGATAACGGTGTCTGTGGGGAAAACGAAGTGGAAGCTTCCGTGTTCAAACCATTCCGTGATTGCCGAAATAACTGCGGCAACGATAAGAATGATAATCATCGGGTCGGAAAGCTGTTCGAGAACACGCTGGAACATTGTCTTTTTCTTGCCTTCGGCAAGCTTGTTCTTGCCGTTTTCGGCAAGTCTCTTTTCAGCTTCGGCGGTTGTCAGACCGTTTTCGGAGCTTTTGATGTGAGAAAAGACATCGCTGATCTGTTCGAGATAGAATTTCATCAAATTCAATCCTTTCAATTTTTTTCTGTATAAAAATAAAAACCTTCGGCAGAGAACGGCAAAATTCTCTGTCAAAGGTCTTGCTTCCCAAAAAGCCGGGTGTCTGCCAGATGCATAAGCAACGGTTGTTGACAGACCGCTCGGGATAACCCTTAAGCTACTCCCCTTTAACTTGTAGAATATTTTACCATACAGTTATTTTGTTGTCAATGGGACACACTTGTTTTTCTGTTTACTCTCTATACCTCGTAAAAATCTCCGAGAACCTCTGCAAGCTGAATGCATATTCCGTTATAAAGAAATCTCTCATACGCCTGTTTCTGAAGAAGATTTACCGATTCGTTATTGCTGTTTG
>JAZSAH010000165.1:0-6474 GCA_045601745.1 Acutalibacteraceae bacterium
GGTCTTTTCCGCAAATACTTTATTGTTACCATATCGATAATTCTTGCAAGCTTCGTCTTTATAGGCGGGGCTTTGCTTCTTTTGGTGTCAAAACTCTGGATGGACGATAAAAACGCCCTTCTTGTTGAAAACACCCTGAGCATTGCCCGCAACACGAGCGATATTCTCGAATCGGACTATATGGGCGAAAGCAGCAGGGGCTCGGTTATCGTTATCTGTAACTCGCTTATGCAGATTTCAAATGCCGTTGACTGCGATATTTTTATAACGAATCTCAACGGAGAGGTTGTTTACTGCAAGGAAATCCTGCAATCCAATATGGCGCTTTATACGGGAAACTGCCTTATCCATAATAATTACAAGGTTCCCGAACACATTCTCATGGAGGCTTCAGACGGCATTTACAGGGCAACGGGCGACCTCGGAGGGTCGCTGGGCGACATCCATTTTATTGTTGCCGCACCTGTCATGGTTGACGGTATCGTAACGAGCTATGTTTTTTCGACTCAGCCAATCGTCGGCGGTCTGACGCCCTATATCGCAGGCATTTTCAGAATGTTTTTCATTGCGGCGTTATTTGCACTCGCTCTGACCTTCATAATTGTTTATCTTGTTTCACGCCGTCTTGCAAAACCCTTGCAGCAGATGTCGGCGGCGGCAAAGCAATATGCAACGGGCGATTTCTCGACCCGTGTCAAGATAAACCGGGGAAGAATACGCATTTTCGGGCATGACGAGGTTGACGAGCTTGTGCAGGCATTCAACACCATGGCGCAGGCGCTTGCAACGCTTGAAATGTCACGCAGAAGCTTTGTTGCCAATGTTTCGCACGAGCTGAAAACTCCGATGACAACAATCGGCGGCTTCATCGACGGCATTCTTGACGGAACAATCAGCGAGGATAAGGAAAAGCAGTATCTCGGTATTGTTTCCAACGAGGTGAAACGTCTTGCACGTCTTGTTACGGGAATGCTCAACATGAGCAAAATCGAGGCGGGAGAGCTCGACCTCAAGCCTCAGCGTTTTGATATTTCCGAGATGCTTTTCATGACGCTTCTGAGCTTTGAGCAGGTTATCGACGGAAAACATATCGATATCAGAGGGCTTGACACAATGAAGCCCAATCCGGTAACTGCCGACAAGGATATGATAAATCAGGTTGTTTATAACCTTGTTGACAATGCCGTCAAATTCACTCCCGAATCGGGATATATCGAGGTCAGCTCTAAAGCCGATTCTGAAAAAATCATCCTTAAGATAAAAAACAGCGGTAAGGGTATACCCAGCGAAGAAATTGATAAAATATTTGAAAGATTTTATAAGGTTGATAAATCGAGAAGCTATGATGTCAAGGGCGCAGGAATGGGTCTTTATATCATAAAAACCATTGTTGAGCTTCACGGCGGTAATATCTCCGCACGCAGTGAATACGGCGAATATGCCGAGTTTATTGTTCAATTACCTTTAAATTAATGTTCAAACTTATTTAATAACTGCAGGTTATTATTAGAATATCCCCAATCCATCCCACGGAGGAAAAAATATGAACGACGAATACAGAAACAGCTATGAAAACGAAGGGTATGCCGTTTCCCCGACGGAAAATACCGAACCGACCCCCACGGAAAATGTCACACCGTCATTTTCTGCCGAGGTGAATGATGTGCCGACTGTTGAAGCAGAGGTTGTTGAAGAACCCAAGGCGGCTCCTCAGCCTCCCGAAAATCCCTCATATCAGCAGCAGAGCAGCAGACCTTCCTTTGAGGGTTATTATGCCCAGCCGGGCAATGCACAGCAGCCTTATTACTATAATCAGCAGAGTTATGCTCCTCCTCAGCCTCAGAAATCGGGCAAGGGCAAGAAGATTTTCTTTGCGATTATTGCCATAATCGTTGTTTTCGCTCTCGGATTCGGTGCGGCTTCAATTTCGAAGTCGGCAGATAAAAACCCTTCATCCTCAACAAGCGATAAGCCCGTCAACAAAGACCTTCCCGAGGTTAATATAAACGAATCACCCGTCACTCCCACCAAGCTTTCAAACGGCGGAGTTCTTTCGGGTGCGCAGATTCATGCAAAGCTCAGCAAGAGCAACGTCGGCATTGTTGTTTATACACGCAACACCAACTCATCTGCAGGCGAAGGCTCGGGCATCATCATGGGCGAGGATAAATCGGGAACCTATACCTATATCATCACCTGCGCTCATGTTATCAACGATGCAGGCGTCAATGTCAGCGTTCAGACAGAAGACGGAACAAGCTATGAAGCCGAAATCGCAGGCTTTGACACAAGAACGGATATCGGTGTTCTCAGAATAAAGGCAACAGGTCTTCCCGCCGCAGAATTCGGCGATTCAAATTCGCTTCTCGTGGGCGACCCCGTTTATGCAATAGGAAATCCCGGCGGCATCGAATTCTTCGGCACACAGACAACGGGCTATATCTCAGCCATTGACAGACCCGTCAGCTCCGAAATCGGCTACACGATGAAGTGCATCCAGCATGACGCCGCCATCAATCCCGGCAACTCGGGCGGTATGCTCGTCAACGCTTACGGTCAGGTTATCGGCATCAATTCCCAGAAAATCGCCGCAACCGAATATGAGGGTATGGGCTTTGCAATTCCCATTTCCTCGGCAAAGGAAATCATCGAAAACCTTATCCAGTTCGGTTATGTTCCCGACAGACCCAAGCTCGGCATCACCTATTATCCCGTCAGCGCAAGCGCACAGTACAGCATGATTGCCCAGATAAAGGGTCTTCCTGCAGGCACACTCATCATCAACGAAATCGACCCCGACAGCTCACTTGCAAACACTCAGGTCAGACAGTACGATATGATTACCGCAGTCAACGGCAAGCCTCTCACAACTGCGGATGTTCTTCTTGAGCTCATAGACGGCGGTAAGGTCGGCGATAAGTTCACGCTTTCGATTTGCAGAGTCAACAGCAACTATACCTTCGAGGAGTTTGAGATTGACATCACTCTCGTCGAGGATAAGAGCAGCTCCGAGCCCATGACCACAACCCAGCCGCAGTATATTGACCCGTTTGAATATTTCTACGACCAATTCGGATTCTGATTGGTTATAACGGCAACGGAACGCAAATATTATTGATATTTATTAATTAGCAGGGGTCGATGCCCGCATCGGCCCTTTCAATTTTTTAAAAAATGAGGTGTAAAAATGAAATTTCTCATAGTTGTTGATATGCAGAATGATTTTATCGACGGTGCGCTCGGCACAAAGGAAGCCGTTGCAATTCTTCCTGCCGTAAAATCAAAAATCGAGAATTTTGACGGCAGAGTGCTTTTCACCCGTGACACCCATGAAGCGGATTATCTTTCCACTCAGGAGGGAAAAAATCTTCCCGTTGAGCATTGCATCAGAGATACCGACGGCTGGCAGATTCATCCCGTGCTTGAAGTGCTTCGCAAGGAAACTCCGATTGACAAGCCTTCATTCGGAAGCGTTGCTCTCGCTCAACTCCTCAAGGCTTATGACACCTATGAGGAAAAAATCGAGGAAATTACCCTTGTCGGTCTTTGCACCGATATCTGCGTTATCTCAAATGCCATGATTATCAAGGCTTATCTCCCCGAAACTCCGCTTGTTGTTGATTCGGAATGCTGTGCAGGCGTCACGCCCGAAAGCCATAACCGTGCGCTCGGAGCAATGGCGGCGTGTCAGATAAAAATAATTTAAAAATATCGGAAAGAGGCGGTATTGTGAAGCTCTACATAAAACAGAAGGTTTTTTCGTGGTCGGATAAGTTTACCGTTAAAGACGAATCGGGACAGGATAAATATTCCGTTGAGGGCGAACTTTTTTCATGGGGAAAAAAGCTCCATGTTTATGACACGGACGGAAACGAAACGGCTTTTATCCAGCAGAAGGTTTTCAGCTTTCTGCCGAAATATTTTGTTTTCGTCAACGGTCAGCAGATTGCCGAAATCGTCAAGGAATTCACTTTTCTGAAGCCCAGATACAGAATCGAAGGTCTTGACTGGGATATCAACGGCAACTTCCTTGCGCATAATTATGAAATCACAAAAAGCGGAAGAACAATCGTCACCATCCGCAAGGAATGGATGACATGGGGCGACAGCTATGAGCTTGATATCACCGACCCCCGTGACGAAACTGTTGCGCTCGCCGTTGTGCTGACAATCGACTGCGTTATGGCTGCCGCAGCAGCTGCAGCAGCGTCAAATTAATGCAAAACAAGAATTATTTATAGACTTTGCACAAAATCATCAGCCCTCATTCAGTCAATTTGTCAAGTAACAGACCTTGACAGACAGGCGTTTCTTCTGTATAATGTTGAACTGTTGTGTGCCTTAACAAAACCGCACACAGGAGGTTAATAATGAAGATTACACAGAAGATTACCGCATTGATACTCATTTCAGCGATTATCATAAGTGCCTTCTCATTCGGCGCAATGGGCGCTGCAACCGTAAACGGCAATGATGTTGCCGCATATGCCCGTCAGTTTGAAGGCTGCGGATATCAGTATGCCTGCAAAGGTCCCGATAAGTTCGACTGCTCGGGTCTTGTTTACTACGTTCTTAAGAATTTCGGAATAACCTTCGGCGGAGGAACTTCCGAATATAACACTCCCGAAAAGGCAAAGACCTACGGCAACGTTATTTCAGCCATGAGCGATGCAAAGCCCGGCGACATTGTTGCATGGGGAAGCCACACGGGAATTTATCTCGGCGAAGGCAAATGCATTTCTTCGATGAACTCGAGAAAAGGCGTTGTTATCACCAATGTTGAAAGCTTTATCGATAAATACGGCGTGAAAAATCCCTATCATTTCTTCATCAGACCCTATGAATACATTGAAGAAACAACAGAGGATGTTGAGGATACAACAATCCCTACCCCCGAAACAGGCAACGGCTCAGCAACGGGTCAGCCCGATGCGGGAACGGAAGAATCCGCACCTTCGGAAAGCACAACAACAATTTTCGGACTGTTCATCATTCTTTTCGTAAGAATTGCAGAATATCTTGTCACGCAGTTCCTTGTTTCACCTGCAACAACGGTTGTTAATTTCTTCAAAATGTAATATATCCCGAGTCTGCACTTTTTGTGCAGGCTTTTTGTTTTTCATCCTTGCCCTGCGATAATACCATATGTCACGGATAGGGGCGGATATAACCCCCTCCGTTAACATCACGAAGTGATATATCGCTTTCGAAGAAAAGATCGCATTGAAATCAATATATCGCACGCTGTCAAGCGTATATCGCCATTAATTCATTTGATACGCACAATGCGGGCATCGTCCCCTGCGCAGATTTTTTTGTTTAAATTATAAATAATACTTGTAATTTAACTATAAAATTATTATAATAATAGAGTATAATAGGGTAATAGTGTGCAGTTGTGTCTTTTTTTACACTTCTGTCATAATTTCTTAACGGAAATGTGCACCCTCTTCAATATAATTAAAATGATGCTGTGCATCTGAATTCAGGAGGATAAAATGGGCAAGAAATATGTTATTTCCTACGACATCGGTACAACGGGCGTTAAGACCTGTCTTTTTGAAATCGACAAAGAGATAACCCTCATCAGCGCAGCCATGGAAGGCTATAAGCTCTACATCATGCCCGACGGCGGTGCAGAGCAGGACCCCGATGAATGGTGGGCAGCCATCTGCTCAACCACCAAAACCATTTTTGAAAACTGCGATATCCGTCCCGAACTTGTTGAGGGCATTTCCTTCTGCTCACAGATGCAGGGACTTGTTCTCGTTGATAAAAACGGAAAACCCGTTCACAGAGCGTTCAGCTACATGGACCAGCGTGCAAGAAAACAGATTAAGGAAGGACTTGCAAACGGAATTCAGATTGCAGGCGCAAACATCGTCAAGCTCATTCCCTCGCTCTTGATAACGGGTGCCGTTGCGGCAAGCGTCAAAGACCCCGTATGGAAATATAACTGGGTCAAGGAAAACGAACCCGAAAACTTCAAGCGTGTTTATAAGTGGCTCGATGTTAAAGAATACATAATCTGCCGCATGACAGATAAATTCGTTATGACTCCCGACTCCGCATTCGGAACTCTTCTCTACGATATCCGCAAGGGTAAGGAGGGCTTCAGCAAAACCATCTGCAACCTCCTCGGAGTCAACCCCGACCATATGCCCGACCTCATCAAATGCACCGATAAGGCAGGCGGTCTTACCGCAAAGGCTGCTGCAGAGCTCGGTCTGAAGGAGGGAACGGCAGTATTCGGCGGCGGCGGAGATGCTTCGCTCATCGGCGTCGGTGCAGGCAGCGTTGAGCTCGGTGATACTCATATCTATAACGGCACATCGGGCTGGGCTTCAACCGTTGTTGACAAGAGCGTTGTTGATGCTTCGGCAATGATTGCCGCAATAGTCGGTGCGCAGAAAGACCGTTTCAACTACTTTGCAGAGCTTGAAACTGCAGGCAAATGCCTCGAATGGGTCAAAG
>JAZSAH010000166.1:0-7292 GCA_045601745.1 Acutalibacteraceae bacterium
TGTATTTTTAGGGTCAGAATTACTTACAACAATCTTTGCTCCTTTTTTATCCATTTCATCTACGAATCTTGCAAGTTCTTTCTGTGCATTATCATCAAACAAAGCTTCAGTATATGCAGTGAATCCGGATGTTTCAGTTAAGGGTCTGTAAGGTGGATCGAAATATACAAAGGTGTGCTCATCAATGAAATCTGCCGACTCTCTATAATCGCCACAAACAATATGAACGTGCTGAAGTTTATCAGAAACGGCTTTCAAGTTCTTTTCATCACATATTAAAGGATTTTTATATGCTCCCATAGGAACGTTGAACTGGCCTTTTTTATTTACCCTGTAAAGACCGTTAAAGCAAGTTTTGTTAAGGAATATCATCAGTGCCGCAGTCTCAACATTGAATATGTTTGTACTTTTAAGATAATTGAATCTTTCTCTCTGAATGTAATAGAAATTTTTTCTGTTTTCATCATCCAAAGGTATAAATTCATCCTGCATTTTATTAAGCATAACAATCAAGTTATCAACATCATCACGGACAACCTTGTATACATTCATTAATTCCGCATTCGTATCGCTAATATAGATTTCTTTCAAGTCATATTTGCTCAGAATGTCAAACAAAACTGCACCGCCACCAACAAGAGGTTCAGCATATTTTGTGTAATTGGAATCTGCAAAAGGATAGTATTTTTCAATTTCTTTGAGAAGCTGACCTTTTCCGCCCGCCCACTTCAAAAAGGGCTTAACAGATTTTTCTTCAGTCTTTGTATATCTCAAAGTTCTTGCATCTTCGGGTTTAGCAGCATCAATAGGAATAATCCACATATTGCCAAGCATTGCAACGTTTTCAATTCTGTTTTCTCTGCAAAGAGTTATAACCCGTCTGTGAGAAATATTCCATTTTTCTGCAGCTTCATTGGCTGTCATAAAAGCTAACATAATTTCACCTCAAAGATTTGTTGTAATGATTATATTCCAAAACTGGAATAAAAGCAATACAAAATTTCCGAATTTATAAAATATACCAAATCTTTATTTTTCATATTGATATGCCGCGGTTTTCGGTGTAAAATAGTAAAAACAAACAAACAAAGAAAGCGGATGATTTCATTGATTATAGATTTTCATACCCACTGCTTCCCTGATAAAATTGCCGAAAAGGCTATTGAAATTCTTCGTAAACGCTCGGGAATAACAAGACCGTTTCATAACGGCACGGTCAGCGGCTTGCTGTCGCTTCAGAAAAATGACGGCGTTGACTATTCCGTTGTACTTAACATTGCCACAAATCCTCACCAGCAGAAAAGTGTTAACGATTTTGCAATATCACTGAAAAATGTTGAGGGTATAATTCCTTTCGGAAGCGTTCATCCCGACAGCCCCGATGCGCTCGATGAGCTTGAAAGACTCGCCCTAAACGGAATAAAAGGCATAAAGCTTCATCCCGACTATCAGGGATTTTTTGCCGATGATGAAAAGCTTTTTCCCATCTATGAAAAAATCGCCTCGCTCGGATTCATAACCCTTTTTCACTGCGGTTTCGACATCGGCTATCCCGAACCCGTGCATTGCACCGCAAAAGCACTTGCAAGCGTTCTTGACATTTTCGCAGATGCACCCGTTGTTGCCGCACATTTCGGCGGAATATGGTCAATGCCCGAAACAAAAAAATATCTTGCGGGAAAAAATGTTTATCTTGACACCGCTTATTGCTACGGCACGGCAACTCCGAGATACGCAAAGGAAATCATTGATATTCACGGAGCCGACAAAATCCTTTTCGGAAGCGATGCGCCGTGGAATGCACCCTCACAGGATATTGAACTGATAAATTGCTTCGGCCTTACCGAAGACGAAGAAAAAGCAGTTCTCGGCGGTAACGCACGAAAACTGCTGGGAATATAATTATCTCAATTCATCCAATGTCATTTCATATGCAGGCAGGAATTCTTCAATAAAAACCTTAACCTCAGGCAAGCCGAGATTTTCGACCGCTTCACGCAGTCCCTCGCCTGCCTTGACAAATTCGCTGTTGCCTGCCTTTTTCTCCTCGATGCACTTTATAAGTGCGCTGATTTTATCTGCCGCTTTGACAAGCTTCCAGAGTTCGGCATCCGTTTCTTCGGGCATAAATGCCGGTTTATAATCCTCACGGAAATCCTCGGGGAGCATATCGATAAGACTTCTGCAAGCATTTTCTTCAACCGTTTTATATGCAAGACGAACCTCATCGCTGTAATATTTGACGGGAGTGGGCATATCGCCCGTCAGGGTTTCGGGCGTATCATGGTAAAGACCGAGAAATGCCGCCCTTTCGCCGTTGAGATTTTTACCGAAGCGACGGTTTCCGATAATCGCAAGTGCATGAGCAATCGAAGCCACCTCGAAGCTGTGTTCACAGAGGTTTTCGCTGTGTTCATTTCTCATGAGCGCCCAGCGGTTTATATATTTCATTCTTGAAACCATTGCAAAAAATCCGTTTTTCATATATAATCACCATTAAAAAGTCAGTATATCAATAATATCACATTTCAGTTGGTTTTTCAACTCATTCTTTGAATTGCCTTTCAGGCATAAAAATCGGAGCAAAGCGACCCTTAACATTCCGCAAGGAATATTTCACTTTCGGAGAAAAATTCACATTGCAACGCAATATATCACACGCCGCAAGGCGTATATCACCGACGGATAAAAACCGTCAGGAAAGGAGGATAATATGAAACGCTGTGTTTACTGTCTGAGCGAATGTCCCGAAAATGCAGCCAGCTGCACCGTATGCGGTTTCGGCGGCGTTATGGAAAAGCAGTTCAGAAACTGCCTTCCCACGGGAACAAGGCTCAATAACCGTTATATTCTCGGCGGAGTATTTTCAAAGGATAAGGTTTTCGTTTCATATTACGCCTTCGACACAAAAGCCTCACATAGAGTCAGAATCTCCGAATATCTCAACGAAAAGCTCATTTACCGCCATGACGGCGAGCTTATTATAAAATATTTTGACGAAAACTGCCGTGCAAGAGGCGACAAAGAAATTGCCGCTTACTACACGCATTATAAAAAAATCTGCGCCGCCTCGGAAAAAACGGCTCTGAATTTTACCGACTGCTTTGCCGAAAATTCAACCTTCTATTTTGTCAATACAATTGACAACGGCGCCCCCCTCTCATCGCTTATCGGCAACGGAAAGATTCTTCCGTTTTCAAAGGCGATACAGCTCATAAAACCGGTTATCGACTGCGCCGCCGCACTTGAAAAAACAGGCAAATGGCACGGTTCTCTTTCCCCCTATTCAATAATCACCGACAACGGGAAAATCACTTCGGTCACGGGTTATACATACCCGCCGAAAAACGCATATTCACCCTATGATGCGCCCGAAAAACAGCTCGGTGCAAGAGAATGCGGTTCATTCACGGATGTTTATGCTCTGTCGGCAATTCTCTATGAAGCCGTAACGGGATTTCTTCCCCCGACCGCCGTTCAGAGGTCGCAGGGCAGACAGCTCAGATTTCCGCCCGGTTTCCCCGAAAGAGAAAAAGCGGTTATCGAAAAGGGACTTGCACCCGATAAAAACGAAAGATACGGCGGTGTTGCCGAATTTTTCCCGGCGCTGAAGGGCGAAAAACCTCCGAAAGAAAAAGCCGTTAAAGATAAAAGCGGAAAATTCGGTGTTACACGAATACTGACACTTGTTTTTGCAATCATCTGCTTCATTGTCAGCGGCACGATACTGATTAACAACTATATCATTGAGCCGAACAAGGAGTCGGAACAGGCATCGGAGCTTATTTCCATGGTGCAGACAACTCTGCCGGGCAATCAGGTTGACCCGTGGCGAGATATATCGATAAAGCATCCCGATGTTGATTTTCCCTCGGGAATGAACCCTGCATTTGCAGACCTCTATGCCGCAAACCGTGATTTCGCAGGCTGGATTTCTATCCCCGATATGAATATCAACTATGCCGTTGTTCAGGCAGAAAACAACGAAAGATATGAAAGACGGGATTTCTACGGCAACAGCACCGCATACGGAGTTCCGTTCTTCGATTACAGAAATTCGCTTAATACTCTCGACCGCAACACAATCATCTACGGTCACAATATGCGCCGTGACGATAAGATTTTCGGAACGCTCGAGCAATACCGCACGATTGAAGGCTTCAAAAAAGCTCCGATAATCGGCATGAGCACCATTTACGGCGACTATACATTCAAGATTTACGCCGTTTTCATTTCAAACAGCGAAAGGAAAGACGATAACGGCAACTTCTTCAACTTTATTTTCACAAATGCAACCGACGAAAATTTTGCAAAATACATCGCAGAGGTCGATAAGAGAAAATTCTACACAACGGGCGTTGACATCAATCCCACGGACAAAATCCTCACTCTTTCGACCTGCTGTTATGATTTCAACGATGCAAGACTTGTTGTTGTGGGCAGACTTCTCCGTGACGGCGAAAGCCCTGCAATCGACACCTCTCTTGCATATATGAACCCGTCTCCGAAGCTTCCTCAGGCTTACTACAAAGTGAACGGAGGCGAAAATCCTCATAAGGATGATGTTAATTTATTCAACGAATAGAAAGGTTTTTTATGACAGGAATCATTCTTCTTGATAAACCGAAGGATATAACCTCTTTCGGTGCCGTCGCAAGGGTGCGGCGGATATGCGGAGAGAAAAAATGCGGACATACAGGCACTCTCGACCCCATGGCAACGGGTGTTCTGACGGTTATGCTCGGCGGTGCAACACGCTTCATTGAGCTTTTGCCGAGCCACAACAAGGCTTACCGTGCGGCGTTCCGTCTCGGAACAATAACCGATACCCTTGACATTACGGGAAAAATCCTTGAAACAAGAGAAGTCAATGTCACGGCAGATGAGGTCAGAGAAAAGCTTAAATGCTTCATCGGCGATATCGACCAGCTTCCTCCGATGTTTTCCGCAGTTTCCGTCAACGGTCAGAGACTCTATGACCTTGCAAGGCAGGGAATTGAGGTTGAAAGGAAATCAAGACAGGTAACGATATTCTCAATTGATTTGCTTTCGGAAAACGAAAACGAAGGCGAATATGAAATCGAGGTTGAATGCTCCTCGGGAACATACATCAGAACGCTCATTTCCGACCTCGGGGAAGCGCTCGGCTGCGGTGCCGTCATGACAGAGTTGCGCCGCACAAAAGCCAACGGCTTCGGAATTGAAAATGCCGTAACCCTTGATCGGCTTGAAGAAGCGGTTAAGAACGGCAGCATTTCCGATTTGCTGATTTCCGTTGACCGTGCGCTGGAGGAATACCCCGTTATAAAGGTTTCCGAAGCGCAGGCAAAGCGTTTCAGAAACGGCGGCGAATTATCGCTCGAAAGACTCCGATATCCGAGAATGCTCGGGTTTTTCAGAGTTTATGACCCGAATGAAAACTTCATCGGCATCGGCGAAATCGGTCAGAAGGACTGCCTTGAAATCAAACGTGTTTTTATGGGATAACAAAATCCGATTTCTTTTTCTTGAATATACGGATTTTATTTGCTATAATAAATCAAATAATCCTCAGCGAAGGGATGCGCAGCTATGTTTCATCAGTTGATTGAATATTTCAGAGAACGCAGCGTTCTTATTCTCGGCTTCGGCAGAGAAGGACGCTCCACATACAATGTTATAAGAAGAAATCTGCCCGACAAGCAAATCGGAATTGCCGATATGCGTCAGGTTGAGCTTGACGACCCGAATGTTACTCTTCATTGCGGCGAAAACTATCTTGATGCGATTGAAAAATACGATACGGTTATCAAAACTCCCGGCATATCATTCCGTGACGTTATGGTGCCTCACGAAACAGAGGTCACCTGCCAGACGGATTTGTTTCTCCGTTTTTCAAAATGCACCTGCATCGGTGTAACGGGCACAAAGGGCAAAACAACAACCTCAACGCTGATTTACGAAATGGTGAAGCAGGCGGGCAAAAAGGTATGTCTTATCGGCAACATGGGCATTCCCGTGCTTGATACTCTTGAAAGCGGGGATTCCGAAATTGCCGTTATCGAGATGTCATCGCATCAGCTTGAATACACAACCGCATCGCCTCATATTGCGGTTATGACAAATATCTATCCCGAGCATCTTGACCACTACAACGGCTTTTCGGGATATGTTACCGCGAAGCTGAATATCATCCGTCATCAGATAGGCTGTGACTATTTCATCTGCAACGCCGAACAGGATTTTGATAAATACTATAACTTTTCAAAGGCGCTCCCCTCGGTTATCAAGGTCAGCAAAAACGGAAGCAAAGGTGATGAACTCATCATTGCCGCCGCAGCTGCAAATGAACGCCTCAAAGGTATACATAACAGACAGAATGTCTGCGTTGCGGCAACGGTTGCACGCTGTCTCGGCATAAGCAACGATGATATTCTCAGAGCTGTCGAGAATTTTTCGGGCATTGAAAACAGGATGGAGCCCATCGGCGAATATTACGGCATAAAATTCTATAATGACGCCATTGCAACAATTCCCCACGCAGTTGAATGCGCAATAGAAGCTCTCGACGATGTTGACACCCTTATTTTCGGCGGTATGGACAGAGGAATAGACTATTCGGGATTTGAAAAATATCTTGAAAAATGCAAGGTCAGAAACCTCATCGGTATGCCCGACACGGGAGTTGAAATCTGCAACGCCCTTCTCGAAAGAGGCTGTCCCAAAAATCTCATCGTTGCAAACACCATGGAGGAAGCCGTTGATGCCGCTTTCAGATTTACGAAAAAGGGCAAAAGCTGCATAATGTCTCCCGCCGCTTCGAGCTACAATGTCTATAAGGATTTTGAGCATAAGGGAAACCACTATAAAGAGTGCGTTAAAAACCATATCGAATAAAAAAGAATGGCTTGTACGGAAATCAAAACCGTACAAGCCTGTTTGTTTTTGTTTGTAACAAAGACAACCCCTGGCTATGCCAGGGGAAAAGAAAAGCTTATAGCGAGGGGAGAAGTAGACAAGAAAAAAGCTCCTTGGTATAGTAGAAGTGGTTTGCCGACCACACAACTAAAATAACAAGGAGGTCTTTATCGTGAAAGAAAAAGACATAAATAGTTTAGAACATACGAGTTGGAGATGTCAATACCATATTGTATTTGCACCGAAATACAGAAGGCTTGCAATATACAAAGAGATAAAAGTGGATATAGGAAAAATATTAAGACAGTTGTGCCAACAAAAAGGAATAGAGATAATAGAAGCAGAACTGTGCCCCGACCATATCCATATGCTGATAAGCATACCACCCAAGTATA
>JAZSAH010000167.1:0-3783 GCA_045601745.1 Acutalibacteraceae bacterium
GAAAATATTGTTAATGCAGTTGACGGAATAACCGTTGCTTTTGAGCAGGGTGAGTTCTGTGCGATAACAGGACCCAGCGGCTCGGGTAAATCAACACTTCTTCACGTTCTGAGCAGTCTTGAAAACCCCACAAGCGGCGAAGTTATTTATAACGGCAAAAAGCTTTCGGGTTATAACGATAATCAGCTTTCCGTTCTTCGCCGCAGACGCTTCGGCTTTGTATTTCAGGCATATAATCTCGTTCAGGAACTGACGGGATATGAAAACATCGTTCTGCCCGTAATGCTTGACAAGAAAAAGGTTGATGAAGCTTATATCAATAAGGTTATTGAAGTTCTCGGAATCGGAGACAGACTTGAACATCTTCCGTCGGCACTTTCGGGCGGTCAGCAGCAGAGAATAGCCATTGCCCGTGCACTTGCAAACAAGCCGTCTATCCTTTTTGCCGATGAACCTACGGGTAATCTCGACGGCAAAAGCGGACGAGAGGTTCTTTCGCTTCTCAAATATGTCAGCAAAGAATTCGGAATCACACTTATTCTTGTAACCCACGACCTAAATGTAGCAGAGCAGGCGGAGAGAATAATCTCAATTGAAGACGGCAAGATCGTTCGTGACACGAAGGCAGGAGTTTAAGCAATGAACAAGAAAAAACTCACCGTAAACCGCCTTGCAATGGGCACCCTCAAAGCAAGAAAAAAGCAGTATACCTTAATGATAATCGGCATTGTTCTTGCAATGATTTTTTCATCGGGTGTTATGTTCTTTGTTTTCAGCGCATTGTCATCGTTTAATGAGCTGGATAAGCTGAGCTTCGGAAATCAGGACGCTGTTCTTATGAATGCACAGTATTATAATTTTGACCGTGCAGTGGAAAATGACCTCATAGATGATTATTCCTTTGCCCATGCAATCGGTTTCGGTTATACCGAAGAAACGGGTGAAGAAAGCGGTTCACTTATGGCATGGTATGACGAAGATGCCTATGAGCTTTCCTACGTCGGACTTCGTGAAGGAAGATTTCCCGAAAAGGCGGGCGAAATAGCCTTTGAACGGGATGCGCTTGTCCGAATGAAGCTCAACACTCAAATCGGCAATCAGATAACTCTCACCGTTAAAACCCCGAAATCCGAAAATTATCTTTCGGAAACGGTTGAAAAAACATATACTCTTGTCGGCATTCTCCATGATAAACGCAGCAATCTTGAAAGCGAGTTTTCTTTGAACGTTGACCAGTTTGATTATCCTGCAATAATGCTCAGTCCCGAAGAAAAAATTGAAAACGGGGGAGAAGAACGCCTTGTAGCTTTTATCGATTATGCAGGCAAGAATGATTTCAATACCCAATGGCATATAACTCAAGCCATTCTTTCTGAAATGAAGGAAAGAGGACTTGTTGACAATGAGGCTGTAAACAGCACAGTTCCTCCCTCAAAAATTCTTTATTTCAACGGAGATACTCATATTTCAACGCAAAGCCTGCAGAATACCGAAGAAAATATCCGCATGACAACTATTCTTGCTGTTGTTCTGACAACCGTTCTTCTGCTTGCTTCCTGCGTCGGTATTGACAATGCATTCAATTCCAATCTCCAGGAACGCAGAAAGCAGATAGGTATGCTCCGTGCGGTCGGTGCAACAAAACGGCAGATAGTCAAGGTTTTCGGCAGAGAAGCCATGATAATCAGTCTTTGCGCAACTCCCCTGAGCCTTTTGATTTCATATTTTGCCGTTAAATTTATAATCGGATTTATGGGTGATGGCTTTGTTTTTATCCCCGAGTGGTGGGTGCTTATAGTCTGCGGATTGTTCGGTATAATCTGCGTTATGGCTGCGGCTTTGATTCCGCTGATCCGTGCATCGGCTGTTTCTCCAATGCAGGCAATCAGAAACATTGATTATTCACGCAAAATGAAGAATAAACGTGTTAAATCCCAAACAAAATTCAGTGCTCCGAACCTTATAGCTTCCCGAAATCTTATGTTCAGAAAGGGCAGACAGATAGGCGTCAGCTTTATTCTTGTTGCAACTATTATTATTTCGGGTTTCGGATTTGCTTTTATTGAAAAAGAGGCAGAAAGAATGGGTTCTTTCTACAACGATTTTGATTATGCATTTGAAAGCAGCGGAGGAACCGTCGGTTCAAATATCTTTAACTGCAAATGGGGTGTCAAGTATTCCGATTTCAGCGAAAGCGTGAAGCAGGAAATTCTTTCTCTTCCCTATGTTAAAACAGTTGGAGGAATTAAAACCTGCATGGCAAATATTGTTTTTGACAGCGAAATTTCGGATTATATGAGACTTATGTCGATGTATTATGGAAACACATACGAGCATAGCTACGAAACATCAAATATAAATATATACGAAGAATATGTAAATCAGCTTACGAAATCAAAAAATAAAAGATATCTTGCTTTCAGTAATGAAGTTTTCGGCGGCAAGGATTTTTATTCATCCGATATCCACAGCTTCGAACCGAGCGATATTGAAGAAATAGAAAAATATGTAACCGACGGAAAAATCAATATCGATAAGCTCGATTCGGGCGAAGAAATCATTCTTTTTGCGCCACAGAAAATAGGATACAGATTTGAACCCTATGAAAACGGAGAAGGTTTCAGCGGAGGCGTTATTGATATTTCTGACGGCATAAAAGAAGAGGATGCACCTTATATCGGAGAAACTGCAGAACTGAGCTATAAAGCAGGCGATGTTGTTAATATCAGCGTGCTTTCAAGCGATATAACGCCGCAGGAATTGACCGATGATGTGATTGTTCCCGATGATATAAAAGCGAATAATAAGCAGGTGAAAATCGGTGCAATAGTCAACGGTATTCCCCAAAACTCAAGATGGGTGCAGGAAATGAATTTTCTGACAACCAACAGCGGAATGAATCATTTTTATGAAAATCATCCTTATCTCAATATGTATATAACTCTGAAAAATGATTGCACCGAAGAAGTTGACGGGGAAATGACATATATTCTCAATCAGTATACATCGGGCAACGGCTACCGCATCTATTCAAAATTCCAATCCAACCAAGAAAAAAGAAATACGATAATCGCTCTTTATATAATTATCATATCTGTTGTTGTTCTGTTTTTCTCAACTGCGGCAAGCATAATCAACAACTCATTGACCGCACAAATCCGCGAAAGCAAGAGAGAAATCGGAACTCTGCGTGCTGTTGGTGCAAGTGCAAGAGAGCTTACGCAGTCATATTTCAGACAGCTTCTTTCAATGTTCGGCTGGGGCTGCGGTGCTGGTTTTGGCTTATATACTTTCATCTGGATTCTTATGTATTTTGCTGCAAAATCAACGGACATGAGTTTTGATTATAAATATCAGATATGGCAGGCAGCACTCATCTGCATTGCTCTGCTTGCTGTTTGTTTTGTTAATCTTTATTCCAAGGTCAAAAAACAGATGAAATACAGCATTGTTGAGAATATCAGAGAATTATAATTTTTACTCCGATGAAAGGAGGATAAAATGAAACACAAAGATTTA
The DNA here is from genome assembly GCA_045601745.1 of Acutalibacteraceae bacterium. Lineage (GTDB taxonomy): Bacteria > Bacillota > Clostridia > Oscillospirales > Acutalibacteraceae > CAG-177. Next base: position 3,520 of record JAZSAH010000167.1, read on the forward strand.
ACCGTAAACAAATTAGCTTTCGGCAATTTAAAAGCAAGAAGAAAGCAATACACGTTAATGATTATCGGCATTACTCTTGCGATGACGTTCTCATCGGGTACAATTTTCTTCTTTGCCTGCTGCTCAAATTCGGTTCAGGAGCTTGTATATAAAACCGTCGGCAGGGAAAATGCCGTGATGTACGGGGGCAACGATATCAATCTTGATGAAGCTGTTGAACTCGGATATCTTGAAGATTATGCAACGGCAGAGATAATCGAAGTC
>JAZSAH010000168.1:0-4519 GCA_045601745.1 Acutalibacteraceae bacterium
CGAAAAATCAATTGCCGCATTCAGAAACGCTTTCATGAAGGACGGCAGAATTATTCCCGAAAAAGCAACACAGACAGCCTGCGTGCTTGCCGTTCACTTCGGAATAAGCGACAATATTCCCGAAACCGCAAAGCAGCTCAATGAGCTTGTTACAGAATGCGGTCACCTCAAAACGGGATTTGTCGGCACACCTTATCTTCTTCATGCACTCAGCGATAACGGTTATGCCGAAACCGCCTACAGCCTCCTTCTCCGCGAAGAATATCCCTCGTGGCTTTTCTCCGTCAAGATGGGCGCAACAACCATCTGGGAGCATTGGGACAGCGTGCGTGAAGACGGCACAATGTGGAGCACTTCAATGAACTCATTCAACCACTATGCTTACGGCTCTGTTGCCGACTGGCTTTACGGCGATGCTGCAGGCATTAAAATTGACGAAAGCAAGCCCGCTTTTGAGCATATCATTTTCGCTCCGATAACCGACAGCCGTCTGACCTATGTCAAGGCTTCAATCGAAGCAAGAAACGGCACAGTCAAATCCGAATGGAAAACCGAAAACGGCAAAACAACCTATGTTTTCACCGTTCCCGAAGGCTCAACCGCAACCGTTATCCTCGGCGGCGAATCCACCGAAATCGGCTCGGGTGTTACTGAAATAATCAAATAAACCATAAAAATGACCGCCTCGGATTTTTCCGAAGCGGTTCTCTTTATTTATCGTGTTTTTGATTTATCCCGTATTTTTTCTTTACCGAGGGATAAAAATGAGCGTAATAAAAAACAGAAATCAGTTCCATTGCCGACAAAATCATGGACATTGCAAAATCCTTGAGCTTACTTCTCCTTAGCTGCTTCAGAGCATCGGTTATAACCTTTTTGGTAAAGGAATGGCTTTTGGTGTTTTCCGATACGGATTTGGAAGAAAAACTTCTCCACATATACCACGAACGGATAACCTTAAGGTCGGTTTCGGGAATATCCGTAAAGCTGTACTCATTCCGTTCAATCGGTCTTATTCCTTCCATCTCTCTGAGACAGGATATTTTCGGATATCTTCCTTCTTCTACAAGTTTATTATAAATATCCGAACCGGGAACAAGTGCAAAGAAATTGAGGTTGACAAGAGATGTCGGTAATTTTTCAATAAGGCTCACCGTCTGTGCCAGATCCTCGGTTGTTTCTCCGGGGAAACCGACTATAAACGAACCGATTGGTATAATGCCGGCATCCCTGCAATTCCGGAAAGTTTCTTCGATTTTATCAAACGGTATGCGTTTGTTCATTTCGGAAAGAATTCTTTTTGAACCGCTTTCAACGCCGAAGAAAATCCAGCGGCAGCCCGAATCATACATATATCTGAAATCTGCCTCGTTGAACACTCCGATTCTGGTCTGACAACCCCAAACAAAATTAAGATTCAGACTTCGGAGACTGTCGCATATCATACGCATTTCTTCACGGTTTTTACCCCACATTTCATCGGCAAAATACACACCGTCCATGCCGTATTCACTAACAAGAAATCGTATTTCGTCAAGAATATGTTCAATCGGACGTTTTCTGTAGGTGCACCTGTGAAAATCCTTGTTATAACAGAACGCACAGTTGTGGGGACAGCCTTTTGCCGAATAGAGATACAGCATACGACTGCATTCATATGAGGTTTGAAAATACTTTGGCAAATCAATAAGTGTCCAGTCAATCGGCGGAAGCTCAGCTAAATTAACAAATTCTCTTGTTTTTGTCAGAACCGCTTCTCCGTTACCGTTTCTGAACGCAAGGCCCGCAACTTCAGAAAAATCCGTTCCTTTGTTTTTGAAAACCTCAGAAATTTCAAGCCATGTTGCCTCGCCTTCACCGATTGAAACGAGGTCAACACAATTGTTTTTTAATACAGCATCATAAACTTCGGATGCAAGCGGTCCTCCCCACACAACGGGAAGCGAGAATTTTTTTGCATATTCCGAAACCGCAATTGCATCTCCCACCGATTTAAAAGAAACCAACGAAACGCCGACAACATCCGGTGAAAACTCTCTGAAAACATCTTCCGTCTTCATTTTTTCAACCGTTCTGTCATAAATCCTTACGGTGTATCCCTCAGCCTGCAGACAGCTTGCGATAGACAAAAGTCCCAGAGGGGTTGTTACAGACCTCGAATAGCCTACGGTTGCAGGATTAACCAATAGTATTCTCATAGTTATCCACTTTCTTGTTTTCTCTTTTTATTTTCTGTTATCCGAAACTATATCAAATTTTTATTTAAGCAAATCGTCAAACAGCTTGATATTTGAAGCTTCGAGCCTAAGCTCGCCCGACTGCTCTTTTTTGACAACTTCAACGATTCTGTCATTGACGGGAGTGGGAACTCCGCACTTTCTGCCCCATTCGCAGACGACGCCGTTGATTGCATCGATTTCGCAGGGCTTGCCGTTGCGAAGATCCTGAAGCATCGAGGGAATGATATCCACGTGCTTCTTCATTGCAATGGGAATAAGGAATTCGCCGATTGCTCTCTTGAAGCCGTTCTTATAGTAGAAAAGCTTTGTTATATCCTTGCCCTGAACGGGTGCAAAAACTGCGCCTGCCGCATGACCGACATCAATGCACTCCTTCATGCAGCGGATTGCAACCTTTCTTGCATAAGCATCGCCCGTAACAGCTCCGAAGGTTCCGCCCATAACGGTTCCGAGACCCGAGAAGGTGGCATTGATGAGAAGCTTTGACCATCTTGTGCCGATAAGGTTATCCTCAAAATGAACGGGACACATTTTTTCGAGAAGCTCGGTTACCATCTTCACCTGAGCATCTGTTATACCGTCCATTTTGCCCATGTGATATGAAAGGCTGTCAGGTTCGCTTGTGAGAACGCATTCGCCGGGTGCGGCAAGGTTTGCGCCCCATTCAACAGCGCAGCCCATCGTATGCTCCTTGCCGACGATTTCTGCAACTCCGGGTTCGGGAATACCGTTCTGGAGAGTTACGATAACGCCGTCTTCCGCAAGGAAAGGCTTGAGGAAGGTGCAGACCTCTGCGTTAAAAAGCTGTTTTGTCATAAGGAAAATAACGCTGTAGACCCCTTCCATTTCGTCGGGAGTTATAGCCTTTACGGGAACCGTCATTTCAACGGTACCCGTTATATGTGCACCCTTTTCGTTGAGTGCTGCAACGTGCGCTTTATTTCTGTTGACAAGCTCAACATCAACACCGTTTTTGGTCATATATGCACCGAGAACGGTCCCGAGCGAGCCTGCGCCCTAAATCGCAACTTTATTCATAACAGTTCACCTTACCAGATTTTCTTTGATGCTATATCGGCAAGTGCGGAAGCGATGAATTCGTCAACGCTCTTTGAACCGATATCGCCTTCGCCTCTCTTACGGATTGAAACTGCGCCGTCTTCGATTTCCTTGTCGCCTACGAGAAGCATATAGGGAATCTTTTCGAGCTGTGCTTCACGGATTTTATAGCCGATTTTTTCGCTTCTGTCGTCAACGGAAACTCTCATGCCGAGACCTTCAAGCTTTTCGGCAACTTCCTTTGCATATGCATGATGACGGTCAGCAATGGGAAGAAGTCTGACCTGCTCGGGTGAAAGCCAGAGGGGAAGTGCGCCCGCAAATGTTTCGAGGATATAAGCAAGCGTTCTTTCGTAGCAGCCGAGGCTTGTTCTGTGGATGATATAGGGAAGCTTCTTCTGTCCGTCTGTATCAACATAATACATACCGAACTTTTCTGCAAGAAGCATATCAATCTGAATTGTAACGATTGTGTCCTCTTTGCCGAAAACATTCTTGAACTGAATGTCGAGCTTGGGACCGTAGAAAGCAGCTTCGTCAATACCGATTTCATAGTCTACGCCGAGGTTATCGAGGATTTTGCCCATTGTTTCCTGAGCGTCGTTCCACTGTTCTGCGGTGCCTTCATATTTAGCTGTGTTGTTGGGATCCCACTGTGAGAAGCGGAAGGTACACTTATCAAGCATACCGACTGTTTCAAGGAAATATTTGCTGAGACTCAGGCAGCCCTTGAATTCTTCTTCAAGCTGGTCGGGACGGAGAACAAGGTGTCCTTCGGAAATCGTGAACTGACGCACACGGATAAGACCGTGCATTTCGCCCGAATCTTCGTTTCTGAAAAGGGTTGAGGTTTCGCCAAGGCGCATGGGAAGGTCACGGTAGCTTCTTGCGCTGTTGAGATAAACCTGATACTGGAAGGGGCAGGTCATGGGACGGAGTGCAAGGCATTCCTTCTCTTCATCATCGGGATCGCCGAGGATGAACATACCGTCACGGTAATGGTCCCAATGTCCGGAAATTCTGTAAAGATCTCTCTTTGCCATGAGGGGAGTTTTTGTGAGAAGATAGCCGTTCTTCTGTTCAACATCTTCAACCCAGCGCTGAAGAAGCTGAACAACTCTTGCGCCCTTGGGCATGAGAACGGGAAGTCCCTGTCCGATTGATTCAACCGTTGTGAAGTATCCGAGTTCTCTGCCGATTTTGTTGTGGTCACGCTTCTT
>JAZSAH010000169.1:0-14025 GCA_045601745.1 Acutalibacteraceae bacterium
GCTCGTAGTTTGCATCCTCGGGCACAGGCTCGATTCTGTAACCGTTTTCGTCATATTTTGCGTGGCCGTATTTTTCTGCAAGATAGGAATCGTGGTCGCAGGGACGGCAGATGATTTCGGTTTTGTCTTTATTATAAAGAACGCCTTCGATATCGCAGTAGTTGGGATTATTTTCATCAACCTCAATCTGCTGCAATGCCCAGCATGAATAGAATGCTTTCGGGTCAACAAAATCAACGCCTGCTCCGATGTTGATAACCTTTACCTTTTCATCGCAGTTGAGCGCATATGCACCGACTGATGTTACCTTTTTTGTTTCATCCTTGGTGATGATGAAGTTTGTGTTGACATCGGGATTTTCACGGTCATATTCAATGCCTGAAACAAAATCGATATCAAGAGTTGTTATATAGCCCGTGTTGCTGAATTTTTCAAGCTCGAAGCCTGCTTCCGTCTGCTTATATTCAAATGTATCCTTCTGAACCGTTCTTACACTGAAGTAGCAGGAAATCGAAACGGCAATGATAATAACGATTGCAAAAATCGCTTTTTTCAGACCGTAGTGTTTGAATTCTTTGCCGATGTGAGGTGCCGAAAGACCTTCTACCTGATAGGTCCATATTTCGTCCTCGGGGATATCGAGATGAATGGGTTCTTCAACGGGTATCTGCTTTTTTTCTTTTTTGCTCATAATATCCCCTCCTTAACCTAAGTATCCGCCCGAAGCGGTTGTGCCTTCTTCGGCAGCCTTCTTTTCAGTGACTTCCGCGCGGCGTTTGAGAACTTCCATAACCATGTTCTGCTTTTTGCTGTCATAATCCCAGAAGAGATAGGGAATGGTCATGAGTGCAAAGCCGATAACGTCAACGATAATCGGGATAACGATGATGCTTCTTCTTGAAGCGTCGATAAAGAGAACGTCCCAGTTGGAGTTGAAGCCGTATTTGAGAAGCATGAGGGGAATGATGAGTCCTACAAATGAGGTGATGGGACCCGTGAACCAACCGAAAACGCCTGCAAAGCTTTCAAGTCTTTCGCCTGAAAGATACATCTGATAGTCGCCGATACGCACGTTCATATCGTGACCTGCTGTTGTGGGAACGGTCTTTGTCATTTCCATGAAGAACAGAACGGCAACGCAGATTGTTCCGCAGAGGGTAAGATTATCGCCGCAGAACCACATTGCGTAGGCGATAAGACCGTTGCCGATTGCTCTTGTGAGCTGATAGAAAATCATAATCTGCTTATATGAAAATCTCTTGAGGAAATAGGGGGAGAGCAAATCGGGCGGTGTTCCCGCAAAGGAAATGAGCATAACGATAAGGCTGTAGGGGAGACCGCTTAAACGGAAGGTGTAGAAATAGAGAATTGTTACAAACGGAAGCATCCCGTTTCCGAGGGAGTCGATAAGACCGACGATTGTGTTGATAAGAAGATATTTGTTGCGCAGAACGCCGAACATACCGTCCCAGAACTTTATCTGAACCTTCTTTTCAACGGGAGGCTGAGGAATTCTTTCTTTGATTCTGCCTGCAAAAATCATTGTGAATGCAGCAAGAACACAGAATGTTATGGGGATGACATATCTGTAAACATTGATATCTGCCCATTCATATCTGAGCATACCGATAGCTGCAGGCATGATTATGCCGACGATGGTATTGAAGAAATGCGAAAGCTTGACGGGATAACTGCGGACAAGAATTCTTTCCTGAAGATTGGGGCTGATGCTCTTGGTGCAGGTTTCCATATTGTTGGCAAAGCCGAAAACGTTATAGGTTGCGAAAAGAAGGTTTGCAACCCAGACTCTCGTTGCAACATCGGGAATGTTGTAAACGGGAAGCCAGCCGATGAGGATAACCATTATGCACTTGGGAACAACATCACAATAAAGGGAATACTTATATCTTCCGAATTTGGGAAGAAGCTTTTTGCGCCAGAAAATATTTCTTGCGCCGACCCAGCCGGTATAGAGGAAATGGGTGCCGAAGGTTTTGAAGCACGCCGTGGCGTTCATGCCCTCAAGACCGTTGAGATATGTAATGAAAGGACTGGTCTGGTTGAACAGCCGTGAGTAGTCGAAAAGAATTGTCGATATGCCGAAAATCATCATCAGGGCATAAACAAAATAGAATTTTCTCTCGGTTTTCTTGGGAAGGAAGCCGAGATTGTCGCAGACGAACCACCACATCAGCGCAGAAATATAGCCGAGTGGCATATTCAGAATGCCGATAACGGAGAAAGTGAGATAGGGGAGCTTGTAGTGGTGCATGATGAGATAGCAGGATGAGAAAAATCCTATGTATTCAAGCACCTTTGAGCCTGCGTAGTTGCTTCCGACGGCAAAAAGAACATCTTTATATTCCTTATAGGGAACATATTTGCCCTCGGCAGGGGTGTTCCAATGGGTTTTGATTTCGGTAAACAGCGATTGTACTTTGGCAATCAGACCGTTCATGAACTTCATTCCTCCTTTTTATTTTATCTGTAAAGTTCCCTGATTTCTTTGATGGGACCTGCGAATTCCTTGGAAACAGAGGGGAGTGACTTGCCTTTTTTGATGAAGGAATTATAAATCATACCCTTCTTGTCGGTGGACATCTGGAATTTTGAGATAACCTTTGTGAGCTCCTGCTTTTCGTTTTTGTTTTCAAGATATACGCAGTTGCTGAGTGCGATTTTTATATCGGAAACAGCCTTTGCGGTAACGGTGATTTTTATTGTGTCGCCGTCTTTTTCGGCTTTTGCATCATAATCCGAGCCGTCAACGGTGATTTTGGCATCAGCTGAAACGATATCCTTGAATCTGATAACAAAGGTTCTGTTTTCGGGTGCAACATCCGCAATTCCGTCTGCCTTTGAAACGGAGAAATCAATCTTGTCTGCATTTTCGGAAACGGTGAATGCGGTTTTGAGATATTCGCCGTTCTGATATGAAAGGGTATCACCGTCATCCTCATAGAGAGTGAAGGTGTTGTTGCCTCTGTAAACAAGAAGCTCAAGCGTTTCGGGATTAGAGCAGTCGTTTGTTCTGCCGTTTTCGCTCATGGGAATGATTGCGCCCTCTTTTGCAAGAACGGGGATATAATCTATGTCACGGAACATCTTAACGAATTTGTTTCCTTTATAAATTCTGCCCGTGAAGATATCTGTGTATCTGCCTTCGGGAAGCCAGACATTGACGCCTGCAAGATTTGTTTTGAGCGAGGTGTGTTCCGTTATTGGTGCAACGATAAGCTCAGTTCCGAAGAAGAATTCGTTTCTGCATTCATATGCTCTCTTATCTTCGGGATATGCATAATACATCGGTTCGCATATTGCTCTGCAGTCGGTATGGGTGCGGTAATTCATCGTGTAGATATAGGGGAGGAGCTTATGTCTTAAACGCAGGGCATCCGTTGCAATTCTCTGAACGGGACCGCTGAAATTCCAGGGTTCTTTGCCTGCAAATTCATTGTTTGTTGAGTGAAGACGCATAACGGGGCTGAAAACGCCGAGCTGAACCCAGCGGAGATAGAGCTCATCGTCTTTTTTGCCCATCCAGTGACCGACGATATCATGGCTCCACCAGGGATAGGCGATGTTTGATGCCGTTGCCGTGAATCCCGGCTGGAAATCGAGGCTTTTCCATGTCTGGGTTGTGTCACCGCTGAAGCCGAGGGGATATCTCTGGCTTCCTGCGCCGCAGAAACGGGAGAGAATGAGGGGTCTGTGGTTATCTTTTGCATTATCAAGGAAATGATAGTGGTTGAGTGCCCAGAGAGGGTCAAGACCCTTGACGGCGGTGTTTTTACCCTGCTGCCAGTCAATCCACCAGAAGTCAACGCCCGCTTTTTCAAACGGATGATGAAGAATATCAAAATAGTTTTCGGTGAATTTCTTATCGGTTATATCAAAAGGCACAGGCTTCTTTTCGGCGGGATTTTGTCCCATCGCTTTACACATATCCTCATACTGATTTTCAAACCAGCGTACACCCATTGACGGATGAAGATTAAAGGTTACATGATAGTTGTCATCCTTGAGCTTTTTCAGAAATGCATACGGGTCGGGGAAAAGCTCGGTGTTGAAGCTGTAGCCCGTCCAGCCGACTGACCAGACATCATAGACATATTCCATGAAATTTCTGTGCTTTGAAACCTTATGAGCATCTTTGCCGAATTTTTCTTTGATTTTAACCCAGTGCCAGTCCATGTCAACGGTTGCAACGGTTATGGGAATTTCTTCCTCTTTGAACTTATCCATGAGGGTCAGATATTCTTCCTGGGAATAATCTTTATATCTGCTCCACCAGTTGGAAAGCGCATATCTCGGAATGAGAGGAACCTTGCCCGTGAGCTTATAAAGGTCGGTTGTTGCGCCGATATAGTCATTGCCGTAGGCAAAATAATATTCGTCTTTTTCTTTGTTTTCACGGGGAAGAATTGTTCCGTCGGGCTTGAGCGCAAGAGTTTTGCTGTCATCAAGAATTGCAACGCCGTTTCTTGAACATACGCCGTCGGAAAGTCTGATTATACCTGCTGTGATATCAAGTGTACGGCAGGTTCCCTTGAGATTGCCCGATTTATAATTCTTAACCGTTCTGCCGTCGGAAAGCTTTATCGAAAGCATCTTTTTTGATGAAAGCGAATAGGTGAAAACTGCTTTCTCGGTTCTGATTTCGATTTTATTGCCCGATTCCTTAACCTCAAATTTTGCTTCTCCGAGATTTCTGAACCATACGCTCTGAGTGGGTTCATCGCAGAATCTGCCCTCGTTCTGAACTTCAACACGAAGAAGGCAGGGGGTGATAACCGTAAATCTTACGGACTTATATGTAAGGGTCTGTTTTTTATGCGCAACGGGTAAGCAGTTGATTTTAAATCGTTTTTCGAACTTTTCCATAGCATTCTCCCATATTGTTAATATATTTATTATATATTATTTGACCTATAAAGTCAATTAATGCTTTATTTTATATTAAATATATGTTATCATATGTTCAGAAAAAAGCAGAGGAGAATAAAAAATGACATTCATGGCATTAAAACGCATACTCATGGCGGCGGTTATGATACCGTATTTTCTTTTCAATTATATTTTTAACAACTATGCATATCCTGCAGTCAGCACCTCGGGCGCATATGTTTTCTGCTATTTTGTGGGAAACGAAGTTGATGAGCAGAGAATTCATCTTGCGGTCAGCACAGACGGCTATAATTTTGAAGCTCTCAACAACAATGAGCCGATAATAAAGCAGACAAAAGGCACGGGCTGTGTGCGTGACCCGTATATGCTCAAGGGCGTTGATGAAAACGGAAAGGACTGCTATTTCATCATTGCAACCGATATGAACGCTCTTGACGGATGGACTTCAAACCATGCACTTATCACCTGGAAATCATATGACATGATTAACTGGATTGATGAAACCGTTATCGATATCCGTCAGTTTGAGGGATTTGAAACAACGAACAGAGCGTGGGCTCCCCAGGCAATCTGGGATAATGATAAGGGTATGTATATGGTCTACTGGGCAAATTCAACTGCCGAAAACGACACTGCGGGGCATTATTATGCCTACACAAGGGATTTCAAGACCTTTGAAACCGAACCGAAGGTGCTTTACGGCAGATGGAATGAGGTTGACCCCGAAACGGGAGAAACAAGAAATGTTCAGTGCATTGACGGAGATATAATTTATAACGAAAAAGACGGTTACTACTACCTCTATTTCAAAGAGGACTTAACGCAGAAGATTGCCTATGTAAAATCAAAAAATCTTACGGGTCCTTATAATACGGACTACACAATCTGTTCGCTCAACTGGTTCGGCGTTGAGGGAAGCTCGATGTACCGCATAACGGGTACGGATGCATGGATGATGATTATGGATGAATATTCGGAAGGAACCTTTTTTGCACAGATGACGAGGGATTTCAGAAATTTCAGACAGGTGCAGAGGTCAACCTATTCGATGAATCATCTCAGACCCCGCCATGGCTCGGTTGTTGCAATTTCCGAAGAAGAATATTTTGCTTTGGTTGAAGCGTTTAACTGAAAAAACACGGTGACGGAAATCTGCCTGAAATCCGCCACCGTGAATTTTTTTATTCAGTTTTCGGAAGTGAGAGCGTGACCTTGAATAAATCGCCGTCAACCTCAACTCTGAATCTTCCCTTCTGCAGCTCGCAGAGATTCTGCGCTATCGAAAGACCGAGACCGCTTCCTTCGCCCGAGCGTGAAGCATCGCCTCTGACAAATCTCTGAGTGAGTTCATCTGCCGAAACATCGAGGGGATATTTTGAAATGTTCTTGAAAATCATGGAAGCATAATCCGTTCCGTCGGCAACTTCAACATAAACCCTTGTGCCTTCAAGAGCATATTTTCTGATGTTTGAGAAAAGGTTTTCAACAATTCTCGATGTTTTCTGCGAGTCTGCAGTCACCGTCACGGGTGAGGGAGATGCTTTAAGAACAAGACCGATATTGAGATTTTTCAGCTCGTCTTCATGTTCACCGACTGCCTGAGCTGCAAATTCGCAGAGGTTGATTTTTACGGGATGGATTTCTATTGCTCCCGATGATGCCTTTGAAGCCTCAACAAGGTCCTCGATGAGCTTTTTCATCTTTGCGGCTTTTTCGTCAAGAACGCCGATATATCTCTGCGCCGTTTCGTTTTCAACATCGCATTTTTTGAGCAAATCAACATAGTTGACAATCGAGGTGAGGGGAGTTTTGAGGTCGTGCGAAACGTTGGTTATAAGCTCCGCTTTCATGCGCTGGTCTCTGACTGCGCTTTCGACCGCATTCTGAAGTCCGTCCTGCATGGAGAGGATATCCTCCGCAAATCTGCGCATAAAGGAGGGCATGAATTTCGTATCGATTTTTCCGTTAAGCTTGCCTTCTCTTGCCTGCGAAACGCAAGCCATGATTCTGTCAAGCGAAACAAAGAGAAGCATAACGAACAATCCGACTGCGGCAAAAACAAGGAAAACGATGAAGAAAATGACGGAGAAATCATGTGCTCCCCAATCGGTTGCCGCACCTGCCCACATTCCCATGAGAAGAAGCAGCAGAAGCACCGCCACGGTTGAAACAAGGGATACGATTTTGAATTTTGTGCCCTGACCCTTTGAATAATCGCAGGCGAGGATGTATTTGATTTTATCAATCTGCTTTTTGAAGAAAGCACCGATTTTTCTGAAAATCTTATCGAACGGCTTGAAAATAAACACAAGGAATTTCCAGGTGTTTTTAAGAAGCCAGCCTGCAAGTCGGAGAAGCTGATAACAGAGGGTGTGCTTCCAAAATGTTTTGTTGCGGATGTTTCTGATAAGACTTGCAATAAGTCCCGTTATTATCATGAAGAAAACGGCAACGAATAATCCGATAAAGCTGTCGGTGAAGGTGCCGATGATTTTTATGAGCGTGGCCGAAAAACCGTATTCAAGCAGATTTGTCTGAGCTATTTCCTCGGGGAATGCTTCGCATACAACAATCATTACCGCACCTGCCGCCGAGAGAAATGCAATAAATCCGCCGAGCGCCCAGTTGATTGCCATTGGAACTTTATCAAAGAAATTGATTTTTATTCCGTTTGCGGTTTTTCCTGCGATTATGAGAAGATATATGCATGCCGCACAGGCGATAATAAAGCTGATTGCAAAAAGAACAAGGCAGGTTGTGATATTGTTTATCGGTGCACGGAGGAATGAGTTATATGCTCTGTGGGAAAGCATGAACGGGTCGGTGACATTGCTGTCAGGGGTAAACGAAAAATAGGCAACCGCATTTTCGGTATTCTGAAAATACATCTGACTCTGTTCAAGAATGCTTATATTACTGCCGAAAAGCCATTGACTGAATTCATCGTAAATGCTCGGCACGCTCTTGTATTCATGGCTTTTCAGAAGCTTATATGTTCCGTTTACGCTTGCTTCAACGAATTCTCCGCCAAGCTTCTGAAGAATCTGCGCTTCCGTATCGTTTGCGGTAACTCCGCAGTTGGTTTTGACCTTGCCGTTTCCGATTATCGCATAATTTACGGTTTTGAAATCCTCGAGGATGTAGTCATAGTTATGATGCGGCATACTGTTGTTATAAATATTGTGAAGATACTGCACCTTGTTTGCTTCAACTTCTTCAAGGAAACGGGTCTTTGTTGATTCTCCGTAACAAGTATAGCCGTTTATGGAGTTTATCGCTCTGAGTGCTTCTCCGATATCCTGAACCTCGAGAGGAGGCTGACCGTTGCCGGGGTTATAGAAGCGGAGTTCCGGACCGCCGTTCTTCTGATATCTGCCGTTGCCGTCGCTTCCGACCCATGCATTTGAAAACTGAAAATAAGTCGGGGCCGCAACGGCGACAGTTACGGGAACACCGTCTTCGATGTTATCCATTCTGACGGGAGGCATTGTTGTTTCAACTACCGTTGTTGACTCAACGGGAGCATCATGGGGATAAACTCTTGTGAAATCGCCATGATAAAAGAAAGCATCCTCATGCTGCAGTTCGCCGCTGCAGTTGAAAAAATAGACAAAATTCTTATAGGGATAAAGATATCTGTAGCTGTTTTCGGCTGTTACATAAACTTCGATTTCCGATTTTTCAAGAACATCATATGCCAAGGAAACCTCTGCAACAAGTGCATCATAGTCCTCCGAAGCTGATTTGTAACGCTCACTTTTCTGAAAATCCTCAAAGGAATCAAAAATCTGCTCGTCAATCTCGGAAGCGCTGATGTAATAATCCTCAACCGAATTCATCAGCTCACGGAAAGCGTTTGTCTGCGTGTAGTGATTTCTGCCTTTATCGTAGGCATTGTAGTCCGCAAAGCCTCTTATAAAGAGATTTGCAAAGTATCCCGAGGAGAAAAACATGATAACCGCAATGAGGACTGCGGCGGTTTTTGTTCCTTTGGAATATTTAATATTTTTCGATTTTGTAGCCAATTCCCCACACCACCTTTAAATATTTCGGGTCCTTGGGATTGATTTCGATTTTTTCCCGGATTCTTCTGATGTGCACCGTAACCGTTTTTTCCGTATTATAGGCAGGCTCATCCCAGACTGCCTCATAAATCTGTCCCGTTGAAAGAACTCTGCCGAGATTTTCCATAAGCACGCTGATTATGCCGTATTCGGTGGCGGTCAGCTTCACCGTTTCACCGTCAAGAGTAAGCTCTTTTGCAAGAGTGTCAAGCGAAAGTCCCCCTGTTGTTATAACGCCTTCCTTTTTCTCCATTGAGCCGAGCGCCGTGAATCGTCTTATCTGCGATTTGACTCTCGCCATGAGCTCAAGCGGATTAAAGGGTTTTGTGACATAATCATCCGCACCGAAGGAAAGCCCCGTTATTTTGTCGGTATCTTCGCTTTTTGCGGAAAGAAGAATGATGGGTATGTTGTGTTTTTCGCGGAGTCTCAATGTTGCCTGCAAGCCATCCAGCCCGGGCATCATTATGTCAAGAATAACGCAGTGCACCTCATTATCCCTGACTCTGTCGAGAGCCTCTCTGCCGTTTTCGGCACGGAGAACATTGTAGCCCTCCAGCTTCAGATAAATTTCAACGGAATCAAGTATTGCGATGTCGTCATCGCAGACAAGTACGGTATACATTTTATAACCTCCGGTAATTCAATCCCTTGGAACAGTTATTATTCTAAGGGGTCGGAATTACAAATAAAGCATCAAAATTATTACAAATTTATTAAGATTATTTTTTGAATGAATTGTGCTCGACGCACATGATAGGATGAATTGCACCTTTGGTGCATGATTTGTTGCAATCAACATTAAGGATAGGCTCCGCCTATGACCGATTTTATAATACACGAAGTACAAATCGTGCAATGTATTGCAATTCAAGCCGTCAGGCAATTCATTTATAAATCAGTATTTCAGGGTCATCCTCATTCCATGAGCCGTAAGCTTCGCTGAATTCGTCACTCATGAACATGGGTAGGTAATTCGCAAAATTCGATGAAAGCTTCATGCTTTTTATCTCGTCGTATGTTGCAAAGAAAACTCTGCCCTCGTCTGTTTCGGGGAGCAGCTCACCGCTGTAGTCCGATGTTTTATAAAGAAAAACGATATATCTGTTGAAATTGCGGTTATGTGACCAATGAATAACGCCGCAGGGAGTGAGATTACGGATTTCAAGACCCGTTTCCTCTCTGATTTCTCTGATTGCGGAGTCAACAAAGCTTTCTCCGGGTTCAACATGACCGCCGGGGAAGGATATTCCTTTCCAGCTCTTGACTCTCTCCTGAACCAGCATTCTGCCGTCTTTATCCGTTATCATCACCATGTTGGTGAGCTCAACCGTTCCTTTTTCCGTTGGCATTTCACACCTCGCTGAGTTTGGTTAATTTGTTTACGACGGTGCGGCACTCAAGGTCGCACTCATCGATTATTTCTATTTTCATTGCCTTTGCTCGCTCATATACAGGCGATTCTCTGTCAACATATTTCGTTGTTGCAAGTGCAGCGCAGGCGTGTTCACCGCCGAAATGCTCACGGATTGCATAAAGCTCGTTCAGGTCTTCATTTATCGGCATTCTTGTTTTGCACGAAATAAAAATCGGCTTTATGCTTCTGACGGCAACAACATCAACCTCGTTACGGGGAGTGCTTCCCGAAAGAAGACTGCCGAGAGATTTTCCGCCGTCGGGAATATCCCAGATGAATTTGACACCCGTGTCCGAATCGGTAAATATATCGGCGTTTTTTACAGAAAAATAGATAATCAGCTCAAGCCATACACCTTCGTTGACAAGCAGATTTGCAATTTCCGGCGAAGCATATCTGAAGTTAAGACGGTTGTTCTTTTTTGAAAATTCAAAATCGGATATCGCACCCGTTTTTTCAAGACCGTTCATGATTTCAATATCGGCAGAAAAAGTCTTGCCGTCGGTTTTTAATGTTGCAGGAGCTTCAATCCAAAGACTGTCGCCGACCTTTTCGCCCTCTTTTTTTGAAATGCGCTGAAGATATTTGACGAATTTTGTCCAGACATCACGCTTTTCGAAATATAAACGGATGATTTTATCGATGATTTTCCATTCGTTATCGGAAAAAGAGAGCTTATGTGTGTTGCTGTAAACCGTGCCGCCTGCAACAGTAATAAGTTCTTCACATGAAAGCTGCATATCCGCAGGATAGGTTTTGCCGTCGGAAAGACTGCGGAAAACCTTGTTTTTAGGGTCGTATCTGATAACCTCAACGCCGTGCGACATGAGATTTCCCGCCGCAACCAGTGCAAGGTCACGCCCTCCCGTAACATCGATAACGCAGCTGTTGCCGAGCTTCTTTTCGTCTTCGATTATCTCCGAGATTTTGCTGCGCATAATATGAAAATCCGTCGGAACAACATATTTATATAAAAATTTTGTTCCGATATTTTTCATGCGGGCAAGCTTTTCTGCCTTTATGCGGCAGTTGCCGCCCATATTTCTGCTGTCACCTACAAAATAAACCTTTTCGGGTCTGAAAACGAGGGTGGCGAGATAATTGAAAATCTGTTCGCTGTCAAAAAGCTCAATTAAAACCTTCATGGTAACATCCTTTTAGTTGTTATTCCGGGAGACCGCACAGACTCTCCCATATATATTATTTCTATATTATATCACCATTAAACCCAACCTTCAACCTTGAAAAACGGAAATGTGTTTGTTATAATTATCCCAAAGGGAGTGTAACAATGAATAATTTTGATTTTATAAACAGCGAAAAAATAAAAAAGCAGATAGAATTCATAATAACGATTGACGAAATGAAGAATGTTCTGCGCAGAAATCTTGTTTCCGACGGCTCAAGGCGTGAAAACGATGCGGAGCATTCATGGCATCTTGCCGTTATGGCGATGATTCTTGAAGAATACAGCGCAGACAAGGTTGACATTTCAAAGGTGCTTAAAATTGCTCTTGTGCATGACCTCGTTGAGGTTTATGCAGGCGATACCTTTGCCTATGATGTCAAGGGAAACGAGGATAAGCTTGACAGAGAAATTGCATCCGCCGAAAAGCTTTTCGGAATGCTGAAAGACGGTCAGGGCGAGGAAATCCGTGCATTATGGGATGAATTTGAGGCGAAGGAAACTCCCGAGTCGAAATATGCCAATGCAATTGACAGACTCCAGCCGCTGATTCTCAATTATTTAACAAACGGTCACACATGGAAGCTCGGCGATGTTCATGCACCGCAAATTTATAAGCGCATGGATATAATCCGCACCGCAACTCCCGAATTATGGCACATAGTAGAGGGGATTATCTCAACTTCAATCGAAGCAGGTTTATTGAAACCTTAAAAAATACCCACTCATCTTAACGGTGAGTGGGTTTCTGCTGTTTAGTTTTGGTATAAGGCTCAAAAACATCCGTTCTGCCAAGAATATAATCAACGCTTGTTCCGTAAATATCCGCAATCTTGCAGAGTGTTTCAGGGGTCATTGAATTAATGCCGTTTTCATATGCCGCATAGGTTCTTCTGTTTATGAAAAGCATATCTGCGATTTCTTGCTGTGTCCGGTCATTATCTTCCCTCAGGTTTCTGATTCTTTCATATTTCATAAAAACACCTCATAAGAATTATAAATGCCATAAATCCTGCCATTGACTTTTGGCAGAAATTATGGCATTATAATGACAGTATTAATAAATCTTATGTTTTTATGAGTGTTTTTTTTGTTTCAGGCGAATAATTTACGATATGATTGAAATTTCTGCTCACATTTTCAACAAAAAACACGGCATCAAGTTTGTATAAAACAGAGAAAAATATAATTCTGACGTGACATTCTGTGGTTTTCGTCATATATATATGAGAACAATAATTAAGGGATAATATAATTTTCTTCGATTTTTCAAAACACAACGAAAGGCGGCGATTCCTATGGGCTGATTTTTTTATAAAAAAATAAAAAATTAAATAAATTGGGAGGAAAACAAGATGGAATTTAAAAAGTTATTATCAATATTTTTAGCGTTTGTTCTGAGCTTTGGTGTATGCACTGTTGCGTTTGCAGAAGAAACGGCAGATGAATATACTCCGATATATACCGCCGAGGATTTGAACAATATCCGCAATAACCTTGACGGCAAATATGTTCTTATGAATGACATTGACTTGTCGGTTTATGAAAACTGGGAGCCGATTGGTACATCCGAAGCACCTTTTACAGGTGAACTTGACGGCAACGGAAGGTCTGTTAACAATCTGTCATTAAAATCTAATTCGAAAACCGAAGAAACAAATAATTTAGGTTTATTCGGATTCGTGAATTCAGCTTCAATCGGAAATCTTAATTTTAAAAATATTGAGATTAACGTGAACTATCCGTATTACTCAACATATTTTATCGGTTCTGTTGCGGCATACTGCGGTGACAGCAAAATTTATTCCTGCAATGCACAGGGAACGATAAATGTTGTTGCAGGCGGAGACATTTATACGGGCGCCATAGTCGGATATATCAAAGACAGAAATACCGTTACAGAGGTAACTGGTTGCACATCGGAGATGAAAATTGAAGTTGTAGGAAAAGATGAGGGCTTTTTCAAGCCTGCGGTAATTCAATATACATATGTCGGCGGCATAGTTGGATTTGCAACTGCGGAAGCAAAAATAACCGGATGCACAAACAAAGGCGATATTTCGGTTGATTCCATAAATGTCGGTATCGTCGGAAGTATATTCGGTCATTCTGAAAAAATCAATGTTTCGGAATGTGTGAATTCGGGTGAAATTAAAGTAAGCGGCACTTGTAAAGTTAATGAAAGAGATAAAAACGAAGAATTTGAAAGCGACCCTATTGACCCCGAACCGTTACCCGAAAACAATGTTGACTCTGCAGAAATTGTGCATATTCCTTTGAAAAACAGAATTGTTTTCAGTGCAGGCGGCCCTGCACTTCCCGACGGAATAGTTATTAAACTTAAATATAAAGACGGAAGTGAAAAAACCGAAACCGTGATTTATAATGCTGCGGAAGGCTGTTACCGTGCTGGAGAAGAAAGAGTTATCGGTTCGGTGCGTACGGAAGTT
>JAZSAH010000170.1:0-2715 GCA_045601745.1 Acutalibacteraceae bacterium
CCTTCGCTTGATAAACTGATTGAGCAGTTTGCAAAGCTCCCTTCGGTTGGCAAAAAAAGCGCCCAGAGGCTCGCTTTTCATATTCTTGCAATGAATGAAGCAGACGCCAAGGCTTTTACCGAAACCATTGAAAAAGCAAGAAGCTCAATCAAGCGCTGTGAAATCTGCTGTAACCTCACAGACGGCTCTGTTTGTTCAGTATGTAACTCAAAATCAAGAGATAAATCGGTAATCTGCGTTGTTGAAGACCCCAGAGACGTTATTGCAATTGAACGCACTCACGAATTCAACGGTCTTTACCACGTTCTCCACGGTGTAATTTCACCGATGAATGACATTAATACCGAGGATATCTGCATAAAAGAGCTTATTATGCGTTTGGGTGATGACACCGTTAAAGAGGTTATTATGGCAACCAACCCCACGGTTGAAGGTGAAGCAACCTCAATGTATATTTCAAGGCTGATAAAGCCTCTCGGAATCAGCGTCAGCAGACTTGCTTACGGCGTTCCCGTCGGTGCAGACCTTGAATATGCTGATGAATTTACTCTCATCAGAGCAATGGAAGGCAGAAAAGAACTTTAAGTTTTCCACATTTTTATACTTTTCCACATATGGGTTTTCCACATATTAACATTGTCAAAAAATGTCAGGTTAATAACTCAAAGTTTTCCACCTGTGTGTGTAAAACAAATAAAATTCAAATCTGTTTTATATCAACAGGTTTAAGAGTTATTCCATATTTTAACGCACACTACTATTACTACTATTAATATTGATATGAAATAACCAAATAAAGAAAGATTAAACCGCTATTTTAAAATTTTTACCTGTTCACGGGGTGTGAACTGTGTAAAACTTCAGGAGGCATAAAAATGAAAGTTATTTGTAATTCGCTTGAGCTTTCCGAAGCTTGCCAAAACGTTTCAAGAGCAGCATCAACCAAAACAGCTATTCCTGCTATTGAAGGTATTCTTATGGTTGCAAAAAACGGCGTGCTCACTCTCACAGGCTATGACCTTGAAATGGGTATCAAAACAGTTATTGCGGCAAGAGTTGAAGAAGAAGGTGAGCTTGTCCTCAATGCCCATATGTTCAGCGAAACTCTCCGTAAGCTGCCTGAGAGCACTGTAAGCATCGACAGTGATTCAAGACACATTGCCTCCATTACAAGCGGCGAATTTGAATCAACACTTATAGGTATTTCATCAGAGGAATATCCCGAGCTTCCTTCCGTCACAGGCGGATATCATATTGATATTGATGAAAATATTCTCAAGGATATGGTCAGAAAAACAATTTTTTCTGCCGCAGTCAAAGACAGCAAGATAGTTCACACAGGCATTAAGTTTGAAATTGAAGAAAATCATCTTCGTCTTATTGCAGTTGACGGTGTTCGCCTTGCAATCAGAAACGAAAAAATTGAATATGCCGGCGAAAGCCTTTCTTTTGTTGTTCCTGCAAAAACACTTTCCGAAGTTGTTAAGCTTATGAACTTTAATGAAGATCCCGTAACAATTGAGGTCGGCAAAAGACATATTATCTTTGACGTTAACGGCTACAGCGTTATATCACGTTTGCTTGACGGTGAGTTCCTTAATTATAAGGCTGCAATTCCTTCTTCAACCAAAACTGTTATCAACGTTGACACAAGAAGCCTGATTGACAGTATTGACAGAACGTCTCTTATCATCACAGATAAGATTAAAAGCCCAGTTAAGTGCATTTTCAGCGATAATACCATAAAGATTTCAAGCATTACCTCTTTGGGTACTGCAAACGATAAGCTGCCCGCAAAAATTGAAGGTGACAGCTGCACAATCGGTTTTAACAATAAGTATATGCTTGACGCTCTCAAGGTCTGCGATACCGACGAAGTAAGAATTATGCTTAACGGCGCAATTGCTCCCATTCTTATTGTTCCTCCCGAAGGCGATGAGTTTATATTCCTTATTCTTCCCGTGAGGCTGAAAAATGAAAATTAAAGTTAAAGTTGCAGAAAAACAAAAAATTACAAAAAAAATAGATACCGATTTCATAAGACTTGATGCTTTTCTTAAAATGAACGATGCCGTTCAATCAGGCGGCCACGCAAAAATCGTTATTCAGGAAGGCGAAGTCAAGGTTAACGGCGAGGTCTGCACAATGCGCGGCAAAAAGCTCCGTAAAGGTGACACCGCCGAGTTTGAAAGAGTTATTTATATTGTTGATTAAGATTTCGGGCGGTTATGTTTTTAATCGCCCGTATTCAGTTTTTTGAAAGGAATGGTGAAAAAAGTTGATAATAAGTTTCCATTCCGCAAAAAAGTTTCGGAATCTTGACGAGGTTGAGTTTACTCCGCATCCCGAAATGAACGTTATCTATGGCGAAAACGGTCAGGGTAAAACAAATATTATTGAGAGCATTTGGATGATGACGGGGTTTTACAGCTTCAGAGCAAGAAAAAATGCCCAGCTTATTCAGCAGGGCAGTGATGAAGCCGAAATTGAAACTCTTTTTTATTCTCAGCAGCGTGAACAGAATGCCCCTATGAAAATAGGCAAACGTAAAGAAATTGTGCTCAACGGTGTTAAAGAAGAATCGCCGAGAGTAATGATGGGCAAGTTTTTTGCGGTTGTTTTTTCACCGAATACACTCGGCATTGTGCAAAACGGCCCTTCAGAAAGACGCAAGATGCTTGATATTGCTTTAAGTCTTATAAAGCCGAATTACGC
>JAZSAH010000171.1:0-5017 GCA_045601745.1 Acutalibacteraceae bacterium
TTTATTTTTCAGACTTTCTGAAAAAACGCCGAGTGTGACCACAAGTCATATGCTTGCTCTCAATGTTAATACCAGAGAGCGAGCATACAGTTTTTGCAAAAACGTGTCTGTGTCTATACACAGGCGATGCTTGCTGTCAACGCAATAATAAATTCAGACTTTGCAACTTTTCCGAAAGAAAAAATTTTCATCTGAGTTTAAAACGCTACGTACATGCGTACCCGAAAGCATCAGGTTTTGTTTTTCTTGGTACATACGTACATACCTTTTTCACTTGCAATGAAAATTTTTGTTCTTTCAAGATTACCAAGGAACACTGTTTACAAATATTGCTTTTTTAAAAACAAGTGTGTTATAATATAGTCGAAAGTCGTACAACTTACAAGAAACTTTAAATATGGGGATAATATGAAAAAAACAAGAAAAACTCAAAGAAGAAATAAAAGAATTGATTGATAAAGGAGCAGAGTTAGGTGCGTATTTGAATTTTGATGAACAAACAAAAAGTTGTCCTCAACTTGCAAATTTTATAGGTCAATATGAAATTTGGTATACTAAAAGTTTAATGATAATGAAACGTTTGTCTCCTGAACGAACACAGGATTTTGCATTATTATACGACAATCCTAAAAGGAAAGAAGTAAACTTAAGTACATATTGTATTTCAGATGCATTACGTGGCATTAGCGAGTTGCTCGGAAAGTATGGTCCGTGGACAGCAATGTTATGCGTTATAAGGCAAACGGCAATGTTACAGGCTTGTTTAGACAATCTTGACAGTACCGTTCTAAACATACAAACTATATTACAAGCGGATATTTTTGATTCAGAAATTGAATCTGCAAAGCATTTGTTGAAAAATGGATTCTTACGAGCGGCTGGTGTTGTTTGTGGTGTAGTTATTGAAAAACATTTTTCGGAAGTATGCAAAAATAATTCTATCTCCATAAGTAAAAAGAATCCAACCATAGCTGACTATAACGATGCACTAAAAGAAAATGTTTATGATATTTTAGAATGGAGAAGAATTCAACGTTTAGGAGATATTAGAAACTTATGCGGTCACAACAAAGAGCGAGAACCAACAAAAGAAGAAGTATTTGAACTCATTTCAGGCACGGAAAGAATTATTAAAACAATTTTCTGAAAAAGGTAACTCCATATAGACAATAAAAATGTAGAAAATCCCGAACTTGTTGTTTACAAAAAGAGGTAAAATTTATTGCAAGCCGCACTCGGTAAAATTCCGTGGGCGGCTTTTTTATTCAAGGGATTTGGGGTGCGGGACGCCTTTGCGAAGCAGAAGCACCGCCCAAGCCGACAGGCGAAAGCACGACGGTGACGGAAATTCTTCTGTAATAACGACGAAAAAACTCCCGTGAGAAATCACGGGAGTTTTGCTTTGGATACAGTAAACCTGCTGTTATACTGTGATTTTCCTCCGACAAAGGATTTATGCGACAGCACCTAACCTTTGGTTAATGTTTTTTCCGAAACCCCTGATGTATAATAATTTATGTATATATTTACGCAATGCTCAGGCATATTTTTATCAGACCACAGCTTTGTATGTAATAATTTGTTATTAAACCGATAATTAAATATTGATAATTATACATTTATATGGCATAATTGGAATATATTATAAAACTATATACGCAGATATACCATTGACTTTGATAGGGGTGAAATAATGCTGAAGCGAAAGTGCAATCTTAACGCCATATACATATCGGAGAGGCTCCGAAAATCGCTCAATCCCGTTTCAAGTTGTCCTCTCACCACCGTCATAGCACCTATGGGTTACGGCAAGACAACGGCAATCAACTGGTATCTCGAAGAATGTGCTTCCGCCGCAGAAATAACCGTTATAAGAATAAGCGTGTACAGCGACAATCTTATGGTTTTCTGGAAAAGTGTACAGGATGCCTTTTCTTATGCAGGCTTTGAATTCCTGATTGATTACCCCTGCCCTTCCGACGCGGCGGGAAGCGGAATGCTTATGGACGATTTGTGCCACGAGTTGTCATCGGACAAGCCCTGCTATATCTTCATCGACGACTTTCATCTTCTGCCGGATGAAAATGTTTCGCTTTTCCTCTGCAATTTTGCAAACAGACTTCCCGAAAATCTTCACCTTATCATTGTCAGCCGTGACCGTTGTCTGCCTGCCGCACAAATTGTACGGCTCGGCTCAAAGGTATGTCAGATAGGCACAGAGCAGTTAAGGCTTAATTATCAGGAGCTTTCCGTCTATGCCCACCGATGCGGAATAGAGCTTTCGGACGAACAGACAGAGGATCTTCTTTTTTCAAGCGAGGGATGGTTTTCGGCGATTTATCTGAATTTCCGTGCCTTTTCCGAGCAAGGCACCCTGCCGAATCGCAATTCCGATATTTATACAATGTTTACATCGGCAATGATTGACCCTTTACCCGAAAAGCAAAGAGAATTTCTTGCGGTTATGGGGCTTGCCGATGAATTCACCGCCGATATGGCATATTTTATCACGGGAATACCCGACACAAAATATGTGCTGACATCCCTTACAGAGCAAAACGCATTTGTAAAGCTGCTGTCGAACGGCGTAACCTTCCGTTTTCACCACATGATGAAGGAGTGCGCGGAGCGTGCGTTTTTTACACTTCCGCAGGAAAAACAGTGTTTCTACCGAAACCGTTTCGGGCTGTGGTATGAAAACAACGGACAGTATCTTTACGCTATGAAATCCTATGGAATAAACGGGAATTATGACGCATTGCTTCGTGTAATCAGAACAGACGCAGGCATACTTCTTTCGCATATCAATTCCGCAGATGTAATACGGATGCTGGAAAAATGCCCTGTTGAGACATTAAGAAAACACCCCCTTGCCATACTCGTTCTTATGCGCAGTATGTTCAACTGGCGGCTTATCCCCAAAATGATGGAAATGAAAGAGCAGCTTATGGTGTCTATCGCTGAACAGCCTGAAATGTCTGACGAAGAACGGGGAAACCTTCTTGGCGAATGCGACCTTATCACAAGCTTTCTTATGTTCAATGATATAAGCGCAATGAGCAGGCTTCACCGCAGTGCAAGTTCACAGATGACCCGTCCTGCCGTCAGCATACATAAAAGCGGCGGATGGAGCTTCGGTTCTCCCTCCATACTTATGCAGTATTATCGTGAGCCGGGTGCGCTTTGCAGCGAGCTTGCCGAAATGTACGAATGTATGCCGCATTACTATAAAATCACGGACGGGCACGGTCAGGGTGCGGAAAAAATCATGCACGCAGAAGCGGAATATCAGAAGGGAAATTTCGATGACGCACAAATTCACCTTGAAAGTGCATACGCACGCATCAAAGACAACGGTCAGGAAAATATGGCACTCTGCTGTGATTTTCTTTCAATGAGACTTTCTCTGTTCGTCGATACGGAAGAACGATACACCATTGAAGAGCGTTATCAGGAATTGCTTTTGCATCATAATTCATCATGGATAAACATTTTCAATACCTCATGCGCCTATTATTACGCATTAAGGCGTAA
Source organism: Acutalibacteraceae bacterium (assembly GCA_045601745.1). GTDB lineage: Bacteria > Bacillota > Clostridia > Oscillospirales > Acutalibacteraceae > CAG-177. The sequence goes on from JAZSAH010000171.1 coordinate 3,535, forward strand.
GGGAGATAAAATCCCTGAAATCTTCCGACTTCATAAGCTTTCGGAGATAAATCTGCTTGCCCCCGGAAAGCCCATAATCGAAATGATTGAAAATCAGGTTTATCTGGCTCAGGGGGCGTATGCAAAAATCCCGGGAAGATGCGAAATTCTTGCGTCGGTATGCGAAAGTATGCATTACAAACTGGTTGATATTCACCTTTCCATACAGACGGCGGCGGCTTATGAAATGATGAACAAGCATGAAAAAGCAAAGGAGCTTCTTATAAAAGCCATCCGTGACGCAGAGCCTGACAATTTCGTCATTCCCTTTGCCGAAAACTATTTCTATCTGAAAAAACTACTTAAAGGAATAGCTTCTGTAAATCCTTCATTTATCGGAAATATAACAGAACTGGGGGAAAGATATGAAGCAAGAACGGAAGAGCTCAACAAGCACGCCCGCCCCGAAGTCTTATCGAAACTTACCGAGCGTGAATATGAAATAGTCTGTTTACTTAAAAAGCGCCTGAGCAACCGTGAAATCGCAGAAAAACTGTTTTTATCGGAAGGCAGTGTTAAGCAGTATCTCAATCAGATATATTCAAAACTGCATATCGACGGGGCTACACGCACAAAGCGTCAGCGGCTTCTTATGATGCTTTCGGACGATATCTAACCTTTGGTTAATATTTTTAATACAAATCCCGCTGTATAATTATATAGTGGGATTTTATGCATATATTTAAGGAGGACTTTATGAAAACAAAGCTTTTAAAACTGCTTGTCGTGATGACGATAAGCATAACAGCGCTTTTTGCGCTTGGAATTACGGCGAGTGCGGCAACGGTGGGTGATTTAACTATCACTCTGACAGAGGGCGGCGGCGACCCTGTGGTTGATACGGATTACACCTACGCGGATTTCCCCTACGCAGCCAGTGTTCTTACTATCAAAAGCAGTGCGGCAATGACTATCAGTGGTACTACTACAACCGACAGAATTGTGGTTGAAAACGGCGTTTCCGCAAATATCACCCTTAACGGCGTGAATATTGACACCTCAAATGCAAGCGGTGCGGCGTTTATGATAGCCGACAACAGCACAGGCGATGTTACGATTATCCTTGCAGACAGCTCTGAAAATACGCTCAAAAGCGGAACGGATTGCGCAGGCTTACAGAAGAACGGCGAATATTTCGATGAACTCGGCACACTCACAATTCAGGGCGGCGAGCTTGGAACAGGCAAACTTACCGCACAGGGCGGTCGGGATAGCGCAGGCATAGGCGGTGGAGAAACTGCAAACATCCTCATAAAGGGTGGCAACATTACAGCAAAAGGCGCCAGCGGTGGTGTTGGTATCGGCGGGTATAGCGGAAATAAGAACATAGAGATAAGCGGTGGTGTTGTTCATGCATCCGCAGCTGAAGATCTGGGGTTAACAGCCATCGGCAGTGTATTTGGCTCTGCAGAGATAACCATAAGCGGCGGTGCTGTCACAACAG
>JAZSAH010000172.1:0-12605 GCA_045601745.1 Acutalibacteraceae bacterium
AGCCTTCTTCAACGGTGAAATCATTTTCAACGTTTACGATATCACCTGTTGTGCCTTCACGGATTTCGGTTTCGGTTTCATATTCACCGTCGGTATTCATCGTGTGGATATTGACGGTATAGTCGGTATCATCCGCATAAGCCCATGTGCCGATGAAAACAAGGTCTTCATCGGGCATTGCGTCGGGAATATTGTTATCCCAACCTGCGAAAACATAGCCTGCACGCTCAGGTGCATAATAATCAATTGCATCGCCGTAGCCGTAGGTCACAACATAGTCGTCAAGACCTTCGATTCTCCATGTTACGGTATACTGCTCAAGCTTCCATGCTGCCGAATATGTTACGGAGCTTCCGCTTTCGCCGATATCGGGCATGGTTGCGGGAACTTCGGGAGTCCAGCCGATGAAAACATAATGTTCTTTTATGGGGTCATCGGGAACATCAATCTCATCGCCGTATTTATAATCAAAAGAGGTTGTCACGCCGTCAACATCAAAGATAACCGTATAAACTTCATCCTCCCAGAGTGCCGTGAGGGTCATATCTTCGGTTACCGTTTCGGGGATGTCTTTATCCCAACCTCTGAAAACCTTGCCTTTTCTGATGATTTCTTCGGGTTCAACGGGAGTTTCGCCTTTATAATAGGTGTCGGGCTTCATTGTTTCGCCCCAGTCCCATGTGAGCTGATACATGGGTATCCACTCATAAGCGAGAGTCACGGTTTCAAGAACTTCATTTTCGCTGATTACCTCTGCAGCTTCGCCGTTGATTGTTGCGGTTTCAAGAGAATCGGAGAAAATATATTCGCCCGAAACGGTGATATCAACGCAAACTCTGTAGGAAAGTGCTGTTCTGAAGGTTTCGGTATCCATAGCAGTCCATTCTGCGGCATCCTCCGCCTTCTGCTGCCAATAAACGCTGTATGATGCGCATTCAACATCCTTGCCGTCTGCCGTGATTGCGATTTCCGCCGTTGTGTCGGGTTTTTTGCCGACTTCGGGAGCAGTTATATCCGAAATTTCCGCACTGTCAGCCTTTTCTGCCGCTATAACGGAAACCTCATCGATTTTGAGGCTGCCCATTCCCGAGCAGTTATGGTGAACAAAAACGATTCTTATATCCTTGCCGACAAATGAGTTGCCGATTGCGGCAACAGACTGAGTATAGGCATTGCTCTGGAGTGTTTCGCTGTAAACAAGAGCCGAAACGGAAGCATCTTCAACCTTCGTCTTTATGTTTTCCGCGTTAAGCTCATCTTCGCCTGCATAAACATAGACGGAATAGTTTTCAAAGAAATTCTCTTTATCGGTGTTGCCCGCAAACCACTTGATAACAGGATTATGATATCTGCTTTCAATTTCAATTGCAGGGCTGACAAGATAGTTATCGGGTTCGATATCTTTATCATCAAAATATGATGCGGATGCCATGCATCCTTCGCTTTCGTAACCTGAATAATCAACATATCTTATTGAGTCGGCATCGGTTTTGTGTTCCCAGCCGTAGCCGTCGCCGTCAACATCAAACGATGTCCAGCCGTCGGCACCTTCTTCAAACGAGCTTGTACTGATTACCTTTCCGTCTGCTGTTGCATTTATCGCCGGAATAACGGATGCAACCATTAGCACGGAAAGAATAACGGACAGAATTTTTGTTATCTTCTTCACAGCAAATCCTCCTTAAATTTCAAATCTGTCTGCTTCATATTTTGTTCTCGCAGAGAACTTTTGCAAATTTATAATCACTATCAACTGCAGGGATATCCGAATAATTGTTTTCCGTGAGCCATTTTACCCAGCGTTCTTCGGATTCATCATCAAGAATAACGGGTCTGAAACCGCCTCTGAGATAGCTCTTCACTGCAGGAATACGGAAAATATCCGTTGAAAGCGTTGCTGTTTCGCATCCGCTTTCATAAGCCGCCGCATTTGCGATATCGGCAAGATATTTGCCTGCGCCTCTGCCTCTGCATTCGAGCTTTGCGGCAACCATATGAACTCTTGCAACCTTGTTTTCCCAAAGGAGAATTGAGGTTGTTGCAACGGGCTTGCCGTCTGTTTCAACAAGAAAAACATAGTTTTCGTCATAGCCGACTTCATTTGTCATGCATCTGTCATATGCCGATATATCGTTGTTTTCGCCGATAAGCGAACCCTTGCAGATATCAACCCATGCCTGCTTATCCTCATCGCTTCCGTTGAAACGTCGGAAGCTGAAGCCTGCATATGCTTCGGGATATTCCGCAGGTTCAACATTTTTGAACATTATCAGCTGACTCATATTGTATACCTCCGTTTTTTGCCGATGTTCAGCCATTATAATATTTATTTTAACATCTTTTTTATAAATATCAATACCTTATTAACAAAATTAAGACAAAAAATTAACGGACTTTTCCTTTTCCGTGAAAAAGTCCGTCTGTTATTAATTATTATCCGGTTTTGCAGGCGTTCTGTTGAGTAACATATATGCCGTTATCGAAATAATCAGCATGAGAACGGTTACCGCAAGGGGGGATTTTATGCCGTAAAACGGTGCGCAGATAACCTCAAAAACAACCTCGAACATCTCGGAAATGCCGATTGCCCTTGTCATCATTGTTATAACGCTTACCGCAAGACCCACCATGGAATAAACATTGACTATCTTTATCCAGAGCGTTTCGCCGAGCTTATATGCAACGGCAACCGAAGCGATAACGAGAACCGCATAACCTGCCGCCGCAAGAATTTCCGCCGCATTTTCAAGCTCTGCAAGGATTTCGGGAATAACCTTGATTATCTTCCATATGTAGGGCGCACCCAGAAGAAGTCCGCACACAACATAAAAGGTGAGCTTTATATTTTTCTTGTTATCCATTTTCAACAGCCTCCCTGAGCGCCTTTGCAAGCTGGTCGGGACATGAGGTTGTTTTGAAGCCGCAGCGGATACCTTCGAGCTTTGCGATAACATCCTTTGCGTTCATGCCCTCAACAATCGAACCGATGCCCTTGAGATTGCCGTTGCAGCCGCCCTCAAAACGGACATTTTTAACGGTTTCGCCGTCAAGCTCGAATTCAATCGTTCTTGCGCAGGTGCCTCTTGTTCTATATTTATAAACCATGTTTATCACTCCTTCGGGGTTATTCTACTATATGCGGATTATTTTTTCAACAGTTTTTCACATCAAAATATAAAGCATCGCAAAAATCAGCGAAAAATCCGCCTTTTCCGCAAGGAGCAACACGGTTATCGGCAGAATGAGATTGCTGTCGGAATCAAGGTTTATGGTTATCACCGCCCATAAGATTGGTGAGCATGGGTAAAAGCTCAAAAAGCTTCATCATCTGCATGGCTTCATCGGCTTTGCGCCGTCTGTTTTCGGACAAAAGAGGCTTGAGCGCTTCAATGAGTCTTGTTCGGCTGTCGGTTTTATTCATCGCTCCCATAACCGATGTTATTCCCGACATAAGGCGAGCATTTCCGAGTATATTTGACAAATCGGGCATACCGCCGGAACCGAAGCCCTCTTTTTTTCCGTTTTTTTCTTCGGATGAAAAGAGGTTTTCGGCGGCGGAACGCAGATTTTCCATATCCTCATCGGAAAGCGAGGATATGATTTCGTTTATATTATCCATGTTGATATCCATATTATTTTTTACCGAACTGCTTCATGATTTTCTGCGCCTGCTCGCTTTTCAGAAGCTCCTCAAGAGCCTTTTTATCGCCGAGAATGCGCTTTATTTCGTTAACGCCGTTTTCGGGAAGCTTATTCTGCATTGCCGAAAGCATATCCTCGGGTCTGCTGCCCTTTGACGATTTTGCAATTTTCAGAAGTTCCTCGGGAGAAAAATTTTTGTTACCCGTTGCAATCACCGCCTTTATTCAATATAATTACTATGATACAAAACAAAACCATAGAACGGAGATGATGATTTGAGAATACTTGTTTTTTCGGATTCGCACGGTTCAACCTTCCGTATGCGTGAAGCAATAGCCATGCACCCCGAAGCGGATATGATTATTCATCTCGGTGACGGGGAAAGGGATGTCGACCTGCTCAGGGATGAAATCGGAAACAGAAAGGTTGTTCAGGTCTGCGGAAACTGCGATTTTTATTCCCTTTTACCGTATAATGAGCTCGTTTCCGTTTCGGGAATCAGGATTTTCTGTTCCCACGGGCATAACGAATATGTCAAGCACGGAACAACTCATTTCATTGAAAAAGCAAAATCGACGGGTGCTGCTATTGCATTATACGGTCATACCCACGAAAGCGTTACTGCTTATGACGACGGACTGCACATTATGAACCCCGGCAGCATTGCAAAGGGCGAATACGGCGCAATCGACATCACTCCGCAGGGAATCATGCTTCTTCCGATGAAAATATGAATAATCCTCAACCCGTGTGAATATATATTGTTCAGGACAATATTCAGGCGGTGAGATAAAATGTTTGTATTTTCTGTTAAAACATCCAAAGCAAAAATTGCGGCTCTTGCTATTGCGATAATTGCGCTTTCGGCGGCGCTTTTCATGGTTGTCGGCAAAGGAAAACAGCCTGCCGCAAACGATTCCGTGATTAATTATAAGGCGGAAACCGCAGCGGAGCGAAAAGCCTTCCTTTCGCAGTTCGGATGGAAGATTTCCGATGACCCCGTTGAAGTCAGCGAGGTTATCATTCCCGAAAATTTTGACGACGGCTACACCGAATATGCCGAAATGAACAAGTCGCAGGGTCTTGACCTTGAACCCTTCAAGGGTATGCGTGCAAAACGCTGGACATACGCCGTTCTGAATTACCCCGGTCTTGAAAACACAAAATCCGTTCAGGCAAATCTGCTCGTTTATGACGGTCGGGTTATCGGCGGAGATATCTGCTCTCTTGAGCTCGGAGGCTTCATCAGAGGCTTTGATTTTCCCGTCGGCGAACCCCCTGCAGCAACATCCGCACCTCAGAGTGCGGTTATAATAGAAACAACAAAAGGAAGTTAAAAATGAAAAACATCGTTTTAATCGGAATGCCGGGTGCAGGCAAAAGCACAATAGGCGTTCTTCTTGCAAAAACCATGCTCATGGATTTCTGCGATACCGATTTGATTATTCAGAAAAAAGAGGGCTCTGCGCTCTGCGAAATCATAAAAGAAAAAGGCACCGACGAGTTCATCAGGCTTGAAGATGAAATCATCGGTGCGCAGGAATTTGAAAACTGTGTTATTGCAACGGGCGGAAGTGCCGTCTATGGCGAAAATGCCATGAAAAATCTGAAAGAAAACGGTATTGCCGTTTATCTGAAGGTCAATGCGGATGAGCTTGAAAAACGCATCTGCAACATCCACACACGGGGCATTGCCATGAAAGAGGGAACAACCATTGCGGAGCTTTATGCCGAGCGTTCTCCCCTCTATGAAAAATATGCGGATATCACGGTTGACTGCTCCGACAGCACACCCGAAGAATGCGTTGATGCAATATCCGCTTTGTTAATCCGCAATTAAGGGTCTGCGACGCTGTTTATATGCAGGCGTATATCGTTTTTTGCGAAGCGAAAATCAATGCTTATCACATAAATACACATTGCACGTCGTTTTTTCGCCCTTCCAACGGTTTGAAAAAACGGCGTGAATTTTTATTTTTTCGCCCTCAAGACCGTCGGGAAGCTCAAGGAAAAATGTGTTGTTTGCGTTTGTTCCGCAGACGCAGTGTTCCCACTGATTTGCCTTATAATCGGGTGCTCTTTCGGGGAAGCCGAAAAGCTTTCCGTTGATTTCGGCAACGCAGTAAACGCATTCCTCTCCGTGCTCGCCCTCAACGGCAACGGCAAGCTTCGAGCCCTTTCCGTATCCGGGAAGAACAAGCTCTCCGCTTTTGGCAAGCTGAACCTTTTTATGGCGGTAATGAGCCTGCATATTATTGGCAAAAGGCTCTTTGATATCAAGAGCTTTGCCGTCTTTCATGAGCCTTACGGCATAGATTCTGTCAACGGGATTATCAATGCGCAGATAACGGATTTTTCCGTTTATTCCGTAGCTTGCAACCATCTTTTTGCCGTGTAAATCATAGGTTGTGTGAACGGTGAATTTAACTATTTCCGAAGTGAAATCATCATCGGAAATGCTCGTTTTCACAAGCTCCGAGGTGTTCCATTTTTCAAGGTCGGATGAATATTCCGCATAGAGAGGAAGCTTCTGGATTTCAACCTCTCTCGTCTGATAATCGGCAGAGAAAAACTCGATTTCAACGCTGTCGCAGTCATATTCTTCTCCGAAATCAACACGCAGGCATCCGCCGTTGACACGCAGATTCATATCGCAGTAGGTCTTGCTCTGCGAATCAAAAAATGTGTCGGGTCTGCCGTCAAACATATTCCTTGCTTCACAGCCGCGGAGCTTATATGTTTCCTGCTTAAAAAACGCATCTCTTGCCGCCTTGACCTCGGGAATTTTTGTTTCACCTGAACGGCGGAGCGACCTGATTTCAAGAGAATCGTTGGTTATTGCATACATCGCCGACTCATAAAGAAGCTCGCCGTTTGCGGGATTTCTTTCGCTGTTTTCAAGAGTGCCGAGATATACCGGCGCTTTTTCTTTTATGTCGGTGTTTTCATCTCTGAGGATTTTCACCTCAACGGGAGTGCCGTCTTTTTCTTCTTTTATTATTTCATATTCGCAATTCAAGAGCATCGGCTCTGCTTCGCTTTCAACCGCAACCTCAATCAGCGATGCTCTGAAGGGCATAAGCTCAACCTCAACGGTATCGCCTGCTCTGAAAATTCCGAGATGCTTTTCATAAGGATGATGGATATTGACACAAAGCGGCAAATCCGTTGAAATTCCGATTTCTTCGCCGATATTGATTTTAACCGTTTTTGTTTCCCATGAATTATTGCCCGAAGCGATAAAACGCTTTGTGCCGCTGCCTCTTGAGCAGGCATTATCGCCGTATTCTTCGGGCAGGATTTTGCCGTTTACAAGGATTTCCGCATTCCTTGCATGGAGATTATATATTCTTGCAAGCTTCAAAAACTCATCGTCACGCATAAGCCACGGATTGCCGTAGATTTCGGGCGCAAGAATGAGAGAACGGTTAAAAGCCTGATAAATAAGCTCATCTTCAAAATAATCGATATTCGAAGAAATGCAGACGCCGTGGTCTTCGGCAAGGCGTTCAAGATTATCGGTATGACCTCTCGTGAACATGAATCCTCTGTGGTGCATAGCGGTCTGTTTGTTGCACGAAAGAATATCAACATAGGTTTCATCGCCGTTCCAGAGATAGGTCGTTATATGCTTTTCAGCCTCATAGAATTCAAGGCGGTGATTGAGCACAACAAGGTCGGGCGAATATTTTCTGCATTCCTTAAGCATATCCGCAAAAACGCCGGCTTTTTCGGGGCGCAGATGACCGCAGACGCCGTCAAGCTTGAAAAGGGCAAAATCATAATCTCTGCAAAGGTGAACAAAGAAATCGAAGCGGTCTTTTTCTTCTTCGGGAGTGTCACCGAAGCCGTCGGGACTTCCCCACAAACCGAAACGGATGCCGATTTCCTTTGCTTTTTCAACAACATTCTTATATCCCTCCGGATACTGCGAGAGGAATTTTTCGCTGTTGACATTGCCGTATCCCTCGCTTGCGCCGTCGAAGTTACCCGCATCCCATGCATAAATGCGCAGATTCATGCCGTAGGTATCCTTGAGATATCTGAAAAAATCAAGGTTTATAAGGGTCTGTTTTTCGGTTGCGCCCTCATTCGTGTTGTTTATCCATGAAAAATACTGGGGTATCGACGGAGTTAAATTATCCGCACCCGCATTTTTTGCCGTTTTATCCATAACCGTTCTCCCTTCGGAATTTATACCGTCATTATAAAATAAAACACATATAATTTCAATGCTTTAAATTGACAAACATATTTTAAACATTTATAATAGTTGCATAAAATAAAAGGAGTAATCGTTATGCTTTATAATATCTGGGGTTTTGTAAGACAGACCGCCGTCAGAATTCATCTTGCAGGAGCAAAAACAATCTATAAAATCAGCGGAGGCAAGCTTCCGAAGTCGCTTTACTGCAAAAGGGCAAATCCCGAAAGAATTCCCACCGATGTCAAAATCATTTCCGAAAACGATTATTCAACCACAATCGCAAAGGTTGACAAAAACGGCAACATCAAAAATGACGATTTTGTTATCGTTTCAACAACGGATTTCCATTTTGATGTTGACCACGATATAAACACAAAGGCTGTTAAAAATTTTGTTCAGCACATCAAGGATATCAAGCCCGACCTCGTTGTTTTAACGGGCGACAATATTCTCTCGAAATTCCAGCAGATTGACGCCATTCAGTTTGCGCAGATGATGGAAGAAATCGGAATTTACTGGACCGCCGTTTTCGGAAATCACGAAACGAGAGAAGACAGAGGCTTCTATAAGTGGCTTCTTTTCAAGAGCTTCTGCGATTATGACCACTGCCTTTGCAAATTCGGTCCCGACGATATGTTCGGCTACGGCAATTTCACGGTGAATATCCTCGGCGAAGGCGGAAAGCTCCTCAAAACTCTTTTCCATTTCGACTCGGGCAGAGATATTCTTGACCGTGACAAGGAAAAATACGGTCTTCCTGCAGACTTTAACGGCTACGACTTCCTCAAAAAAGAACAGATTGATTTCTATAAAAAAGAAACCGCACGCCTCAAAAAGGAATACGGCTCCGCGGATTCTTTCATGTATATGCACATTCCCCTGTGCGAATATCAGCACGCATTCAGAGATGACGGAAACGGCAGATATGTTCCCTCGGGCGAATGTGAAATACTCTACGGTGAACAGTATGAAAGCGTGGGATGTTCAACCTATAACAGCGGTATGTTCGATGCAATCCTTGAAACGGGAAGCACTCAGGCTGTTTTTGCAGGTCACGACCATGTCAACGACTGGGCGGCGGTTTATAAAGGCGTTCATCTTGTTTACAGCCTTCCCGGCGGATATGCAGTCTATAACATGGGCGATAAAACGGGCAAACCCGAAAGCGAATGGGTTGAGGGCGTAACAATAACAACGCTTCACAATGACGGCTCAATCGAACTCAAGCCCAGATACAACAGAATTTTTCTTTGATGAGGTATCGTCATGAAAAAAATAAGATTCGGTATAGTCGGCACGGGAACCATTGCTCACCGTTTTGCCGAAGCGATAAAAAATGTTGAGAATGCAGAGCTTGCCGCCGTTGCATCAAGAACAAAAGAAAACGCAGAAAAATTCGGCGATGAATTCGGTATTCCCTTTCGTTTTGACAGCTATGAAAAAATGGCGCAGTCCGATGTTATCGATGCGGCATATATCGCCGTTCCCCATTCAGGTCATATCGGCTGTTCCTGCCTTATGATGAAGGGCGGAAAACACGTTATCTGCGAAAAACCCATGGCGGTCAACGCAAAAGAGGCGGAAGAAATGTTCCGCTGTGCAAAGGAAAATGATGTTCTCCTCATGGAAGCAATGTGGGCAAGACTTGTTCCGGGAACACTGAAAATGCTCGAGCTTGTTGAAGAAGGCGTTCTCGGCGACATCCTCGGCGTTGAAGGAAAATTCTGCTACACAATGGACGAAGACGAAATGGGTCACCACGTTTTTGCTCCCGAACACGGCGGAGGCTCGCTTCTCGATGTCGGTGTTTACGGTCTTAACTTTGCAAGCTGGTATCTCGGAAACGATGTTGAGGAAATCAATGCGCAGTCATCGGTTTATAACGGCGTTGACAGCCACACCTGCGCAATTCTCAGATATAAAAACGGCGGTATTGCCGATATTTCGAGCGCAATTCTCCTGCGTAAACCCAATGAGGGATATGTTTACGGAAGCAAGGGCTATGCACATCTGCGCAGATTCTATGCACCGCAGGAAATCGATATTTATCTCAACAGCGGCGAAACAATGAAAATCCCCGTTCCCTATACAGGCAACGGTTTTGAGGAACAAATTGCCCATTTCTCCGACTGCATTCTGAAAGGTCTGAAGGAGAGTCCCGTTGTGACCCATGAGCAAACGCTCTTTATCACCCGTCAGATGGACGAAATAAGAAAAATGACGGGCATCACCTATCCGCAGGATAAACAATAAAAATCTGTATATAAAATGACCTCCGAGGCAGTATTGATACCGCTTCGGAGGTTTTCTTTATAACAACTGTTCTTTTATAAATTCCTTTGAGTAGTGGTCTTTAACAAATTTAAGCCAGCCGTAAACCGTTGATATTCTCGGCTTTGTCCATGATTTTTCATCTTCAAAGGCTATGCCGTTCAACTGCTTTCTGATGCGCTGAACATCGGCAACAAAATCCTTATAAGGCTTATCATTTTCTCCGAGTGCAAGCTTTGAAACGGCAATAAGTCTCGGAAAAACAAGCTTTTCGAGCTGTTCATCACGGGTTATATATTCTGTCCAGATATTTCCTTCAAATCCAATGATATTCCTTCTGCCCTCATCTGTAAGTCCCCGCAAATCCGCTTTCAGGGAATAAGTGCGGTTGAGTGGCGTGATGTTATAATCATAGTCAAAATAGCAATATGAAAACGGCGAAAAAATCGCCTTTCCGCCCTCATTCAGAAAGTTTACCGTCGGCTCTGGATTTTCTTTCCAATACTGAATAACTGCCCTTTTATCGAGATTTCTGCCGTTTGCCGCTTCATTCCAGACGATGCAATGCCTGTTTCTGCTCTCCAGATAATCAATTATCCTGTTCATGAAAGAGCTCTGATATCCTGCATAGGTTTCAATGCCGTGCTCTTTCATATATCTTTGGCATTCGGGGCATTTTTTCCAATGGTCATGGGGTGCTTCGTCACCGCCGATATGAATATAATCACCGGGGAAAACTTCGAGAAACTCATCGATGATTGCCGTTACAACATTATATGTTTCTTCTTTTGCAAGACAGAGAACATCCTTGAATATGCCCTGATGTGTTTTGATTTCAACCTCTTTTCCCGTGCAGGAAAGCGACGGAAATGCAGATAAAAGCGCACTCGTGTGACCCGGCATATCGAGCTCGGGAATAACATCAATCCCTCTTTCGGCGCAGTAAGCAACAATTTCTCTCATCTCGTCTTTGGTGTATACCCTGCCGTAAGGTCCTTCTTCATATGTTTTTCCGAAATCGGAATAAGGTCTGACGGCGGCAAGAGTGTTCAGTTCAGGAAAACGCTCACTTTCAAATCTCCAGCCCTGGTCATCGGTCAGATGCCAATGAAATTTGTTGAACCCAAGCACCGAAACAGCATCGATAAGCTTTTTGATTTCTTCAATGCTCTGCATATGGCGCACGCTGTCAAGCATAAACCCTCTGTATTCAAACATATCCTCACCTCCGTGATAACTGTAAAATGATTTTTCCGAAAAACAATATATTCCGTTTGCATTTATCCGTTCAGAACAAGATATCCGCACACGGGCAGGGTTATTCTGCCTGCAACGGTTTCGCTTGTTATTATGTTTTTATATTCCTTATCAAGAATAATTTCTCTTTCGCAGTCGGCAAAATTCATAACGAATATATTTCCGCTGCGTTTTCTTAAAAACACGCTGTCACCGCAGATTATATCCGTATCGGGTCTGACGGTTTTGTTCTCAACAAGCATTTTGCAGAAATCATCGGCAAAACCGCCGTCGTTTCTGAAGGCGGCATAATATGCCTTGCCCTCTCCGTAAGCATTTTCTGTAACACAAGGCATTCCGCTGTAAAAATCGCTTTTATATTCGCCCAGAATTTTTGCTCCGTTTGCATGGATGATATCGCAGATATGGTTCACTTCATAGTCCTTGCCGTTGAATTCTGCTCTGCCCGTCATATCCTCGGGAAGAGAATCCGTTTCCTCGCACCATATGCCGAAAACCTCCTTCAGCCTTCCTGCAGGGAAACCGCCGAGTCTGCAAAGGTCATCGGTATCGACTATGCCCGTGAGATATGTTGCAACAAAACAACCGCCGTTTCTGACATATTCTTCAATGCGTTCTTCCGTGCCGTCCTTAAGCATATAAAGAAACGGCGCAATAACGGCATCGTATTTTGAAAAATCATCCTGCATCGAAATAACATCAACGCTGATGCCTCTCTTATAGAAGGGAGCATACCATTTTATGCATTCCTTCACATAATCTCTGCGGATGTTGTTATAACCACGGAAAACATTGACTGCCCAGCCGTTTTCCCAGTCATATATAACCGCAACTCTGCTTTCGGTTTCGGTTCCGACAGCGGAATTCAGTTTTTCAAGCGTTTCTCCAATCTTTGTTACATTTCTGAAAACTCTTGTGTTTTCGTGTCCGCAATGGTCAATAACCGCACCTTGGAATTTCTCATCTCCGCCTCTGCTTTTTCTCCATTGGAAATACTGTATGCTGTCCGCACCGTGTGCAACAGCCTGGATTGATGCAAGCTCATTTATGCCCGATTTGGGAAGCTTGTTGACATCCTGCCAGTTTCCCAGCGACGGTGTGCTTTCCATAAGGAAAAACGGCTGACCGTTTTTTAATGAACGGAAAAAATCGTGTAAAAACGCCGCTTCAAGTGCTTCATCAGGATTTTTACCTTTATCCCATGCAGGATAATTGTCCCATGATACAA
>JAZSAH010000173.1:0-8851 GCA_045601745.1 Acutalibacteraceae bacterium
CCAACATAAAAATAGTCGTTCTGAACTCTGCCGAAAACGGAAACCGTTCTGTCTTCGGTTATGGGAAGAACATTATCCTTGTTTTTGAGCATTACGATACCTTCGGCACCTGTTTCACGGCAAAGGGCAATCATATCCTTATCGGGAACGAAATCTTTACCGAGAGAGCCGTCGGAAGTGCCCTGAGAAGTTGCGGCGGTAACATAATTTACAACCTTACCGACAGTTCTGAATATCTTTTTCTTAAGCTTACCCATACAGTCACCTCTTAAACAACATAGTCAACAGCAACGCTTGCCTCTCTTACGGCGTGCATATGAGTTTTGACAACCGAGCAGTGATAGGGGTCATTCTGATAGCTTTCGAGGGCTGCCTCATCATCGAGAAGAACTTCAAGGATGATATCATAGGAACGCTCGGAATGAAGAAAATCTATTCCGACTGTTATATCACGGAGCTGAGGCACTTTCCCTTTCATTGAAAGAAGAATTTCCTTTGCTTTTTCGCATTCGGCAGGGCTGTTATCCCTGAGCTTGAAGCATACAATGTGTTTTATCATATCAATGTCTCCTTACAGACAAATTTATACATTATAAGTATAACATATTACTTTATATATATCAACAAAAAACTCCCGAATTAACGGGAGTTTTGAATGTTTTTATTTTGCCTTCGCTTCGCAATAAATGCAGCGATAGGTTTTTGTTTCGCGCTCAGTAAGCTTGAAAATATGGGGCAAATCCTGCTCCGTTGTTGTTATGCAACGGGGATTCTTGCACTTTATAACATCCTTTATCTGTTCGGGAAGGGTAAGCTTTTTCTTTTCGCAAAGAACACCGTCTTTGATTATATTGACGGTGATATCCGAATCGATATAGCCGAGAACATCAAGGTCAACCTGCATATCCGAGTCGATTTTGATGATATCCTTCGAGCCCATTTTCTTGCTGTGGACATTTTTTATGATTGCAACAGTGCAGTCGAGCTTATCAAGCTCAAGGTGATAATAAATCTCCATGCTGTTTCCCGCTTTGATATGGTCGATAACAACACCGTTTTTTATTGAATCAATATGCATTATTCCACCTCCAGAAGTTTGAGAATGAGAGCCATGCGGATAAACTTGCCGTTAAGCACCTGTTTGAAATAGCAGGCTCTGGGGTCTGCGTCAACGGAAGTATGAATTTCGTTGACTCTCGGAAGCGGATGAAGAATTGCAAGGTCAGACTTTGCATTAGAGAGCTTTTCGGGGGTCAGAATATAGCTGTCCTTAAGTCTCAAATAATCTTCTTCGTTGAAGAAACGTTCACGCTGAACCCTTGTCATATAAAGGATATCGAGTTTCGGCATAACCTCTTCGAGATTGGTCGTTTCGGTATATTTCATGCCCTCATGCGAAAGAATGCCTTTCTTGAGATAACCGGGGAGAGTTAATTCCTCGGGAGAAATAAGCACGAATTCAATGCCTGTGTATCTTGAAAGAGCTTCGATAAGCGAATGAACTGTTCTGCCGAATTTGAGGTCACCACAGAAGCCTACGGTCATATTGTCAAGTCTGCCCTTTTCACGCTTTATTGTGAGAAGGTCGGTAAGAGTCTGGGTGGGATGATTATGTCCGCCGTCACCTGCATTGATGATGGGAACGCTCGACGCCATTGAGGCAACAAGAGGCGCACCCTCTTTGGGATGACGCATTGCAATGATATCCGCATAACAGCTGACCGTTCTTGCGGTATCGGCAACGCTTTCACCCTTTGCGGCAGATGAAGAATTCGCTTCGGAAAAACCGAGCACCTGACCTCCTAGCTCATACATTGCAGCTTCAAAGCTCAGACGGGTTCTTGTTGACGGCTCAAAAAAGAGGGTTGCAAGCTTCTTATATCTGCACTTATCCCTGTATTTCACGGGATTTTCAATGATATCTTCTGCAACGGCAATAAGCTCGTCTATTTCATCGAGAGAGAGCGAAAGAATGTCGATAAGACTTCTCATTTTGCTCCCCCTATCCAGCTTTCGTCGGAGGGGTTGTTTCTGAAAGCTATAAGGCGTGCAACATCTTCGGGCTTGATATAACCGGTTTCAGCTGCAACCTCTGCAATAACATCAAGGTTTGTGAGGCTTACATTCTTGACATCAGCAGCTGCAAGTCTGTCAAGACCCTTCTTCATGCCATAGGTGAAGATGCTTGCAATACCGAGAACTTCTGCGCCTGCTTCACGGAGAGCTTCAACAACTTCGATAACGCTTCCGCCTGTTGAAATAAGGTCTTCGATAACAACAACCTTCTGACCCTTTTCAAGCTTGCCTTCAATCTGATTTCCTCTGCCATGGTCCTTTGCACCTGAACGGACATAACCCATAGGCATATCGAGCATATGAGCAGTTATAGCTGCATGAGCGATACCTGCGGTTGAAGTACCCATAAGAACTTCTGCATCGGGATAATACTTTTTAACTGTTTCTGCGAGACCTTTTTCAACATCTGTACGAACTTCGGGAGCTGTAAGAGTCAGTCTGTTATCGCAGTAAATGGGGCTTTTGATGCCGCTTGCCCATGTGAAGGGTTCTTCGGGGCGAAGAAAAACAGCACCGATTGAAAGTAAATCTTTTGCAATAAGCTTTTCCATATTATAAATCCTCCTGAGAAATTATTAACAAATTAACCGACAAACTCAGCCACGCATCTTCTGTAAGCCGCAACGGGGTCTTCCGCTGCTGTGATGGGTCTGCCGACAACGATATAATCCGAGCCGAGTTCCTTTGCCTTTTCGGGAGTTGTTACTCTTACCTGGTCACCGATATCGCCGTCTGCAAAACGCACGCCGGGAGTGATGGTGAGGAACTTTTCACCGCAACGGTCATGAACCTTACCTGCTTCAAGAGGTGAGCATACAACGCCGTCAAGACCTGCTTTTTCCGCATTTGATGCATAATGCATAACAACCTCGTCAAGAGGCTTATCGATGAGAAGCTGTTCTCTCATTCTTTCCTCACTTGTTGAAGTGAGCTGTGTAACGGCGATAAGAAGGGGTCTTGTGCCGTCGGGCTTTGTTAAACCTTCAATGGCAGCCTGCATCATTTCAATTGTGCCGCTTGCATGAAGATTTGTCATATCAACATCGAGATTGCTCAGAACACTCATAGCCTTCTTTACTGTGTTGGGAATATCACAGAGCTTGAGGTCAAGGAAAATCTTATGACCTCTTGCCTTGATTTCCTTGACGATTGAAGGACCCTCCGCATAGAAAAGCTCCATGCCGATTTTAACATAAGGCTTTTCGTCTGTAAACTTATCAAGAAAATCCATTACTGCCTGCTTGCTGCTGAAATCGCAAGCTACGATTACATCTTTACCCATTGTGTGCACATCCTTTTATATCACTTAATTTTTTAATACCGTATTTAATCATTACATCGGGAAGGTTTTCAACAATAACCCTGCTTGCATAGGGGTCAACAAGGTTTGCTGCACCGACTTCAACTGCCGTTGCACCTGCCATGATGTATTCGATAACATCCTCTGCGGTTGATACTCCGCCCATACCGATAACGGGGATTTTGACAGCCTGACTGACCTGATAAACCATTCTGATGCCGACAGGTTTTATTGCAGGACCCGAAAAACCGCCCATTTTGTTTGCGATAACGGGTTTGCCCGTTTTAAGGTCTATTCTCATACCGAGAAGGGTGTTTATCAGACTTACGCCGTCTGCACCTGCTTCCTCACAAGCCTTTGCGATGGAAACGATATCGGTAACATTCGGTGAAAGCTTTATGATAACAGGTTTTGTTGTTACCGCTTTGACTGCTTTTGTTACCTCAGCCGCAGCTTCAGGCGAAGTGCCGAAGCTCATTCCGCCGCCGTGAACATTGGGGCAGCTTATGTTGACT
The DNA here is from genome assembly GCA_045601745.1 of Acutalibacteraceae bacterium. Lineage (GTDB taxonomy): Bacteria > Bacillota > Clostridia > Oscillospirales > Acutalibacteraceae > CAG-177. Next base: position 3,892 of record JAZSAH010000173.1, read on the forward strand.
TCAAGCCAGCCGACCTGTTCTTCTTTATCAAGCTTCTCGCAGGTGTAAGCATATTCTTCGAGTGAAAATCCGCTGACATTCGCCATAACAGGCTTTGAGAAGCATTTTTTAAGCTTGGGAAGTTCTTCTGCGATAACTTTTTCAACGCCCGGATTCTGAAGTCCGACGGCATTAATCATGCCGTTGTCACATTCTGCAATTCTGGGTGTGGGATTTCCGAAGCGGGGGTCTTTTGTTGTTCCTTTGAACGAAAAAGTTCCGAGACAGTTGATATCATAAAGCTCTGCGAATTCATAGCCAAAACCGAAAGTGCCCGAAGCGGGAATAACCGGATTATCAAGCTCGATTCCGCAAAGATTAACCTTTGTGTTTACCATATTATTTCCTCCCTTTCGAGAACGGGACCGTCCCTGCAGATTCTTTTGTAGCCGTATTTTGTTTTGCATGAGCAGCCCATGCAGGCACCGAAACCGCAGCCCATTCTTTCTTCAAAGCTGTACTGACCGCTTGTTGCGGCGATTTTTTCGATTGCCCTGAACATCGGCATGGGTCCGCAGGTGAAGAAATAATCATATTCAAGGTCTTTGAGGATATCTGTTACAAATCCCTTTGTGCCGTATGAACCGTCAACGGTCGAAACACAGACCTTTGCACCGAGAGCCTTGAATTCTTCTTCATAGAAAATTTCGTCTTTTGTCTTGAAGCCGAGAATAACGGTTACTTCCTTGCCCTCAGAGAGGAGCTTTTTGCAGAGGTTAAACATCGGAGGTACACCGACACCGCCGCCGATAAGAACGGCTTTTCCGCTGCATTTCAAGGTATCAAAACCGTTACCGAGTCCGCAGAGAATATCAAGGCTTTTGCCTTCTTCAAGGTTTGCCATCGCCTCTGTACCGTGGCCTACAACTTTATAAATAATTGTTATTGTTTCATCATCATAATCACAGATTGAGATGGGTCTGCGGAGATAGAAGCCGTCAAGCTGAATGTTGATGAACTGACCAGGTGCGGTAATATGCGAGGTATCGCCCTCCAGCCTCATTTCATAAACATCTTTTGTCAACGGTTTATTTGAAAGAATTCGGTAAATTCCTCTGTTCATTTGCTTTCTCCTTTCTGCCAGGCGATTTTTCCGCCGCATACGGTCATAACGCATTCACCGTATACTTCATATCCTTCAAACGGAGTTGCCCTTCCCTTTGAAAGAAAATCATCGGGATTGACTGTGTATTTCTTATTCAAATCAAACACCGTAAAATCGGCAGGCATACCGTTTTCGAGTGAGCTGTTGAAACCGAATCTCTTTGCAGGATTTATGCTCATAAGCTCAACAAGTTTATCAAGAGTTATTATGTTTTCTTTAACGAGATAAGTATAGAGCAGAGGGAATGCAGTTTCTATTCCCACTATTCCCATTGCGCTCTTTTCAAGACCCCTGCCCTTTTCTTCTGCGGAATGAGGTGCATGGTCGGTTGCAATCATATCAATTGTGCCGTCGATAATTCCTTCGATAAGTGCGAGTCTGTCGCTTTCATCACGCAGAGGAGGGTTCATCTTGAATCTGCCGTGTTCCTGCAAATCCTTATCGCTTAAAATCAGATAATGCGGTGCTGTTTCGCACGTTACATCAACACCTTCAGCCTTTGCTTTTCTGATAAGCTCAACGCTTTCTTTGGTTGAAATATGGCAGACGTGATATGCACAGCCCGTTTCTTTTGCAAGCTTCAAATCACGCTCGATAGGTTTCCATTCGCTTTCGGAACAAATTCCTCTGTGACCGTGTTCTTCGGCATATCTGCCTTTATGGATATATCCGCCTTCAAGGAGCGAATTATCTTCACAGTGCGCAACTATCATCTTCCCGAGCGACTTTGCTTTTATCATAGCTGCTCTCATCATTTCATCGCTCTGCACACCCTTGCCGTCATCGGAAAAAGCGCAGACATCATTCAGCATAGCTTCCATATCGGAAAGAGCCTGTCCGTTTTGTCCGACGGTTATCGAGCCGTAGGGTCTGACATTAATAACGGCACCGTTCTTTATAAGCTCAAGCTGGGTATCGAGATTATCCTTATTATCGGGAACAGGGTTCAAATTCGGCATTGAACAGACGGTTGTATAGCCGCCTCTTGCGCAGGCTTTTGTTCCCGTTTCAACCGTTTCTTTATAAGAAAATCCCGGCTCTCTGAGATGAACATGAACATCAATAAAGCCGGGAAAAGCAATACAATTATCAAATTGAAAAACGGTATCCGAAGCACCGCCGAAAACGCCGCCTGAAACAGAAATATCTACGGGCATATCATTACCGTGTTTTTTGCATCCTTTAACAGTAAAACTCATAGTTCTTTCCTTTCAATGTTACTTTTATAAGTATACCATATCAAAGAAAAAAGTCAACAGCTTAAATAAAAAATAAACTGCAGTTTTCACTTGACAAACGGTGAATGTTGACATAAAATTATATATTATTGTTTTTAATAAACAGGAGGACACACAATGGGAATGACTATAGGCCAGAAGCTGATTAAGAGCCATCTTGTCAGCGGTGAAATGATACCAGGCACTGAAATCGGTCTTAAGATTGACCAGACTCTTACTCAGGATGCCACAGGTACAATGGCATATCTCGAATTTGAAGCAATGGGCGTTGAAAGAGTACGCACAGAGCTTTCGGTTTCATATATTGACCACAACACTCTGCAGAACGGTTTCGAAAATGCAGATGACCACAGATTTATACAGAGCGTTGCAAAGAAAAGAGGTCTTCTTTTCTCAAAGCCCGGCAACGGAATCTGCCACCAGCTTCATCTTGAACGCTTCGGCAAACCCGGCAAAACTCTTATCGGTTCCGACAGCCATACTCCCACAGGCGGCGGCATCGGTATGCTTGCCATCGGCGCAGGCGGTCTTGACGTTGCTGTTGCAATGGGCGGCGGTACATACTACACAACCATGCCCAAAATGACACTTGTCCGTCTTTCGGGCAAGCTTTCACCCTGGGTTGGTGCAAAGGACATCATCCTTGAAGTTCTCCGCATTATGAGCGTCAAGGGCGGCGTCGGTAAAATCATCGAATACGGCGGCGGAGGTGGTAAAACACTTTCCGTTCCCGAAAGAGCAACCATAACAAACATGGGTGCGGAACTCGGCGCAACAACCTCCGTTTTCCCCTCAGATGAAATCACAAAGGCATTTCTCAAGGCTCAGGGCAGAGAAGAAGACTGGACAGAGCTTCTCCCCGACGCAGATGCAGAATACGATGAAATCATTGATATCGACCTTTGCAAACTTGCTCCCATGGCAGCTATGCCTCATATGCCCGACAATGTTAAAACCGTTGAAGAAATCGGAAATATCGAAATCAGCCAGGTCTGCATAGGTTCATGCACAAATTCATCCCTGCTTGACCTTCTCAAGGTTGCAGCTATACTCAAGGGCAAAAAAGTTGCTCCCAATGTAAGCCTCACAATCTCACCGGGTTCAATGCAGGTTCTCAATATGCTTTCACTCAACGGTGCTCTTTCCGATATCCTCTGCGCAGGTGCAAGACTTCTTGAATGCTCATGCGGTCCTTGCATCGGTATGGGTCAGTCACCCCAGTCAAAAGGCGTTTCACTCCGCACTTTCAACAGAAACTTCGAAGGAAGATCGGGTACTGCAGATGCAGGAATTTATCTTGTATCCCCCGAAGTTGCTGCCGCATCGGCAATCACAGGCTATCTCACAGACCCGAGAACACTCGGTGAGATGCCCGAAATCACAATGCCCGAGCGTTTTATCATTAATGACAACATGATTGAAAAGCCTGCAAGCGTTGAAGAAGCTGACGGCGTGGAAATCAAATACGGTCCCAATATCAAGCCCTTCCCCACAAGCGTTGAGCTTCCCGAAAGCATTGAAGCGCCCGCTATTCTCAAAGTCGGCGACAACATCACAACCGACCACATTATGCCCGCTGGTGCAAAGATTCTCCCCTACCGTTCAAACATCCCCTTCCTTTCAAACTTCTGCTTCAAGCAGTGCGACGAACACTTTGCAGAACGCTGCAAGGCTGCAGGCAAGGGATTCATCATCGGCGGTGCAAACTACGGTCAGGGTTCCTCAAGAGAACACGCAGCTCTTGTTCCCCTTTATCTCGGAATCAAGGCTGTTATCGCTAAATCATTTGCAAGAATTCATTGCGCTAACCTCATAAATGCAGGCATCATGCCCTTCACATTTGCAAATCCCGACGATTACGATAAGATTGACACCGATGATATTCTCGCTCTCAACAACATCAGAGAGAACATAAAGAACGGTTCAAAGGTTATTCTTGAAAATGTAACCAAGGGCGAAAAGTATGAGCTTGCATATGATTATTCCGACAGACAGACAGCAATGATTCTTGACGGCGGACTTCTCAATTACACAAAGAATATCGGCAAATAAGGAGAAATAAAAATGACAGAAGTACAGATTAAAGCTGCTCTTGAAAAGTTCGAAGCTCTTATCAGAGAACAGGATGCAAGAAGCGAAGCTATAAAACAGCAGGGCGATTTCATTGACTATTCAACTCTTGACAAGCTCACAATCGGCGTTTGCGGCGGCGACGGTATCGGACCCATCATCACAAACGAAGCTGCAAGAGTTCTTGAATTCCTTCTCAAAGAGGATGTAGAAGCAGGAAAAATTGAGTTCAAGACAATCGACGGTCTTACAATTGAGAACCGTGTTGCGGTTAACAAGGCTATCCCCGATGATGTTCTTGAAGAACTCAAGAAATGCCCCGTTATCCTCAAGGGACCCACAACAACTCCCCAGGCAGGCGATCCCTGGCCCAACATTGAATCGGCTAACGTTGCAATGAGAAAGGCTCTTGATCTTTTTGCAAACCTTCGTCCCGTCAAAGTACCCGAAGAAGGCATTGACTGGACATTCTTCAGAGAAAACACCGAAGGCGCATACGCAGTAGGCT
>JAZSAH010000174.1:0-3323 GCA_045601745.1 Acutalibacteraceae bacterium
GCAGCATCTGCCGAGAACCTTTCGCCTTCCCACTCCCAAGGACCGTCAACATTGCCGATATCCTCAATAGTGAAGGTTATGCCGTCAAGGAGAGCCTGAATTCGGCTGTCGTTGATATCGGTGGTATCAAATTCAACATAAACCGATGCGTTTGCATTTTCAACACGGTTGAAATAAACGAGCGTGTCATCGCCGTCGTCATACTTAAGCAGGTCAACGCCGCCGACTTTCATGGTTTCGTAAGCATTGTTTTCTTTGTATTCATACTGGTTGAAGCCGTAATACACAAGATCCTCACGGAAATCGTATGGCTCATCAATTTCAACGCTGATTGTTGCTTCAACTAAGTAGTATTCTTCGTCTTCGGGGTCGAGAATCTGAAGAACAGCTTTGGAGTATCCTTCTTCATCCTTGAATTCATCTTCAACGTTTATCCAGCCGCCGCCGAAATCAACGGTAAAAAGTGAGGTTTCAATGGCTGCATCGGAATTGGCTGACGTCTGTTTTGTGTTGTCGGGTTTGTCGGGATTTTCGGGATTTTTATCGCCGCAAGCGGCAAGCGAAAACATCATTACAAGTGCAAGAAACAATGCAAATATTTTTTTCATATCAAAATCTCCTTTGTTTTGTTATGCCCAGGGGTCTTCCTCAACAGGAACACGGATATCGGCAAGGCACTGAATTTCAACCAGGAACCATTGACCCGTTGAAGGCTTTTTGCGAAGCTTCATCGGTCTCGGATTATCTGCGCCGCCGCTTTGAACATAGAGCGTTGCCCAATCAGCATTATCGAAAGAATAAGGATTTTCGATAACGGTAATTTTATAGGGCACATCAGGCTTATAGCTGTTCTGCGGTGTTGCGCCTTCGAAATATGAGCGAGCTTTATAGCCTTCCGAGCCGAGATGCTCTTTGATAAACTGCTTTTCAAAGCCGCTGACTTCGCCCGGACCTTTAAGGAAGTTGAGCATTTCAATTGTTGCGTCGGGATTGTGCTCATAGTTGCACAAAGCCGCAAGAGTGAGTGCGGTTGTTTTGAAGGCGGAATTGAGGCTCGCTTCGGGCAGAGATTTAAGCTCGGCAACATTTGTCGGAAGTGAAGCAAAGGTAAAGGTTTCAGTGTGGTTTCTTTCCTTGCCGACAGACTGAACGGCATTATTCACCGCTTTGTTGATACCTTGCGAAACCTCTCTTTTAATTGCTGATTCCGCCTGCCTTTTAAGCGAATCAAAAAATCCCATCGGTAATGCCTCCTTATTTCTTCTCTGTCTGCTTCGGTTTTTCGGTGCGGTCAATGTTTTTATAAAGGAAATTATCCGCACTGCCTGTGATATTCATGCTGCCTGGTCGGGTATAAACGGTTGCATTTTCCTGCATTCTGACCGACTTGTTTTTTGAGGCAATGCCGTTAATGATAAGGAAGCCGACAAGCAGACCTATCAGAAGCGAAACGGGCAGCCATATAATTGAAACGCCGTCCTTTTCTTCGCTTGCGCCTATTGTATCGGTACCGTCATTCAATAGCTCGCTGTCATTAACATATCCGCCCGAATAACCGTTTTCAAGATATTCTTCTGCCAGCTCATAGCAGGCATAAATTCCGCCGTAATAGCTGTCATTGCTGTCATACGCATCAATCATACTGTTAACGGAGGCATCACTGAAGTGTTCGTCTGCATTACCCGAAACGAAAGAAAAATATGCTTTGTTCCAATCGTCGTGAACGATTATTAGTCCGTTTTCGTTATCGGTGTAATCGCCATAGGTTCCCGAAGAAAATTCATCGACAGTTACATCGCCCGTACCTTCAGTTATGCAGAAAAGCACGGTAACGCCGTAAGCAGTTTCGAGCTTTTCGGCAAACAAATCAAGTTCTTCAATTTCGCTCGATGCAAGCTTATCCGCATAGTCAATAACATACTCCTGAGTATAAGCTGATGCGGAAAGTGCTGCCGAAAGACAAATTATAACCGCAATCAAAGTTGCAAAAATCTTTTTAGTCATTTTCCGCACCTCCTTAAAGCAGCTCAATCAGCCACATAAGGCCGTAGATAACGGCACCTATGCCTGCACCGAGAAGAAGTGACGCTTTTGTGACGGCTTTTTTATCCGTGGGAATGTTACCCACGAATTTTCCCGTCTGTCCGTTCATTGCAAAGGTGAAATTCTCACCGTTCCACTTTGTGTTGAGAAGCCATACGGGATAGAGTGCGTATTTATAAATGCCGTTTGCAACGTTCATATTTGCGCCTTGATTTTCAACCTCGTCATATCCTTTTACGGTTTCTTTGAACGAATCAATAATGCTCTGTCTGATTCTTTCATTGGCTCTGGGCATACTTTCTTCTGCCGTAACATCGTATTTATCCGCAAGATAGCCCGCAAGATATGCGGTATTGAAATCAACGGCCTGCGACAAATCAAATGGTTCAACGGATTCCATAAGGTCGTCGGGCATTTTTGTTGAGCCGTCAACAGGAATATTGTCAAAGCCTATATTGCCGCTTCTGTAAATGTCGAAATACGATGTTTCGGTGTATTCGTAATTTTCATCAGACCATTTTCTGACCTTCTTCGCCTTGTAATTTGCATTACCTACTGCATCGCAGGTGAAAAGCCAATGCGGCACATATACACCCTTGATTTCTTCAAGACGGTTGTCGGTGAGAAACGATTTCGGCACAAATTTTTTGGTTGAGATATGCTTTTTGAGAGCTTCCTTTGCCGCTTTTTTATCGAGCTTGAAGGGAATAACAAGATCGGGCTTCAATGCACCCGAAAACTGCCCTTTCATAACAACCTGATTGCCGCAGTAAGGGCAGGTCGTTGCACCCGTTGTTGTATCGGCAACAATTTCTCCGCCGCAGGAATTGCAGGCATAAACGCTCATTCCGTCTGTTTCGCCCGCAGCCCATTGTGCACCCTGCGAATTCCAGTTAACCTGCTCAACCTGATTTGCTGTATCTTCAGGCATTGCGGTAATATCAAACTCGGTGTCGCAGTAAGGGCATTTCAGCCTTTGTGCGCCGACGTCAAACTCCACCGCACCGCCGCAGTTCGGGCATTTTTGTTCAAGTATTGTTGACAAGGTCAATCATCTCCTTGTTCGTGAATTTCAGTGCTTTCATAAACCATACCGTCTTTGTCATAAACTGTCATTTTGTTTTTGACGTAATATATCACACCTGCCGTTAAGGCAACAAGAACGGCAATGATTACAGCTGTTATTGCAATTTTCATTTTGTTCATATGAATCAGCCGTTTCTCGGTGTGCCGCAGAATGCACAGAATCTGCCGCCGTCGTTATTTGCCTGACATGAGGG
>JAZSAH010000175.1:0-5268 GCA_045601745.1 Acutalibacteraceae bacterium
GCGGCAGGTCATAAGGATATTACAACAACTCTTAATATCTATGCCGAAGAATTTGAAGAGGCAAACGCAGCAAGCGTAGAAACAGTTTCAAGCTGCATTTCAATTCCTTCCGTAACCAAAACAACAGAGGAATAATGAGAATGGGCATTGCACAAGCTCGTGCAATGTCCTCTTTTCAAGCGTCAAAACCGCATAAAACAAGCGAAAACTCATTTGGATGAATGGAATGAAGTTGACAGTAAAATCCGCCCGTGTTATGATAAATTTAATTCAGATAAATAAAAACTTTAAAATTCAGAGGTATTGTTATGAAATATAATCTTGTTGTTGCAGGCGGAGGACTCAGCGGCGTTGCGGCGGCAGTCAGCGCCGCACGTGAAGGTTTGACTGTTTTACTTGTTGAAAAATCAGGCTGTCTCGGAGGCGCAATCTCCAACAACCTTGTTTACCCCTTTATGCCTTATTGGACGAAGCAAAAAGACGGTAGCGATATCTGCAAAAAATATCTCTCTCAAGGAATTTTCAAGGAAATGAAAGTGCGTCACGACAGATATGTTGATGATTGCAAAGATCACGAATTCAATTCTGAATATTTAAAAATAGTTCTTGATGATATGACAGCCGAAGCGGGTGTTGACGTTCTTTTTCACGCTGTTGTATATGATGTAAAAACCGATAACAGAAAAATATCATCTGTTGAAATCACTGCAAAAGCACAAAAAATAACGGTTGAAGCAGATTTCTTTATTGATGCAACCGGTGACGGAGATTTGTTTTATCTTGCAGGTTGTGATTATCAGTTGGGCCGCGAAAGCGACAGCCTTTGTCAGCCGATGACAACCTGTTTCAGAATGAGCGGAGTTGACCTTGACCTTTTTACCGAAGAAAGACCCCGTCTGCAAGAGCTTTACAAAGAAAAACAGGCAAAGGGCGAAATAACAAATCCAAGAGAGAACATTCTTGTTTTCTTCGGTGTGGGTGAAGATGTTCTGCATTTCAACTCAACCCGTGTTGTAATGCTTGACCCGACAAATCCGTTCGATGTAAGCAAGGCGGAAGTTATTGCAAGAAAACAAATTCACGAGCTTATCGGATTTTTGAAAGAAAATTCAGCCGCATTCAATGAAAGTGCTTTGATTTCCGTTGCAGTCAACATCGGTGTCAGAGAGAGCAGAAAGCTTAAAGGCGTTCACATCCTCTCAGGCGATGAACTCATAAACTGCACACGCTTCGAGGATTCAATTGCACTCGGAAATTACGATATAGATATTCACAGTCCTACGGGAACAGGCACAAGCCACAGATATTTCGGTGACGGAGAATATTATACTATTCCTTACCGCTCGCTTTTGCCGAAAGAATATGATAATCTTCTTGTTGCCGGTCGTTGCATTTCTGCAACACACGAGGCTCAGGCATCGGTCAGAATAATGCCGATTTGCTGTTGCTTAGGTGAAGCTGCAGGCACGGCAGTTGCCATAGCGCATAACACAAATAAAAATGTGCATACAGTTGATACAAAAGCATTGCAAAAAAAGCTCACGGAAAACGGTGCAATGCTGTAATTACTGCACAGGTTAAGTGCATCAGACAAATAAGAATTTATCAGACAAAACCCGATCAGTATCCACACAAAGGCAACGGTATTTTTGCTGTTGCCTTTTTATTTATCAAAGTGGTATAATAGACTCAGAAAGTTGGTGAGCATAAAGTGAACGGAATAATATTTAACATCCAGAATTTTTGCATACACGATGGCGACGGTATTCGCACCTGTGTTTTCCTGAAGGGCTGTCCCCTCAGGTGTATCTGGTGCCACAATCCCGAAAGCCTTGAAAAAACACCCACACTTTCCTTTAATAAACAGAAATGCTCATCATGTGGCAGATGCCTTCCAGGTTGTTCCGCACGCACAACAGAAAACGGCATACTGAAGATTAACCGTGAAGAGTGTATGAAGTGCGGCAAGTGTACCGAAATCTGCCTTAACGATGCCAATGAAGTTATCGGTAATGAAATGGCTGCTTCGAAAGTTCTTGATGAAGTTATAAAAGATAAGATATTTTATGATACATCAGGAGGCGGACTCACCGTTACGGGCGGTGAACCGTCATATCAGCCTGAATTCACATTGGAGCTTCTCGCTCTTGCAAAGGATGCAGGAATTTCAATTGCCATAGAAACCTGCGGTATCGGTTCACGTGAATTCTACGAAAAAGCCGTCGCTCTCGGCACAACTTTTCTGTATGACATAAAATGTATTGACCCCGAACGCCACCGCAAGCTTACGGGCTCAGATAATGCTCATATTATTTCGAATCTTCTTTATCTTATGGACGAAGGTGCGGATATCATTATCAGGATGCCCTTGATTCCCGATTGTAATGACAGCGATGAGGATATTGCCTTGCTTGCTTATTTCCTTAATAAAAATAAAGCGCAGTACAGATATGCGGAGATTATGCCTTATCATACTCTCGGCATAGGAAAATCCGAAAAAATCGGTATCAACTCTCCGTATGTTCACGAAAGTGCAAGTGATGCGGATATATCCCGCTGGTGTTCGCTGTTTGCTTCTCACGGCACAGAAGTGAGAGTATCAACGTAAAAGAGGTGTCTTTATGACAGATATAGTAAAAATCGATCCTTTCCTTTACGGATATTTTCTTGATGAGACTCTCGAACACGGCGAGAGAGTCGGTCTTGCTCTGCTTTATGCCTCAAAGAATATCGAGATTAAGTTTTCACGCCGATTGCTTCCTGAAACAGCATTCGAATCAAAATACGGCAGCTCAGGTTACTCTCCGTCAGAAGGGCTTTGGGTTTCTGATGAAAATATTCTTAAACTTACAGAAGAATTCCCTGAATACAGAGAAACACTTAACAAATATCTGCGTGAATTAAAGCTTTTTAAAGATAAGGCAAAAAGACTTTTTTGCGATTCAACCGAAACTCTTGACCGTTCAGGTGCCGAATGGGGCGGCGGTTGGGGCGGCCATTCCAACCCGGATTACGGCAGAATAATCAATTACGGTACAGACCATATCCGTTCAATCATCGCCGAAAACCGTGATAAATATCCTGACGAGGCTTGGTTTTACCGTTCTTGTTCCTATGCCCTTGATGCAATAGATATCATCGGTGAAAGATACCGTTTATCTGCTCTTGAAAAGGCTGAAAACTGCGAAAAATCCGATGACAAAGCATTTCTTCTTCGCGTGGCAAAGGCATTTGAAACCGTACCTAAGAAGCCCGCTTATGACTTCACATCCGCAATGTGTTCTTTTATGCTCATCTTTGCCCTTGACGGAAGTGATTCTCCTGGCCGTTTTGACCAATATATGTATCCCGCATATTCAAAAACCGAAAATAAAGAAGAGATAAGCGATTTACTTGATAGACTGTGGGATTATTTCCACGACCACCGTTCCTGGAATCTCTGTATTTCGGGCAGCGACGAGAATTGGAATGACGAATCTAATAGGCTTACATATGATATTCTTGGTATTGTAAGAAAGAAAGGCTACAACACGCCTAACCTGACTTGCCGCATTCACAGAAACACACCCGACAAACTCTGGAATGCCATTGCAGATACTCTTGCGACAGGAACGGGACTTCCCGCGCTCTACAATGATGATGTTGTTTGTGCTGCACTTGAAAAGATAGGCATTCCACCAGAAGACAGCCACGATTACTGCATGAACGGCTGTAATCAGATAGATATTCTCGGGAAAAGTCATATGGGTCTTGAAGACGGTGAAGTTGTTTTTGCCAAGTGTCTTGAATTTGCACTTCACAACGGCGTGAATGCAATGAACGGCGAAAAAGTTTCCATTAAAACGGGCGACCCGAGAACCTTTGCAACCTACGAGAGATTTGAACGGGCTTTTATGGATCAGCTCGAATATGTAACATATAATTCCTGCAGCAGTGCAAACACATATCAGCACCTTCGTGGTGTGTTTGAACCTCATCCTTTTCGCTCCTGTCTTATTGAGGGTTGTCTTGAAAAAGGTCGTGACTACCGAAACGGAGGTCCGCTTTATAATCACGGACAGATTCTTGCAGAGGGTATTGCCGATGCAGGCGACAGTCTTTATGCAGTTAAAAAACTTGTTTACGACGAAAAGAAATACACAATGTCAGAGCTTATTGATGCTCTCAGCAAAAACTTTGAAGGGTACGAGCAGCTTCACCACGATTTTAAGAACTGTGAAAAATTCGGAAATGACATTGAAAATGTTGACCGGATAACTGCACGTGCACTCAACCGTTTCTTCACCGTTCTCAAGCGTAACAATACATACAGAGGCGGAGTGTTCACAGGCGGATGCAGTACATTTAACCGTGCCGCAGGCTACGGATGTCAGACTGCTGCTCTTCCAAACGGAAAACTTAAAGGTGAACCTCTCCTTGCGGACAGTATCGCCGCAACACCGGGTCGGGATACAAACGGACCAACGGCACAAATCAAATCCGTTCTCAGGTATAACCACACCGATGCTTGCAGCGGATTTGTTTTTCAGAATAAGTTTGAAAAGAAAATGTTTAACAGCGAGAAAGGAAAAGCTTCTTTCATTGCTCTTGCAAAAACATTTTTTTCATATGGCGGTCAGCAATACACCGTTACGGTTGTTTCTCCCAAAGACCTGCTTGATGCAAAAGAACATCCTGATAACCACCGCAATCTTATTGTCCGTGTCGGCGGCTACAGCGATTATTTCGTAAACCTCAATGAAGCACTTCAGGATAATGTCATTAAGAGAACATTTACGGAAATTTGACTGCATAAATAAAAATCCGATGAGGTACAATTATGCCTTCAAGTAAAGAATATCTGGATTTCATTTTAGAACAGTTATCCGAATTGGATTAAATATCATACAAAGCGATATTGACGGCGGAATATATGACGACAAACTGCTTTGGAAACCCGTTAAATCAGCTGTTTCTCTTATATCTAACGCAACTTATGAATTCCCTTATGAGTGGGCAAAAGAAATGCTGTTGGTCGATGATGTTGATGACCGGGATTTCCTTGCAAAGATTTTAACGTTATGTATAATGAGCTTCCGCTACCGAAGAAAAAGAGATGGATAAATAAGAATTTGCGGAACAGATATAAAAGGAGAAACGTATGACACAAATCATTTCATTTTTGCTATCCGTTGTGTTTGCAATTGATATGTTTTTCGTTGGATTATTCCCTGAAAAACAACTTGTTATCACGCAAACGGAAACCGAAACCGAATACTATATAGACGG
>JAZSAH010000176.1:0-2510 GCA_045601745.1 Acutalibacteraceae bacterium
ATCGAGTTTATCGACAGTAAAAAGCACCCGACAAACCGTCGGGTGCTTTTTGTTGACAACAGGAAATAATATGTGATATTCTTTTATTGAGGTGATTGGTATGAAATGCAAGTTCTGCGGCGCAAAAATCAAAAAATCAGATGAGGTTTGTTCCGAATGCGGAAAATACGTTGCAACCCTCAACGAAAAAGCGGTTGAAAACTGCGAGCCCGAACGTGAGCTCGGCAAAAACATAAAGTTTTTTGACACCAAGGCTTATGCAAGCAGAGTTCTTTACACCTTTGCTCCAATCGGAATTATCCCTGTCATTCTCGGCGGCAGACATTTATACCGTACGTATCAAATATCTGAATATCTGCCCGAAAACTATCTGATTCCCGGCATAATGCGCAGCTGCGTTTTTGTGCTTCTCGGTTTGTTCATTATCGGCTTGAGTATATACTATTATCTTGCTTTGCGCAAAAGCTTTGTCTGCGTCAACGAAAACGGCGTTTACGGCATAAAGCCCCGATTCCTGATTCTGACCGAAAGATTTGAGTATTTCTACGAAGACGTAAAAGATTTCAGCTGCCATATTCCGCCTGCGCAGTTCGGCTCGTCATATATAACCGTTAAAACCGACAAAAAGAAATACAGAATCCACTTTTTGCCAAACAGCGACGCAAGCTTTATTGCCACTTACACCCGTGACAATATGCTTCAAAAATAGCGGCAATTCCTCATAACAGTAAAACGGTTGTCCTTCGGTGCAAAATTGCAAAATCGTGAAGCTTGACCCTGCACTCATGGCAGGTCCGATGATTGCCACCCTCGTTGACATCGTTACGCTCGTTATCTGTTTCGCCCTTGCAAAAGCATTTTTGATATAAATCCGAACCGCAAAAATAATTACAGGCTCGCATCAGAATCACCGATGCAAGCCTGTTTTTGCGTTTATCCTGTTTTTTTATATCATAATCCCCCGATGATTATATAATTCCTTAGTGAATCACCGGCGAGCATTGAAAAACAAAAACAACGGTGATAGAATAAATTTAACAAACAATAGACCAACGTGCTGTTTCAATCGTCTTATAGGTGCAAAGGAAAAAACAAACACGGAGGTAAATAAAAATGAAAAGCCAAAACTACAATGCAAAAATTACAAATGATGAAAAAAACTGCCCCGAATCCGGTGCGCCCGTAAAAAACGAATCTGTTCCCGTCGCAATACCCGATGCAGATCCCGCAACGTCTGAAACTTTTATTTACAGCGAGCATCTTCTCATACCCTCGCTGTTGAGGTTTGCAGGTGCAATTTACCTTATTGTAAATATTGCTTCATCATTCAAAAACACAGAATTTCTCTTTATGTTTGAAAGAACCGTCCTGGCTTCACTGATTTGGGGTGCCGTTGCACTTTTCCTGATTTTCAGAGGCATTTCCGCAATCATTCAGGAAAGGAAATGCTTTCTGTGCATAACACCCGAAAAAATTTACGGTAAGATTCCTTCAGGCTTTTTCAACGTTAAGGAAATTGATATCCCCACGGCAAATATCATAGCCGTTAACAAATCAAACTGGTTAGGTGCTTTGGGTATCCCCTTTTTCTTTGTGTATCTGAAAATTCTCACCAAAGAAAGTGAAACTGAAATCGACGCATCTTCAAGGACAATGCTCATAAAAATCAGCAAAACCGTTCTGGATTACATAAGAAAATATAAATAAATACATCCAACCAAAAGCGGACAGAAAAAGATGCGAAACTGCCTGATTTGTTTTAAACGGTCTGCACTTTTTACAGCCCCGTTTTGCTGAAACAAAAAATATAATGATACCGTTTTATTGAGGTGATTGGTGTGAAATGCAAATTCTGCGGCGCAAGAAGCACAAACAACGAAAAAAACTGCCCCGAATGCGGCAACCCCATAAAAAACGAATCTGTTCCCGTCACAATTCCCGACGCAGACCCCGAAACGTCTGAAACTTTTATCTACAGCAAGCATCTTCTCTGGCCCACGCTGTTGAGGTTCATCGGCGGAATAATCCTTATTATTGTCGTTGTTTTTTCTTTCAGGGATATAAAATACAGCTTTATGCTGGAAGAGGCAATACTAACCGCTTTGTTTTGCGGCGGTCTGGCACTTTATCTGTTTTTCAGAGGCATATCGGGACTTATTCAGGAGAAAAACTGCTTTGTCTGCATTACTCCCGAAAGAATTTACGGCAAAATTCCCACAGGCCTTTTCGATGCTGAAGAAATCGATATTCCGCTTGCCGATATTGTTGCCGTTAACGAAACCTATCGGAGTTACAGATTTTTCTCAAGCTCAGACCTTAAAATCGTTACCAAACAGAACGAAATTGAAATCAACGCATCGTCAGGCGATCTTCTTACCAAAATCGGTAAATCTCTTACAAAATATATAAAAAAATATAAATAAGTACATTACACCAAAAAAGACCGTTTTTTGCGGTCTTTTTTGTTTTAGTAATCATTGACTTTAAGGTATATTTTGGGTATCATAATA
>JAZSAH010000177.1:0-3300 GCA_045601745.1 Acutalibacteraceae bacterium
CTTGCCAGAGCTTCTATTGCGTTCTCCGGAATTCCTGTTCCGAAATCTTTTTCATTTTTTGTGTTTTCCATGCGAAGTATTCGCTTTTCTCCTTTCACAAAAGGAGATTCTTAAATCATGAAAAACAATCATTCACTCACACTTATAAAGAGTCTTAATTTTTATGAAAAACATATTTTTGCCATAATTAAATTTTTAAAATTCAGTATTGACTCTCACCTTAACTTCAGGTTTATACTATGCACATAAGGTACCTTAGATTATGCAAAGGAGATCTGTCTTATGAAAATCGGGGAGTTCGCAAAAATGTGCGGAACAAAAATTTCCGTTCTGCGTCATTATGATAAAGAAAAGCTTCTTGAACCCCAATATACTGATATTTTTTCGGGTTACAGATATTACAGCTCTGAGCAGATTCTTGTTTTTTACAGAATCAATGCTTTGAAAAAGGCAGGCTTCTCTTTGCAGGAAATCAGAGAAATTATTTCCGGAAGAAAAACTAATAAAGAAATTGAAGCAATTTTTTCACAGAAGGAAAGTGAGTTTCTCGATGCATTGAAAAATCTGAAGGAGGCTAAACTTATGATGACAAAGTTAGATATTGTTTTCGAAAATGATACGGCAATTATCAGCCGTACTGATGACGATAACGCAATTGATTTATGTACGGTTGCTGAAACAGAAATAAAAGCGGCTGATTATCAAAGAATATCTCAATATGAAATCCGTGATAACGAGATTATATGCAAGGTTGTAAAATTAGGTGACGAAACCGAGCAGCCGAAAATGGAAATTCCTTTTGTAAACGATGATAATGTTATAGGCAAATGGGAAATTCAAGGTGTTTTTGCAGTCAAAGAGGATTATGCCGAAAATATTTTTTGTGACAACACAGGCTTTTACGGCGGAGATGTAAAATATTTATATTTTCTTCCCGACGGTGAAGAATATTGGGGTTACAGCTGGACAAAGGGATATTTTATCAGCAATGCTTATTTGACGGGTTCCGCCTATAATGAATATGAGATTGAAGAAAAACCTGATGGCACATATATGCTCATAACCCTCAGAGAAACAGAGGTCAGCAGAGGCGGTAAGCCTACATATATGTTGCTGAAAAAATCAGACAGCATCAGATATTCAGCCGAAAGTATTGCAAGAAAAGATGATATTGATAAACCTTTTGTAAATGATGAAAGAATAATCGGCAAATGGAAAGCTCATTCTTTCTTGTGCAACAAAACCGAATTCCCGCAGGAAGAAGAGCCTATTGATGATTTGTATTTCAAAGAAATTGAATTTTTCTCTGACGGTAATTGCAGATGTGTTTATGCAGATGCTGTTTTTGAAGGTGAAGATACCGTAGTGTGGACAAAAAATTATCTTCTCCGCAAATGGAATTGGTCGGCTTGCGAATATGAAATCAGAACTGTTGACGGAAAAGATTATATGATAATCGAATGGAAAAGCGGAGATTATCGTTACGGCGGATATGATACAAATTATTATGTTTTTACAAAAGCATAACGTTCCAAACCGATAAACAAAACTCCATACAAGTTGATTTTGAGTCAGCTTGTATGGAGTTTGTTGCTTTTTAACTGTTTAGATAATCTGCTATACCCGCAATTCCCTTAATTGCCTTTTGGTCATTCATTGCAGGCAATTCATTTGTATTAAAAGTACCAACCAAAGGATAAACTTCTGAAACATTGATATGATGAAGTATGGTGCAGACGGTTTTATATGCATCTTCAGGATTGCCGTCACCGCCACCAACAAGGATAACTGCACCTTTCTTTTGTTTGATAAAAGGGGCTTGGTTACGAAAATGCTTTGCTGAAAAATATGTTTGAAATCTGCTGCAAACATCAAGTAGTTTGCCGGTTGGTTGTGAGAAATAAATGGGTGATGCAATTACAACATTGTCGCAACCGACGATGTAATCATATATTTCTGTCATTTCGTCATTAATTGAACAACCGTCATTGTTCCAACAATAGCGACAATCAACGCAAACTGAAATATCTGAATAATAAGCGTCGACTATCTTATACTCACCATTCAGTTGCTCGGTTAGCTTTTTAATTAAACTAACAGTATCTCCGTTTTTACGAGGAGAGCCGTTCAAAACAAGTGTTTTCATATAATCACCATTTCAGATTTCTCCAGCAACATCAATCTCATCTTCGCTCGGCACTTCAAATATTGAAGCGAATTTTGCGGCAAGGTTATCGTCAACATAATAAGCGCTTGTTTCATTTGCAAGCACAGCGTTATTTCTCTTATGCAAGCGTGATTTCCACACTTCATCACTTATATCAATGTAATGAAGCTCGCATTCGATATTACGGGATTTATAAACTTCTTTTGCAGACTCTCGTTCTGCTTTTGTCCAAAAGCCCCAATCAAGAACAACGTTGATATCTTTACCAATAAGCTCCAAAGATTTATTTAACAGATATTTATCGGTTCTTTCTACATATTCATCGTGTTTATCACCACAATGCTGACCGAAAAGAGCAAGCGTTATTTCATCAACCGAGAGCAACACGGCATTATTTTCGTTGCAAAGTTTTTGTGCATATGTAGTTTTACCGCAGCAGATTTTGCCGCAGATTAAAAAGACTTTTGCCATAAGCAACACCTTCTTACTATTTCAGTTTATATCAAAATAAATCCCATCAGCAGACCGCCAGCAAATCCGGAAATATGCTCCCAAGCGGTTGCTTTGCCCATAAACATTCCGCCGACTGTGTAAATCGCTAAAATAATCAAAGCTATTGCAGGTACGGGAGAAAAGAAAACAGTTCCGTTTTTGACGGCAAGCATAACAAACACAGCAATCAGACCGTAGATACCCGTTGATGCGCCTTCGCCCTCGTGGAGCTTATAGACAAACGCCATATACAAGCCCGACACGAACGCAGAACCGATGAAGCATAGTGCGGTTTTTAACGAGCCGAGCTGAGATTCAACGGCATATCCGACAATGAGAGTTGCGGTTATATTTGAAATGATGTGCCACGTTCCGATATGGAGAAGCGATGAAGATACCAATCGCCATACTTGTCCCTTTTTGATTTTCTTTTCGGACAGATGCAGAGCGTGGTTTATGTAGCCTTTGTTGTGTCCCGACCACAGCTTTTCTTTGAGTGTTACTGTTGCTGTTTTAGGGATGATTATAAAATTATCAAGTATGAAGATTACAAAAATCAACGCACAAAAAGTTATTGTAAATATTGGCATATTCTTTATTCTCCTTATCAGCCATATAAATTCATAATCTGCGGATAAAAT
>JAZSAH010000178.1:0-17189 GCA_045601745.1 Acutalibacteraceae bacterium
GCAGCCTTGTCTGTTGAAAGGCAGATGATTGACTTAACGCCTGCATCAACTGCGGCAGTCAGCACGTTGTCCGTTCCGATAACGTTGGTCTTGACGGCTTCCATGGGGAAGAATTCGCAGGAGGGGACCTGCTTTAAAGCTGCTGCATGGAAAACATAGTCAACGCCAACCATAGCGCCTCTGAGCGAGTCGATGTTGCGCACATCACCGATGTAGAATTTTATTTTATCAGCTACCTCGGGCATTTTTGCCTGAAATTCGTGACGCATATCATCCTGCTTTTTTTCGTCACGGGAAAAAACACGGATTTCTTTTATGTCTGTTTTAAGAAAGCGGTTGAGAACGGCATTGCCGAATGAACCTGTGCCGCCGGTTATAAGTAAGGTTTCACCTTTGAAATTATACATTTTTATCATCTCCGTTAATTTGCTCTATGCAGGGTAAAACTGCATTGCCCCAGTTTTTGAACCAGTGTTTTAATTTGATTGATTTGTCGCTGTGCTCAACGGAAAAACGAAGAGCAGTCATACGGTCATAAAACATTATGCTTCCGGATTTATCCTCATCATACAATATAACGTCAACAGTATATTTACCGGGAACAAGATACGATGTATCGAAAGTGTACTCGGCAGAATTCATACCTGTTTTGTGTTCCAGTTCTCCGCCGAAAATAACCCCGACGGGAGTGGTATCAATGCCGTTGATGACCATTTTCATCAGAAGTCTTTCAGTATCATTTTCGCTTTTCCATTCTATGCGGAACGGAAAAGAATCTCCGTATTTGAGAGTATTTGTTTCAGATTCATACATATGAAGATTCTGAAGAAGATGTCTCTGATTGCATTTCGGATGTCGTTTTATATTTGAAGTGTCAAAAAATGTTGTATTGTCAAGATTTTCATCCTGCATATAAACAGCAATTGCTTCGTCTGTTTCGCCCTCATATACAACCTGACCGTGAGAAAGAACAATACAGCGGTTGCAAAGACTCTTTACCGTCTGCATATTGTGGCTTACATAAAGAATAGTTCTGCCTTCTTCTTCTGCAACCTTTTTCATTCTGTCGATGCATTTATTCTGGAAAGAAACGTCTCCGACTGCAAGGACCTCATCCATAATCATTATTTCACTGTTGAGATGTGAGGCAACTGCGAACGCAAGCTTTACCTTCATACCGCTTGAATATCTTTTGACGGGAGTGTCAATAAACTGCCCGACCTCGGAAAATTCAACGATTTCATCAAATTTCTTGGTGATTTCAGCTTTGCTCATTCCGAGAATGGCACCGTTGAGATAAACATTCTCTCTGCCCGTAAGCTCGGGATGAAAGCCTGTACCCACTTCGAGCATAGACGTTATTCTGCCGTTCAGATATATATTGCCTTTGGTGGGAGCCGTAACACGGCAGATGAGTTTCAATATTGTGGATTTGCCTGCACCGTTTCTGCCGATAATTCCCACAGTTTCGCCTTTTTTGATATCAAAAGACATATCGTTGAGTGCGAGAAAGCGCTCATTTTTGTCGTGAGCAGTTTCGCCGATTTTTAAATTTGGGTCTTCTTTATGAAATATCTTTGCAAGCTTTGACTGAATTTCACCCTTAAGCGTTGCGCCACCAATTGCACCGAGACGGTATTCCTTTGAAACGTGTTCAACTCTTATTGCTAATTCTTCCATACCGCACCTCACACTGTATCCATAAAGGTTTTTTCGGATTTGCTGAACATCAATGCCCCGACTATTGCGACCAATGCAGTTGTTATCCAGCTTATGCCGTAGAACATCCAGTCGACCTCGCCTGTTCCGAGAACACCGTAGCGGAAAAGGTTGATTGCAGGCGTAACGGGATTAAGCATATATACATTGTAGAACATACTTCCGGGTGCAAGCTGGGAACGGCTGAACATATCGTATGCAACGGGAGAGCAGTATGACCAGAGCGAAACACCGAAGCTTACAACCATTGCAAGGTCACGGTATTTTGTGGTAAGCGCCGAGATAATCATACCGAATCCCATGCCGAGAATTGCAAGCTGAATGAGCACAAGCGGGAAAATGAGAATTAATATGTTGGGCTTAAGACCTGCATCGGTGATAAGATAATACACCATAAAGCAGAGCATAAAAGCAAACTGGATGAAGAAGCCGATAAATTGCGAAATTGCTGTTGAAATCGGCATTACAAGGCGTGGGAAATAGACCTTGCCAAGTATTGCAGAGTTGCCTGTGAAGGTGTGGGAGGTTTCGGTAAGACAATTTGCAAAAAGTGTCCACACAATTGTGCCCGAAAGATAGAATATGAAGTTTGGCACACCGGATGCACCGAGACCTGCTATGTTACCGAAGAAAACGGAGTAAACAACCGTTGTGAAAAACGGCTGAATAACTGCCCAGGCAGGACCCAGAACAGTTTGTTTGTATTTTGCAACAAAGGTTCTGCGCACAAAAAGGAGTATAAGGTCTTTGCAGTTTTTCAGACCTTTAATATCCATATTGAATGCATTGTTACTTGATTTGACAATAGTTGTCCATTTTTGTTGTGTCATTTTCCCACTCCATTTTTATGATAACTTATATCAACATTTAAAAAACATAGCATTATTAAAAGAATTATTCTGATAATATGAAATTAGTTTTGATTGTTTTTTGAGCATGACAAACCGTTCTGAGGATATTTTGTTTTGGGTTTATCTAACAATTTTTTCAGTTTCAGTTTTCCGGGGAAAGGCTCATTGTCTCTGATAATGCCGTGTTCATTATCAGATAAATTCAAATAAATCTCGCTTTTATATTTTAAAGGAAGCTGATTGTTTATAAATATTTTGTTTTCAAAAGGCAATGAGTTGAAAGCGTCGATTTCTTTTTCGGAACATAAATTCATCCTTGAAAACTTTAATATAATGTTGTCGTAGTTGACCCGAGCTTTTCTTCGATCCCATTTTTCTTTTGCTTCTTCTTGGGTTTTATAATGTAAAAAAACAATTTCAACATCATCAATAATTCCGATAGGTTTTTCGGTTTGATATCTTTTCTTAAGTTCTTCATAATATTTAGACTCGGTTGCATCGATAAATTTCAACGGGGTATCAAGATAATAGTGCAAATCGGAAACAAATTTTATGTAGTCTTCAGAAAAGAAATACAGCCCTGCCGTGGGAGAAAGATAGGGCATATCAAGATAACGATACACCGTTCCTGCCCAGCAATTGTTTGAAATTATTGAAAAATCTCTGCTTTTAACAGAGCGTCTTACTAAAAATCTTCTTATGCTGTATGGAATGTTTTTCAGAACACTTTGTATTTTTTTTGCTGCTTTTTTGAGTTTGCGTTTCGTGTACTGACCTCTCATTTATTTTCTCCATTTTATTAGATTTGTTCAAGTATTTTTAACCATTTAGCTGCAGTTTTTTTAACGGATAAATCAGTTTTTATTTTTTGTGCATTTTCAGAGCATTTTTTTGACAACTCTTTATTATCAGCCAATCTGCACATGGCTGCGCATAATTCTTCGGCATTCCCTGCAGGAACAATAAGACCGTTTTCACCGTCTGTTATCACTTCTCTTGCACCGCCGCCGAGACAATCCGTGCAGACACAGGGAAGACCAATTGCCATAGCTTCAATCATCGAATTTGAGAGACCTTCAAAATCGGAGGAAGAAACAAACATTGCACAATCACGAACAATGGAATGGACATCTTCTCTGGGCAAAAGTATTTTTATAAAGGCTTCAGCATTTAACGAAGAAATCATCTTAATGTAATTCTGTTTAAGTTCTTCCTCGTGCTGTTCAACGGTATTTCCATAAATTTCAAGAGTATAATCGGGATGAGTTTTATGAAATTCAATAAAGGCTTCAAACAGTAACGGCAGATTTTTTTCTGATGATATTCTGCAGAAGTTTACAATGCACTTGCGTCTTTCACCATTATATACATCGGGAAGATTGGCCTTTATCGGGTTGTTTATAACTGTTGCCTTTACGCCAAATGTTTTATAAAAATCAAAAGAATTTTTAGTTTGCAATATAACGTGATCAGCTTTTTTCAGCTTTTTTATAATCTGTTTTTTTTCAAATTCTGTTTTGGGGAACTCTACAAGAGGCGTTGTTCGTTCAGCATACACTATGCTGCTCTTTTTGTGAAGTGCAGAATATGTAGCTTCAAAGTATCCGAGACCGAACGGAATATAAATGCAGTCCGGATTGGTTGCTGTAAAAGCCAAAAAGGCTTCGCCGCTTTTCAATCCTTTTATTTTACTGACGAGTTTTCTGTCTGCCTCAGGGAAAAATCTTGAAATATATCTGAGATATTTAAGTAATCGTATTATAATTCTTCTTTTTTTAACGATTTTTTTGATAAGTGCGTTATCTGAATGTTCAGAGATATATTTATTTAATGAAACGATGTTTACATTTTTGTTGCGTTCAAAGAAAATATTTCCGGCAATTTCTTTCGTGACAAGAATAGTTGACCGGTAACCGTTTTGAGCAAACTCGTTTGCAAGATTAGTTGAACGCATCGCTACGCCGCCGTTTTTGTAATTGCCGATAACAAAAACAATGTGTTTCATTAATTCACCAACTTTATTTCAGCTTTTTAAAGAACTTCCCTGTAATTTTTCCGTTTATAAGCTTTCTTGCAAAAGGCTTATATTTATCTCTTTTAAAAACATAAGCACTGTATTTGAGAAATAGAAATAAACTGCTTTTCTTGCAAAGCCCGTAATAGACAGCTTGATAATATTCGCTGAGTTTTTCTTTTTCTATATACGGAAGTGCAGCTTGTATAACTTCATCATGTGCAATCTCATTAAGTTTTTTTATTTTGTCCTTAAATGAAACAGCTTTGCTTTCGTATTCGTTCTTCACTCCGGATGCCGCAAAGAAAAATGCACACAAATGCATCTGATTGATTAAATCCTGTTCTTTATATTTTTCAACATCTTTATAGAGAACATCAATAAGCGGTCTGATTAGTGTCCAATAATTTTTTGTGTATCCTCTGGAAAGAGAACCGGCATTTTCTGCTGTTCTGTTGTGATAAAGGTATTCATTATTAAGAGAAACATATTTTTGAGCATGAAGCGTTGTTTCAAATGTAAGCTGTAAATCCTGACTTCTTCTGAAGTTTCTTCCAAAGGATATGCCGTTTTCTTTGATAAGAGCAAGTTTATAAATTCTAAGACAATTGCTCCAACGAATAACAGAATTTGATCCTTTGGGGCTTATGCCCGAAAGAGAACGGGGGAGAATTTTTTCTTGGATTCCTTTTCTGTCATAAACACCCGGCTCAAGATGAATTCTGTCCGTCTCACTGTCATTGAAAAAACAGTTACAAAAAACAATATCAGCGGTTTCTTTTAATGCTTCATTATACATTCTTTCATACATATTGAGCTCAAGCCAGTCATCAGAGTCAACAAATCCAATATATTCGCCGCTTGCTCTCTCGATTCCATCTTGACGGGCAGCTGCAAGACCTTCGTTTTCTTTTTTAAAATAAATAATGCGCTTATCCTTGGCGGCATATTCCAAACAGATTTCAGAAGAGCCGTCGGAAGAACCGTCATCTATAATTATTATTTCAATATTTTTTAATGTTTGATTTATAATGCTGTCAAGACATTTCACGAGATATTTTTTTGCATTGTAAACCGGAACGATGACACTCACGGCAATATTGTTGTTCATACTGTCTTCTCCGAAAATCAGTTTTTATTTTTTCTGTTATGTCTTACTTCGATCAAGTGTGGAATATACGGGAAAGGTATATTGAAGATGGTTTTGAATATTGCAGCAGTATTTTTTTGCGTTGCAAGTCCGAAATAAGAGATTTCAGCCCATTTTTTCCAAAGAATAATCCTGAGTTTCTTTTGGTTATAAACTTTATATTTTTTATTATGAGCCAAAAGAATCTTTATCCATTTTTTGCATTTGATATCATACGGTTTTCGGGCGTAAATAAAATCCTTATGGATATCGGCATAATCTTCATTCAGATCAAGCTGCAGTTTATCAAGCTGCTCTTGCATAATCTGAATTGCAATATTATTCTGAAGTTCTTTTCTTTTACTCGAAACAGCTTTGCCGTGAACACGGTAATTAAGGAGCGTTTCGGGAATGTTTGCACACTCCGCAACTTCACTGCAACTTATCCACATACGGTAATCCTGCGCAAGAGGATAGTTTTCGTTATAACGGATGTTATATTTTAATAAAAGGTTGTGATTAAACATTGCCGTCGGATGCACAATGTTGGGGAAATTACCGAACAGAAGGTATATACGAAAGGATTCTTTTTCGGGAATTTTTCTGCAGATAGTTTTGTTGCTGTGTTTTGACTGCCAGTCACCTATAAGCTCAACACCTGTGCCGCAAACGATGTGATCAGGATGGCTTTCAAGGAACTGCACTTGTTTTTCAAAACGGTTTTTAAGAGATATATCATCGGCATCCATTCTTGCAACGAACTCGCCTTTGGCAACGGCAAGACCTCTGTTAAGTGATTTGGTTATGCCGAGATTTTGTTCGTTTTTGATAACTTTTATTCTGTCATCTGTGTAAGATTCAATTATTGATAAAGAGTTATCGGTTGAACAGTCATCTATTATTATAAACTCAAAATTTTTATATGTCTGGGTTAAAATGCTGTCTATTGCAGGTCTGAGATATTCTTCGGGTGTGTTATAGTTGCTCATTATGACAGAAATAAGACCTTTTTCAGGAATCATATGAGATGTAACACCCCTTTAACCGTTCTTTTAATCTTTTTGAGATAATTGCGGAATTTGTTTTTTACAAAGAAAAAATATAATGAGAAATATTTTTTCTTTGTATACATTTGATATATCTTTATGTTGTTTTTGTTTCCGTACTTTTCGGGTTCAGCAATAATTTCATCAAAAAGCATAGAATTCCAATTGTAATCAAGAACTGCTTTGCGATTTTGTCTGCTTGAGGCGTATTCATAATGCTTTCTGAAAAGATAAATTGTATTATCGAAACAAGAACCGTAAATTTTATTAATTGTTTCTTTGTTGTTCATTCCCCAGACAGGAAGAAGTTCCATAAAATGTTGATACAAAAACATCAAGTTTTTTCTTTCAATTTTTTGCGGGGTATATGAACGTGAAATACTGTTAGATATAATTCTGTAATTATACAAAGGTTTATTGTAGTTTATGATTTTGGAGCATGCAGTTAAATAATATGATATAATATATGCATCTTCCGCTATGTCCTTATTTCTGATGACGCTGTAATCTGTGGGATCGTTTTTCACAATATCTGTTTTAATTGCTTTGGTCCATAAAGTATTTAAGTGAGGAGTTGTTATAAGCAATTCGTAGAGCTTTTTCTTTGATTCGCCTTCATAAATTTCTGTTCCGTTAAAAACAGAGATTTTGCGGGGAGTTTTTTTGTCGTTTTCATAATAGCAAAACGAATACATAACCATATCCGTATCGGGATTTTCGGTAAGAACATAATTCAATGTTTCAAGAAGATTGTTTTCAACAAAATCGTCGGAGTCACAGAAAAGGCAGTATTCTCCCGTTGCGTTTTTTATTGCTTCAAGACGGGCGGAGGTGTGACCACCGTTTTCTTTATGAACAACCTTGATTCTGTCGGGGCTGTTTTTTTGATATCTGTCGCAAATCGCACCCGACGAATCCGTTGAGCCGTCATCAACGAGGATTATTTCATATTCACCTTTATAGGTTTGGTTAAGCAGGGAGTCAACACACTGCTCAAGATATTTTTCAACATTATATACAGGAACAAGTATGCTGAACCTCACTGTTTTCACCCCTCAAGAAGATTTTTCCATTGTTCTTTGTATTTTTCGAATTCGTGGGAATAGTCGGTTATTTCAAGATTATTTACAATATCCGAATATTTACCCTTATTATTGATAAGCTTTGTTATGGCATCTGCAAGTGAGTCGGTGCTTATCTCACAGATAACACCGTTTTTACCGTTTTCAACAAGCTTTTTTCCGCCTACCGTTGCAGTAGTTATAACGGGTTTGCCAAGTCTGTGAGCTTCAATAATTGTAACAGGCATAGCCTCCTCATATGATGGCTGAACATAGATATCACAAGCCGCCATATAAGGATAGGGGTTTTTCTGCATACCTGTGATAACAATATTGTCTTTGAGTCCGTATTCCGAAATCATATTTTCAAGCCTGTTTCTTTCGGGACCGTCGCCGACAAAATACCAGATAAAATCCGTTCCGTTGCTTTTTAGTGATTCTGCGGTTTTAACAGCCATATCAAAGCCTTTTACCGGAGCGAACCTTCCGCATGAACACAAAACGGTTTTGCCCTCAGGCGTTGCGACGATTTTTTCAGATGCCTGATTTTTCAGCGTATCGGCATCAACATAGTTTTCAATAACAGATATTCTGCCTTCAAGACACGGATGCCAATCTGAAATCAGCGGTATCAATCCGTCGTGAACGGCAACGGCTTTATTGAATTTTGATATAAATTTCTTATGCACGTCGGGCAAATCATTTGTGCTTGTGTGGAAAAAGATAATCTTTTCATCTGCGTTTATATAATCCGCCACAAAGTAAGCGGGATATCCGTTTGCGTAGGCTATAGCTGTATCATATTTTTGGTTGGTAAAAACGGTGTTGTGTTCATATTTCATGCAATATCGGTTTATCAGCTCACTGAGATCTTTTTTTACCTTTTCAGCTTTTGTGTTATTTCCTGTTAATTTGTATATTTCAATTAATAACTGAAGCCACAGTGCACGGGGCTTTCTGTAATATTTATTGGTGTCGTTATTTATTATTATATTTGCCCTTTCGTCGATAAAAGGGAGGAGGTCTGTTCTGTTTTTTCGGAGATAAACCGTAACATCATACTTGTTGTAGTCAACAGCTTTAAGGGCGGAAATCAGAGTTTTCTGAATACCGCCTATGGTCAGGTGATTGATTACAAAAAGCAGTTGTTTTTTCATTTATAAAAGCTCCATCCATTTTTTTGCCGTGTTTTCGAGAGAGAGGTCATATCTGATTTGCGAAGCGTTATGTGAAAGCTTATCTGCAAAATCCTTGCTTTGAGCGATTTTCTTCATTGCTTCGCAAAGTTCGTCTGCATTACCGACCTCGGTGAGAATGCCGTTTTCATTATTATCTATAACTGCATTAGCTCCGCCTATGGGGCAGTCTGTGCATATAACAGGCATACCGATTGCCATAGCTTCAAGCATGGCGTTGGACATACCTTCATAATCCGATGAATTGACATACATGGCATCGTGGATAATCAGATCATGCACCCGAGCGCTGAATGGCATGAAATCGATATAATCAGTGATGCCGAGTTTATTTGCAAGAGCTTTGGTTTCGTCAAGTGAAGCTCTGTCATCATCATTCTGAGGTTCGCCGATGATTTTCAGTCTGTAATCGCTGAACTCCTTATGAAAATCTGCAAATGCTTCAACAAGCACGGGCAGATTCTTCTGCCTTGAGATTCGGCAGAATGTGGTGACATATTTTTCTCTTTCACCGAAGTACGGCTCAGGGAGTTTATCATTTATGGGATTGAATATAACGGTTCCTTTTTCGGAAATATTATCGGGATAAACCGCCTTCGCATCGTTTGTCTGAAAAACAACGGCATTGGCACGCTGATAATACTTTTGGATAAAACTATATCCGTAGCGTTTTTTGAGCAGTCTTTTGGGATCTCCTCTTTCCGAGATAACAACGCTGTTTGGTAATTTTTTTGTGGCAATAAGAGTCATCGGTACAGATGGCTGGAGGAATGAAAGAACTTTTGCTTCGGGTTCTTTTTTGAATTTTTCTCTCAATGATTTTATTTCATAATGATACTGAGAAAAGAATGAAAGGTAAGCAAAAGCGGCAGGTACTGATATTCCGAGAATTTCAAAAGGTTTGCAGAGGATTGATGAAATCAATTCCGACAGTCTGAAAATCAAGTTGTTTTTTTTGCAGCCATAAACAGAAGTTATCGGAATATCGGGATTCAGATCACGGTTTATGATATCTTCTGCTTTTGATGATGTGAGCAGAAATTCGCAGTCATATCCGTTGCGATTGAATTCGTTGAGAAGCAGGGATGCAACTCTTTCTGCACCTCCGCCTTTCATAACGGGCATAACCATCAGAACTTTTCCTTTTTTGCTCATTTTGTCCCTTTCATAAGTCTGCCGACTGTTTTTTCAAAAATTTTATATATAAACCAGAATGCTTTTCCGTGGCAACGCATTTTAAGAGCTTTGTCGTTGTATGTATTCATTTGAAGAACATTTATTTTGAAATCATCAAGTTCGTTCTTACAAATTTTCTTATCGGTTTTGCTGAGTCTTTCATAAACATTGAAAACATTGAAAGCGCAACGTGAAAGATAGTTGTAAAACTCAGAAGGAATATTGGTTCCTAAAGTTTCACGAGTAAAATTCATATTGATATTACAAACATCTATACAACTTGTAAAATGTTTTATTGTTTTGGAAGATGTCATTATTGAGTCCTTGCGGTATCTTCGATGATAAAGAGCTTCAGAACATTGCGAAACAGTTGCTGCCTTGCAGAAAATCTGATATGTGAATACCATATCTTCATATAATATATCCGGGATAAATTTTATTTTGCTGTCTGATAAAAAATCCTTCTTTATAAACAGAAGCGGTACGGCGCTGTGATATTCTTTGTTTTTGGTTAGTGCAGAAAAAACTTTGTATCCGCTATCGGTCTTGTATTTATTCTTGTGTATATAGTTTTGTTTGACGGTAAAATCATCTGTATCTGCAAATGAAACCGCATCAAAAAATACTATGTCACTGTTATCTTTTTCTGCAATTTCAAGGAGAGTTTCAAATGCGTTTTCGGCAATGTAATCATCGCTGTCGAGGAAATAAACATAATAGCCGTCAGCCTCTGAAAAACCTGTATTTCTTGCAACGGAGAGTCCACAGTTTTTCTGATGGATAACGGTTATTCTCTCGTCTTTTTCAAGATATTCATCGCAGATTTTACCTGAGGAATCGGTTGAGCCGTCGTTGACAAGGATTATTTCAAAGTTTCCGTATGTCTGGCAAAGAACACTGTCTATGCACTCACGCAGATAATCTTCAACATTATAAACGGGGATTATTACGCTTATGAGAGCCTGATTTTCCATTATCTCATCTCAATCTTTCTTTGATAACGATTAAAACCGTTGCAATGAATTTTTTTGTTTCCGAAATAAAACCGTAGGAATAATGCTTTTTCATGATTTTCTGAATTCTGCCGTCGATATCAACATCAGTCAGAACGGGATTTTCGATTGCTTTCGATAAATCCACACGCATTTTTTCGTTGTCTTCCGATTTGCTGTGAACGCCCGATTCATCGCAGCCGATGTTACTGATATATGAAAATCTCGGATAGACCGTCAGAAGATTGTTTTTTACAAGATGTGCGCCGAATCTTACCGACCATGAGCTTCCGTTGCCCTTTGTCTGGCGGTAAAGACGCATGAATCTGTCGCTGCCGTTTGAATTGAGGCGACGGATAAGGTCGGGAGATTTATAGAATTCTTTTATATTTTTGAGTTCCCAGTCTATGCCTTCCCAGCGGTCCTTCCATGTTGCCCATGTGCAACTGCATGAACGGTATGCGGCAAAAACATCTTTTTTATAATCGTCGGGTAAATCAATCATTGGTGTATAGCCTGCGATTGAACCGACTTTTTTGTTGTTTTCATAGTAATTGAGAGCTTTGTTCATAAAGCTGAGGAAAAAAGGCGAAACCTTGCAGTCATCCTCAACAACAATTACTTTACCGTATTTATTTATGACGTCCGTAACGCCTGAAATTATTGATGCAGCAAGTCCTTTATTAACGGGACTTTCGGTAACGGTAACGGATTTGAAATCGCCTGAATTTCTGACGTTATTGACAGCAGCACGCACTTTGTTAACCTTTTCCTTGCCTGCATCGTTTTTTGCACCGTCGGAGAAGATAAAAAGCTCGGAATCCTTTGCCTCTTTACAGGCGGCAAGAGCGTTATATGTTTCAATAAAATGGTCGGCACGGTTATATACGAATACTATAATCGGTGCGTAACTCATATCATTTTCCTTCTTTCAGAATATCGGTATAGGCATCAATGAGCATCTGAGCATTTCTTTCGGCATCGTGGGTTACGAGAGCTTTTTTTCTGCCTGCTTCGGAAAGTGAAAGAGCAAGCTCATCATTATCAAAAATGCGTTTTATGTTCCATGCGAGAAGCTTCGGGTCATCATTTCTGTAGAAAAGTGCCTCTTTTCCGTCTTCTGCCATGTCAGAAACACCGCCCACATAAGATGCAACGCAGGGGGTACCAACCATCATTGCTTCGCCGAGAGTGTTGGGGCTGTTTTCTATGGTTGAGCATAAAACATATGCATTGACTTTAGAAAGTTTTTCTGCAACCTGAGGTGCTTTCAGAGGACCCGTAAATTCGATATGGTCCTGCACACCGAGGTCATAAATAAGTTTTTTCAGATATGAGGCATATCCCTTTTTGAGGATTGAACGCTTGTCGTTTTCCTGATAAGGCTTATATCCCGCAACATACACCTTGATATCGGGATATTCTCTTATCAGATAGGGGAGTGCCATAACAACAAAGTGGACACCTTTGAGTGCACTGTAGCCGTTTCCGACATAAATCGAGTGGCGCTCCATCTTTTCAAGATTCCATTTTTCTTCATAGAAAGGAGTTCGAAGAATACGGCTGCAGGGATAATATTTTGCTGTGGGATTAATGGCATAGGAATGTGCTCTGTCCCAGGTTGTTCTGCCGAGAATAAATTCTGCGTTTTCTATTATTTCTCTTTCGGATTTCATGCGGGGTTTGAACCACTTGGTTTTCCTCAAATGAAGTATCCATGCCGAAAAAATATCAGTCAAGGATTTGGAGAACATCATATCATCGATTTGCAGATTGCCGCACTGATAATTATAGTAACCGTTTAATATTCCTTGCATGGAAACAACAGCAGGAATTTTATGTGCTTTAGCGGCGCAAAGCATAGCTTTTGAATGAATAAATTCAGTTCCTTCAATATGAATTATTTCGGGTGAAAATTCCGAAATGATTTGAGAACAACGAGAAACCAACAAATCAAAACCGGTTGATGAGGAGTAGTTCATACTATAGTATTTAACTCTGTCGATATTTTCGGAAAAAGTATAATGTTCTTCACATTTACATGCTATGGCAAGCTCAAAGTCATCAAGCTTGCTTAACTGTTTAGCCATAGATTCAACCCAGCCGCCAAGCACTTCCGACGGAAGATTAAGCTTTGCAGACAGGTTTGCGGGTATTAAATTGGCTGTCCATAATACTCTCATGTTTTTTCAGCTCCGGTCCATTTAATAATATCTTCAAACAAAAGCGAGGAAACAATCATAACCATGCAGGTGAACGAATAATTGAAAGAGTCAAGCAACGAAACGAATATAAGTGTTATGAACGTTGCGTTTGCTGAGATGGTGATGAATTTATCGTTGCCGTACTGATGCTTGTAGTGAAACGGCACATGATAGAACATCATTGAAAACGCATAGCCGCCGAGCCAGCCGTATTTTGATGTTATATCAAGCAAAGCAGAATGTCCGCCGCCGCTTTCACGCCAGAGTGAACCTATAATCGGATATTTGAGCATATCTGATAGGCTGTCCGAATAAGCATTTATTCTCAGCTGAATGGAGTCACCCGTTACGCCCGATTCCGATGTTGAAACAAGGTCTCTTACCTTGTTTGCAACTGCCATGCCGTCAAAGGTTTCGAGTATCCACTCTCTGAACGGAATGACATATAAGATTGCCGCCATTATTCCGATGAACGCAAGTATTGTTATTATGAATGCGGCAACAATATTCTTGCTTCTGTAGAAAACCAGGAGAATCAGACCTATTGCGCTTGCAAAAAGAGCAATGGAATAGCCTGCAAGCTCAAGAAATCTTACAAAGGTATAAGCCCATGCAACGCCGATGGCAAAATACAGCTTGTTGTTTCTGAAAGCCTTGAAAGTCCATGCCAGAATAAGAGGGGATATGCAGACCTGAGGATATATCAGACTGTAACCGCCGATGCCTTGTCTGAGAAAATCGTATGTTGATTCATCGTCACGCACAAGCAGTCTTGCAATTGTATGGTCTTCAACAAGAAGCGTGAATGTTTTGTAGTTCCAGATTGTGAGAAGAATGAGGACTATGGGAACAATGCCGGCAAGCTCATCCCATTTATCGTCATAGAAATATGTCATCATAAAGCATATAACCAGCATGATGAGAGCGATTTGTTTAATCAGGGCAGACAAATCATATTGTTCAAAGTAGACAACTGCCAGAACCGATATCAGAAAGAACATCGCGCCTATTTGTTCTTTCCCGAGCGTTATTGGGTTTTCTCTGATGAACCAGATTCCTGTCCACAAAAATGCACAGGCGAGTGCAATGATTCGGTAGATTGTATCAACCTGAAGGGGAGGAGAAACAGTCCATATGACAAGATATAACACGGCTATTTTCTGGATAAATCCTAACGAAAGCACGTTTTTGAACATAGTTTCCCTCCTTCATAGTTGTTTTTGTTTTATTTCATCCAGTCTTTTGCAGGCTGAATGAATGATTCATAGTGAAATGTATTGTCAAGTGATTTTGACTGAAGTTTGTTTTCAATCTGATAAAGCATAGCTTCGGATATGTTTTCTGTTGTCATATCTTTTAAAAGACTGCCTTTTCCGCTTTTTCTGATATATTCTCCGACATCACTGACATCAGTTGTTATAATTGGAACACCGCAGGTAAAACTTTCCGCAAATTTAGTGGGGAAACCTGCATTGTTGCGCTTGTCGGAGCGACGGATGAATATATAGCAGTCGCATCCGAGAACATATTTTATTGTTTCTTCATGTGAAAGCCGTCCCATAAATGTTATTTTGTTGCGGACATTTTTCGGGATAAAGCAATCGGGATAAATTTTGTTGAAATCATTTTCGGTTATACCGATAATGCGAAGGTGAGTATGTTTTTTGTTTATATTGCAGAAGGCTTCAACAACTTTGTCGAGGCTTTCTTTTTTGCCGTCGGGTATGCCCGCAAAGCAGAATTCAAAAATGCCGTCATGATTTTCAGGCTGCTGATGCCAGATACCATCGTTGATATCAACAAGAGGGGGAAGGATGAGCAGATTTTTGCTGCTTTTATATTTCTTCTCCATCATTGAGCTTATGGCAATCATGCCGTCGGCAATCTTATGAGCAAAATTACTTATGAGAATTTCATCAAACGCCTTGAAAAGTCTTTTGGGCAGTGAGCCGTCGGTATCCTTTGTCCATTCGGTGCAGTCATAGCAAACTTCAATGTTTCTCTTTGAGAACACTTTTTTTGCTTTCAGCAAAGTGAACATCGGTACGTTGTAAAGAATTATTTTTTTTACATCATCATAATTCTTCATAACGGTTTCGATATGCTCAACGCTCAGCATATGCATCAGCCACTGCTTGGTTGATGTCGGATGAGCGTGTTCAAACATATCCTCACAGCCTTCAACGGGTCTCAAACCCTCGAATGAGCCTTCAGATGCACCTATGAAAACAGTCTTATATCCGAGCTTATCAAAAATCTTGCCGTTTGAAACAACTCTGTTTGCCGATGCACTTTTATCGGGCAGAGTGAATCCGCCGTAATAAATTATTGTACCTTTGCTCATAAATTTTCCTTATACCACTCAATAGCGGCTTCAATTCCTCTTTCAAAGCTCCATTCGGGGTCATATCCGAGGAGTTCTTTCGCTTTGGAGATATCGGCGTTGCTGTGCTTGATATCGCCTGCTCTGTCGGGACCGAAATTGGGTTCGATATCAACATTCAGAGCCTTTGTAAGTCCGTAATAAATATCGATAAGATATTCTCTGCCGCCGTAGGCAATGTTGAATGCTTCGCCTGCAGCTTCATGGGGAGCAAGGCAGGCTTTGAGGTTTGCCTCAATAACATTTTCTATATATGTGAAGTCACGGCTCTGTTTGCCGTCACCGTTGATGGTGGGGGTTTCGCCGTTTATAAGCATCTTTATGAATTTGGGAATAACTGCCGCATAAGCACCGTCGGGAGTCTGGCGTCTGCCGAAAACATTGAAATAACGCATTCCGTAGGTGTCAAGACCGTAGTGCTTTGTGTATTGCTTTGCCCATTCTTCATCGCATCTCTTTGTGAGTGCATAGGGAGAAAGAAGATTGCCTTCCCTGCCCTCTTTCTTCGGAAGATTGGGCTCATCGCCGTAAACGGATGACGATGAAGCATAAACAAACTTTTTGACATTGTTCTGTCTTGCAGCTTCAAGCATATTGAGGGTGCCGCTGATGTTGTTTGCACAGTAGAAAAGAGGCATTTCAATGCTTCTGGGAACGCTTCCCCATGCAGCTTGGTTGAGAACATAGTCAACGCCCTCGCAAGCTTTCATGCACACATCAAGGTCTTTGATGTCGCCCTTTATGAATTCATAGTTGGGGTTTGAGAGAAACATATCAACATTTTTCTGTGAGCCTGTCGATAAATCGTCAAGGCAGCGTACTCTGTAACCCATTTCAAGAATGGCTTCACAGAGGTTTGAGCCGATAAAGCCTGCACCGCCCGTAACGAGAAATAACGAATTTTCGGGGAAAACAAGATGTCTGTAACCCATTATTAAAGCCTCCAGTACTGATAACCTGCTTCTGTATAAGCTTTTCTGTCAAGAATACCCTTGACGTCAACAAGAACCTTGCCTGAATTGTTGCCGTTTGCAAACATTGTATCGATGTCATTCATCGAAAAGCTCATGAATTCCGTATGACCTACGGCAATGATAACCGCATCCATATTTTTGACTGTTGCAGTGTCAACGAATTCAATCCCGTAATGCTGCTTGCCTTCTTCGGCATCTGCAACGGGGTCTGCAACAACGGGAGCAATGCCGTATTCGCCGAGTTCGTTCATTATGTCAATAACTCTTGTGTTTCTTGTGTCGGGACAGTTTTCCTTGAATGTAAAGCCGAGGATTGCAACCTTTGCATCTTTAACATTCTTTCCTGCGGCAATAAGCTTTTTAACAACGTTTTCGGCAACATACTTGCCCATATCGTCATTGATTCTTCTGCCTGCAAGGATAACCTGGCTGTGATAGCCGAGC
>JAZSAH010000179.1:0-12957 GCA_045601745.1 Acutalibacteraceae bacterium
GGCATAGCCGGAAGCGGTCAAAGAGAGCTTCTCGAATCAATCGCAGGTCTGCAGAAGCTTAATGAGGGTGAAATTCTCTATCACGACCCGTCAAGCGGAAAAACAGAAAATCTTCGTGACAAGACTCCCGTTAAAATCAAGGAACTGGGTGTGCGTCTTTCATTTGTGCCCGAAGACAGACTCGGAATGGGTCTTGTGGGTAACATGGATATTATTGACAATATGCTTCTCAGAAGCTATAAAAAAGGCAAATCTGCCTTCCTTGAACGCAAAAAGCCGAAAGACCTTGCAAACAGAATTATTGAGGAGCTTGAAGTAGTTACACCCAGCGCAAAAACTCCCGTGCGCCGTCTTTCGGGCGGTAACGTTCAAAAGGTGCTTGTCGGCAGAGAAATCGCCGCTTCGCCCACGGTTCTCATGGTTGCTTACCCCGTAAGAGGTCTTGATATCAACTCGTCTTATCTGATTTATAATCTTCTCAATCAGCAGAAGGAAAGCGGAGTTGCAATCATTTTTGTGGGTGAAGACCTTGACGTTCTGATTGACCTTTGCGACAGAATTATGGTTATCAATTCCGGCAAGATAACAGGAATTGTTGATGCGAGAAACACAACGAAAGAAGAAATAGGTCTTCTTATGACAAAGAACGACGGAGGTGAGAACCTTGAGTAAACCTGCAGCAAAAAATCATGAACCTCTTTTTCACATTGTCAAGAGAAGTTCAATTCCGATGTGGCAATCCCTTCTTATCAGAGCCGGTGCAATCCTTGCATCGCTTATCGTCTGCGGCTTTCTTACTTATTTTTTAACGGGTCAGAATCCGATTGAGGTTTATGCAACAATGATTGACGGCGCTATCGGTTCTCCGAGAAGAATATGGAATCTTCTTCAGGGAATAGCCTTGCTCCTTTGTGTATCTCTTGCCGTTACTCCTGCATTCAAAATGAAGTTCTGGAATATCGGCGCAGAGGGTCAGGTTCTCATGGGCGGTCTTGCAGCTGCACTCTGCATGATTAACCTTACCGATACTCTCAGCCCCCCTCTTCTGATGCTTACAATGGTTGTTACAAGCATTATCTGCGGCGCTGTATGGGGATTTATTCCCGCATTCTTCAAAGCATACTGGAATACAAACGAAACTCTTTTCACTCTCATGATGAACTACAT
This sequence comes from Acutalibacteraceae bacterium, assembly GCA_045601745.1. GTDB lineage: Bacteria > Bacillota > Clostridia > Oscillospirales > Acutalibacteraceae > CAG-177. The sequence goes on from JAZSAH010000179.1 coordinate 1,168, forward strand.
TGCAATGCAGTTTGTCAAATATTTCGCATATAAGTATTCTGTTCCCAAAGGTACGGGCAGCATCGGAACAATCAACGCAACAAACAACGAAGGCTGGTTCCCGTCAATTCTCGGTCAGGAATATCTGCTCAATATTTTAATTGTTGTCGGACTTACTGTTTTCATGTATATTTATCTCAAGCACTCAAAACACGGCTATGAAATTTCGGTTGTCGGCGAAAGTGAAAATACAGCGAGATACATCGGCATCAATGTTAAGAAAGTTATTATCAGAACAATGATTCTTTCAGGTGCAATCTGCGGTATCGCAGGTCTCATAATGGTTGCCGGCACAGACCATACCATCGCCGCAGAAACCGCCGGCGGCAGAGGTTTCACCGCAATCATGGTTTCCTGGCTTGCAAAGTTCAATCCTCTTATGATGTTCCTGACCTCGTTCCTGATTGTATTTATGGAAAAGGGCGCAATTGCCATCTCATCACAGTTTGAGCTGAACAATTCTTTTGCTGATATTATAACGGGAATTATCATCTTCTTTATTATCGGCAGCGAATTTTTCATCAACTATTCAATCAAATTCAGAGAAAAGAAGGAGGTTAAGAACAAATGATTGTTTCGATTATACACCGTGCAGTCATGCAAGGTATTCCCCTTCTTTACGGCTCAACGGGCGAAATCATAACCGAGAAAAGCGGTCATCTTAACCTCGGTATTCCCGGCATAATGTATGTCGGAGCAATTTCAGGTGTTATCGGCGCATTTCTCTATGAACAGTCGGCAGAAACTCTCAGCCCCGTTCTTGCAATACTCATTCCTCTTGCCGCTTCAATTCTCGGCTCGCTGCTGATGGGACTTCTCTATTGCGTGCTTACCGTTACACTTCATGCAAACCAGAATGTTACCGGTCTTGCAATGACAACCTTCGGTGTCGGCTTCGGTAACTTCTTCGGAGGTTCACTCATCAAGCTTACCGACAGCGATACCCCTTCAATTGCTCTTGTTGAAACAAGCCGTTTCTTCAAAACCACTCTCCCCTTTGCCGAAAAACTCGGCAAAATCGGCGAGCTTTTCTTCTCATACAGTTTTCTCGCATATGCAGCAATAATAATTGCTGTTGCAGCAGCGATTATCCTCAATAAAACAAGAGTAGGTCTTCATCTCCGTGCAGTCGGTGAAAACCCTGCAACAGCAGATGCCGCAGGCATCAATGTTGACAGATACAAGTATGTTTCAACCTGCATAGGAAGCGTTATCGCAGGTCTCGGCGGTCTTTACTATGTTATGGACTATGCAGACGGCATATGGTCAAACAACGCCTTTGGTGACAGAGGATGGCTTGCAATTGCACTTGTTATTTTTGCGGTATGGAAACCCAATCTCAGCATTTTAGGTTCAATCCTTTTCGGCGGACTTTTAGTAGTTTATAACTATATTCCCAACCTTTCATTTGAACAGCAGGAGCTTCTGAAAATGACTCCCTATATTGTTACTATCATTGTTCTCGTTTTCGTCAGTATGCGCAGAAAGAGAGAAAACCTTCCACCCGCAAGCCTCGGACTGAATTATTTCCGAGAGGAAAGATAAAAAATTACCGTGTATGGTTCAAAACCATACACGGTTTTTTAATTTATGCTTTCCATTATTTCATATATCTTTTCGATATCAATTTTTCTTTTATTGCCTCTCATGGCAATTGTCATATTTGATGTTTTAAAAATTTCTTTTGCTGCTTTTATAACATCATCTTTGGACAAGCCGCCATAAATTCCGTATCCGTCTTTGGAATAATCAATACCGTCAGATTTGAGAATATGATTATAATACGCCAATGACCAATTAAGTCCACCGACATTATCAAGGTCACGTTTGCAATTTGATTTTTCTAAATTCAAAGAAGCTTCAAAATTGAATTTTCCGTTTTTGAAATCATTGAGAATTTCTGCAACAGCCGTAAATCCTGAATAGATTTTCTGAGGGGCAATTTCAAATTTGAAATACAGATTACTTAAATCATCGTATTGCTCATAAGTTGAGTCATAGGAATAAACAAAAGCATTTTCCTCTGACATCATGTTATAAAACAAAGCACCGTCACCTTTAAACAAAACAGAATACAGCAATTCATGAACACCGCTTTTATATCTCTGCGTTTCAACATCAAAACCGATTTGTATATATGTCCAGTCACTTTGTTTAACGGTAATGTTTTTATCACGATTGAAAAAATCACCGATGTTGTTAACCTTATTTTCGAAATTCGGTGAACAGTTGTTGATTCTGACATCGGAAAGCTTACTTATCAGTTTTTCAATTGAACAGTTATTTACATTGCCTGTTACATATATAAAAACATTATCTTTTGCAAAAACCTTTTCACGGTAAGAATTGAGCTTTTTAAGCGAAATTTTTTCAATACCGCTGCAACATCCAAGCGTACTTTTCTGAACGCTCGTTCCTTTCCAGACAGTATTTCTGAAACGGTATTCCACTGTGCTTTTTTCGTCTTTTTCATATATTTCCGCATAAATGCGTTCTTTCTCAAGGCGGAAATCTTCTCCGGTGAGTGCAATTTCATCAAAAATATGCAATAAAATTTCTGATGCAAAGCCGAAGCTTTCATCAGGTCCGTCAACAGAAAACACAACAAACTCTTTATAAGTTGTTGCATTCATATCAAGACCGTGCTGAGCCATCAATTCATAAAGATTATTATAATATCTTTTAATATTTCTATATATTGAATGTTCAAGCAGATGAGTTATTCCGCACTCGGAAGCATCCTCGAAAAGACTACCGGCTCTGACATAAAGTGAAATGCAGAAACTGTGCAGGTGAGGATTTAAAAATGTATATAAATCTATACCGTTTACTCTGAAACTGCGTTCTGTCATGGTAATCACCTCCCTGATATCAGGCAGATTCCTTCTCAGGCACAAAGAAAATAAACAAAAGTGAGCTTATAAGAAGCATCATCGGATAAAAAAGGTTTTTGATAATATCAAAAGCCGATATTTCAAATCCGAGAGTGTTTACCGCAGAGATTGCAACCAGAATCTGTGCGCCGTAGGGTAAGAAGCCCTGAACAATGCAGGAAAACGTATCAAGAATCGATGCGGTTTTTCTGTTGGAAACACCGAAATCTCTCGCCATTTCGGCAGCTATAGGATTTGCCATAACAATTGCAACGGTATTGTTTGCGGTTGCTATATCCATAAGACCGACAAGCAGACCTATGCCGAGCTGACCGCTTCTCTTGCCCTTGAAAACACGGCGTATACCGTTGAGGAGTGCATCAAAACCACCGTTATGTTTTATGAGTGCGCAGAGTGCGGCAACAAGAATTGCAACCATTGAGGTTTCAAACATTCCCGATGCACCGCTTCCCATTCCCGAAAGAAGGTCAGGGAATGTCATTGCACCGTTAACGAGCATAATTATACTTCCCGAAACTATACCGATAATCAATGTCAGAAAAACATTTATGCCGACAATTCCGCTTATCAGAACAAGAACATACGGAATTATTTCAACAAGATTATAGTCCTTCATTATTCCGTTTGTGATTTCAGAGCCCAACGAAAGAATGGAAATCAGAATTAAGGTTACGATTGCGGCAGGAACAACTATTGCAAGGTTGGTTCTGAATTTATCCTTCATTTTGCAACCCTGACCGTTGCAGGCAGCAATTGTTGTGTCGGAAATAAATGAAAGGTTATCTCCGAACATTGCACCGCCGACAACCGTGCCGACACACAGAGACAAAGGGAATCCCGAGCCTGTTGAAATTGCAACGGCAATAGGTGTTATAAGGGTTATCGTTCCGACGGAAGTACCCATTGCGGTTGATACAAAAGCACTGATTATAAAAAGAATTACAATCGCAAATTTCGGAGGAGTTACCGAAAGCAGAAAATATGCAACACTTTCCGCCGAATTTCTTCCGACAACTCCGACAAACATACCTGCAAGCAGAAAAATCAGGAGCATGGTGATTATGTTTTTATCGCCGACTCCCTCCCCCATTATTCCAAATTTCTCATCGAGCGAAATCCCCTTTGTCTGAATAACAGCCACAAGAAGCGCAACGAGAAATGCAACAACAACGGGAACGTTATAGAATCCCATCGGCATTTTCATGACATATTCAAAGATAATGCCGAGTGTCAGATAAAACGCAACGAACACACCGATGGGGATAAGCGCAAATGCATTGGATTTTTTCATTATATTTCTCACTTTTATTAATTACTGAATATCGGAATTATCGAATCTATCGCCGCATTCGGGGCAGAACTTGGGAGGATTCTTGGGGTCTTCGGGTTTCCAGCCGCATTTATCGCATCTGTAAAGAGGCGCATCGGCAGGTCTCTTTGCACCGCATTCAGGGCAGAAGTTGCCCATATTCACAGCACCGCAAGCGCATTTCCAGCCGTCTGCAGGCTTTGATGCACCGCAGTTAACGCAGAATTTACCGTTGTTTGTTTTGCCACATGAGCATTTCCAGCCGTTTTCAGCTTCAGCTTTCTGCTGCTGTGCTTGTTGCTGCTGAACGCCCATGTTATAGAAATTCTGAGCAGCATTTGAACCGCCGTTATTCATAGCCATACCCATAAAGCCTGCCATTGCACCGCCTTCATTTGAAGCTGCAGCCTCCATGGCGTTAGCCTGAGCATCGGTCATTCTGCCTGCCATCATAAAGGGATTTGAGCCCATAGTTGCGGCATCTTCCATCTGATTGATTTTCTTCATATCCTCTTCGGTGAGAGTGATGGGATTGATTGCAATCGATTCAACGGAAATACCCCTGCGGTCTGTCCATTCGGATTTGAGAGCAGCGTTCATTGCATTCTTGAGCTCATTTGTGTGTGCAGGAATCTGCGCAGGACGAAGCTCAAGCTCCGTGAGAGCTGCAAATGCAGGCTGTAAAGCCGAGATAAACTCAGTTTTGAGCTGCATATCAATTTCATCTCTTCTGTATTCATCGCTCACATTGCCTGCAAGTCTTGTATAGAAAAGAATGGGGTCAGAAATCCTGTAGGAATAAACACCGTTGCATCTCACCTGAACAGTTCTGCTCATTCCGATTCTCTTATTGACAACCTCAAACATGATGGGGTTTGCTGTTCCGAATTTATTATCAAGAATTTCCTTTGTGTTGAAATAATAAACTCTCTGGTCCTTTCCGGTATCGCCGCCAAAAGTGAAACGCTTACCGATAAGCTTGAATGTTTCCTTGAGTGACTCACCGAACTTTCCGGAAAAAATGCTGGGTTCCGTTGAGCTGTCATAGGTAAACTGACCGGGTTCGGCACAAACTTCAACAACCTTGCCCTGTTCAACAATAATCATGCACTGACCGTCGGCAACTGCTATTCCCGAACCGTTTGAAATAACATTATCGCTGCCCTTTGTGTTTGACGAACGGCCGCTGATTCTTTTCTGTCCTTTAACCATAAGCACATCGTCATCAAGCGCATCACAATAGAAAAACTCCTTCCACTGGTCTGCAAGAACACTTCCGACTGCTCCTATACCTGCTTTAATAAGTCCCATGTTTATTCTCCTTTACAATTATTTTATAAGCTTATCAACATCTTTAAGATTAACACGCTTTGAAACAACATATGTTTTATACTTGCCGTCGGCATTCTTTTCACCGAAGCAGCCGTAGGTTGAGGTAACAACGGTTCCGTCATCAAGAACAACATTGCCGCAGTAACCCGTATCGCCGTTGGCTGTTATGCAAGGCTCGGTCTGACTGTTGAGATATGTATGCGCAAGCTTAATTCTGTACTGACCTTCTTTGCCTTTTTTCAAGTCATCATATGTTCCGACCCAGGCAATCCAGCCTTCGCTGTACCAATTTCTGCCCTTGACTTCATAGTTTGTTTTGATTCTTTTCTTGCTTCTTTCGATTGAACGGAAAGTGATGAACAGTCTGCCGTCGGGAAGATAATCCGCCTTGTGTCTTTCTCCGTTGAGTGCACAGGGAACAAACTTCGGTGCAGACCAGGTTTTTCCTTCGTCTTTCGAGAACGAAATAAGGGAATTATATCGTTTGTTATTGCTTCTTGCAATAAGGCAAAGCTCATCTCCGGTTCCTCTGTCTGAACGGATAACCTCAACTTCACACATTTTTGCACTCTTTTCGATTTTTCTGTGTTCTTTAAAATAAGGCTCGGGTTTGCTCCATACTGCCTTTCCGTTTTCGAAAGAGAGAATTGTTTTATAATTAATAAATCCGCCCCAGTGGTCATGGAAGAACGCCATCCACTTATCAACAAATTTTCCGTTTTCCTTGAGTCTGGTGAGAGATGCCATGGCAACGGTGGGTATAACCGTCACATCGTCTTTTTTCGAAAATACAAGCTCAAATTCAGTCCATGTTTTACCCTCGTCATCGGAAAGCGAATAGTTGAAACCGCCGACGGTACCCTTGCCGTCACGCCAGTCGGGATTGCCCGAGAAAAGAATGATTTTATCGGGTGAACCGTCAGAAAATTCAAGTCGGTAAACTGTCGGTGTTTCTCTTGAATTCTCCCAAGACTTCGGCTGATTTTCTATTTCGGAAGTATAAGTCAGTCCGCCGTCTGTGCTTATTCTGCTTCTGACGGCACCTTTGCCGTGACCCGAAGGATAAACCTGAAGAATTCTTCCATCCTTGAAAAGAATTGCATCGGGATGACCAATGTAATCAAGACCGTTGTCGACAACCGAAAAATCATAAAGATATTTCAGCTCATCGGGCGTATTTTCAGGCATAATATCAAGCCTGACAAGAGGAATGGTATAATCGCCTGCTCCGTTGCCGTATGAAAACTTTTCTTTTATTTTATCAAACATATCATTTCACCTTTACTCTGAAAATTTTAACGCCGTGAGGCGGAACACTCACTTCAATTTTATCTCTGACCGTTATGACATCGTTGCTCCACAGCTCCGTTGCTTCATATTCATCGGCATAATTGACTCCGACAAACGGCATCATTGCAATGTCTTTAACTGAGCACTCCATTCTTGCAAGGGAGTTTGCTTTGTTGAAAAGGCAAACGGCGAATTCTCCGCCTTCAAGAGGCTTGACGAGAATATCTTCTGCTCCGTTTGATTTTATTCTGCGGCACTGAATTCCGAGAGCATCCTGATTGACGGCAATAAGATTTCTGTTCGAAACAATCTTATAGGTCGGATTATCGGTGTCAACGCTTCCGTCGGATTTAATAAACTTTCTGATATCGTTTCCGAGAATAAGCGGTGCCGCCATCATGCACCATAGGGTAAAATGCGATTTATTTTCTTCATATGTGAGATTCCCGTTTCCGACTTCAAGCATATCGGGGTCATTCCACGAACCGATTCCCGAATGCTTATAAAGAAGAACATTGAACTCATATATTCCGAGTATCGAAAACCACTTGGGAATGATATCGGGAGTTGTTCTCCAGAGGTTTCCTGCCTTTGAACCCCATTGCCACGGGAAATTTCTGCCCCATTCACAAATGGAAAAAACTATCGGTTTTTCTTCACAGCCATTCTTCTCTGCATATTCCTTTGTTGCTCTTTTCAGCTCCTTGCCCATAGTCTGATACTGAATTGCGGCGCTGTCATGCCTTGAAGCAACAGAATTGAAAAGTTTCACCGTATTGACGCCTTCATTGAGGAATATTTTCACCTGGTGCTTGCCGTCGGGTGTCGGAGATTTTGTTGCAGGAAGGTCTGTTCTGTAAATATCCGTTCCGTTGACAAGGATATCAAGATGCTTTGAATATCTTCCCGATTTTCTTATAGTAACGGTAAGAATATATTCGCCGCTTTCGGAAGCGGTTATGTTTCTGAATTCGCACGCACCGGCATTTGAAGAAAGGCCCGAAATAAAGCTGAGCTTCTTTTCGTTGATTATTTCCGCATCACCTGTTAAAACGGCATCATAGACACTGTATTCTGTTTCTTTGCAGGTTTTGGGATTGGTTATCGAAATTCCGAGAATTTTGGGTGCCTGAACGGAAATCGGAATATTATGACAGAAATCATATTTGAAATACTCGATTCCCCATTCGGCAAAGGTATCGGCATCAAGAGCCTCTTTGCCGAGACTTGCAGGCAAGTCTTCGCAGGTGAGAGTGCCGTTTGAACTGTATATGCCAAGCTTCAGTCCGAGAGCATTGACTTTTTCGACAAGATTTTTAATTCCGTTGGGAAACGAAGACAAATCCCCCTGAAGCCTGCCGTTTTTATCTCTCATTGAAGACTGCCAGCAGTCGTCAATATTAACATATTGATATCCGCAATCGGCAAGACCGCTTTCTTTGAGTGCCTTCGCCGTTTCATAAATCAGATCCTCATTTATTTTGTTGCGGAAAAGATTCCAGCTCGACCATCCCATCGGAGGAGTCAGAGCAACGGAATTATCATAGTTTTCTTCAATAACGCCGTTGAATTTAACGGAATTCACGGTTTTTTTCGCAACAGAAAGAAGTTTTGACATTTTTATCACCCGTTTATGAAATTATTTTTCTTCGAGATAAGGAATAATATGGGTAAAGCCGTCATAATTATCAAAACCCGCAAGAGAGTCGGGATTGACGGTTTCTGTATTATAAACTGTTACCGTCTGGAGCTGGCACACAGGGCTTTCAACTGCGTATTTCATAACAAGCTTCATGAGTTCTTCTGTCATCTGAGCTTTATCGGAAAAACCGATTGAAGAACGGATTTTTTCTGTCATTTCATCAATCTGAACATCGTTAAGACCTGTATAATTCAGCTTTCCGAGACTGTTATAATACTCATACTTATCACAGGTTGCACCGTCAGGCACAGCTTCAATCCATAAATCCGCTTTGCCCGAAGAAACAGCATTTCTCATTCCTGTTTCATCGGTCAGGACAATATCAAGCTTTATTTTTTTATCAGAAAGAATTGTTTTGTATGCATCAAGAATTTTATATTCTATACTGTTTTCATCGGAACTGCAATACGCCGTTACTTCTTTAACAGGATTTTTGGCATAATTTGCGTAAGCCTCAAAATTCTTGTCATTATAATAAGGAATTGTGTTCTGAGAAGGATATTCCGAAAACCTGATGCTTATCGGATGAAGAAGGCTTGTATAATATGAACCGATTTCATTTTCGAGCATACTGTTAACGGAAAGCACACCCATAAGACTCGACCTTACTATTTCTTCAAGACTTCTCGGATTGAAGAAAACAGATATATATTCCTTTTTGTTAGTTATAAAATAGCTTACGGGCTTATCGGCAAGAGAACTTATAACAGATGATGATGCATCAACGGAAACAACATCGATTTTTCCCGAAGTGACATCCTTAACGGCATCATCAGCAGATGTTTCCACAAACTCAAGGCTGTCAAAATCGCAGTCTGCATCGGAATAAAACTCATTGAATGATGCAACAGCTTTTCCGGGGTTATAATCCGTAACCACATAAGGTCCGGAACAGACAGCAGAAATACCGTTCATTTCTTTGACTTTCTCAGCAGAGCCTTTGATATATTCGGCAGAATAATAATTCTTTGAAACAAGAAGAGCATTGAGCTGAGAAACAGCATTGATGTTTCTTGAATTGAAAACAACCGTGCAGGTGTAGTCATTGATTTTTTTGATGCCCGAAATCTCGGAAACATCAATTCCGTCGGAATAATTCTTTTTTATATATTCGTTATAAAGCTTTTCTCTGTACCACTTTTCGGGGTTATAACCGAGAGGATTCTTTTCTGCCTCAACGGTTGCAACAAATTTTGTAAGCTGTGCCTCCGTCGGTCTTTTACCCAATTTGCTGAGATCATCGGAATAGCCGAGACTTTCAATATAGTCTTTCCATGATTTACCGTCGGGAGATGCAGAATTAATATCGCCGTCAAATTTTCCTTCAAGCTTTGTTTCAATAAGATAATTAACATAATCATCGTCAGCGATTGTTGCAAGAGTGTATTTCTCGCTGACGGTTTTTTCAATATTCGTCAAAGATGTTCTGTAGTTTTTATCGTCAAAATAATACTCCTTGACACCTTCGATATCGTTGAGATACCAATCTTTGTATGTTCCGTCATAGGTGGCATCGGAAATGAAATGATAAAAGAAGATAACATCATCAATGGTGATGTTTGATCCGTCAGAAAACATCATATCGTCTTTGATGGAAACGGTATATTTGACGCTGTTTTCGCTGAGGAACTCATAAGATATTCCTCCGCTGTGATTAACAAGAGTGTTATCCGTTGCAACTCTCTGAACAGGTCGTGCGGTCTGTGCAACAATCTGCTTATCGGCATCCGTTTCACAATAGAAAGGATTGAACTGCCCGGATATGCCCGAAACTCCGATTTTAAGCTCGGTGTTGTTAACGGTCAGGCTGTTAAAAACACTGCATGACGGCAATATAACCGTTGCAATGCAAATCAATAATATCAGTAACACTCTGAGAATTCTCATAGCGATAAATCTCCTTAAAAAAGTTATATATAAAGTTATATATATTGTATTTTATCATAAATAAATAAAACATACAATATCTAATAAATAAAAAAACGGTGTCTTTCCGAAGAAAGACACCGCTGCAGTATGTTAATATTATCAGTTCTTGTATTCCTTGAAATCTCTGTAGATTTCTTCGGTATATACGTTGTTTTCATTCTTGTCATGGAGAGGATACCATACCTGAGCGAAGAAGGGATTAACCTTTGCTTCATCATCATATGCCCAACGGAACTTCTTCTGTTCAGCCTTTTCAAGGGTTGAGGGAAGTTCTTCGTTGCACCAGTGACCGCCTCTGAGAACAAGGTTGGGTGACATCATGAATTCATGACCGTGAGCACACTTCCAGAGAACGGGAGTATACATATCAACGATTTCTGTTGCAAGGCATTCGCCGCCTCTGAATGCAGCAGCCTTCTTGAGGACTTCGATTGTGAGTGAATCAAAGTCTTTTGTTTCATCATAACCGTGATCAAGAACGCGAGCCTTCTTGGGATCATCGTCGGGACGGTAAACCTTAACCTTGCTCCAGTCGCTGCCGATAGCCTCCCACTTTTCCTTTGAGCCAACATAAGCGTTGATTCTTTCGGTAACATTGTTTTCTCTCCACCAGAGAGTACCGTAAACGGGAGTCTTTGCAATCTTCTTCATGAAGGGCTTAACAGCAAATGCAAAGGGCTTTGCAAGCTTTGCAAGCTTATAGAACCATTCAACTCTGTTCATAACGCTCTTGAAGTAGTCTTCAATGGGCATATTGGCACGGAAATGACAATAGCTTTCAAGTACATCTGAGTCAAGATACCACTGACCGTGGAAGTTTCTTGTTATGAACCAGTCGGGGTCAAAGAGCTTTCTGGGATCGCCGAGACCAAGACCGTATTTACCGAGAAGAAGCTTTTCGAATTCGAAGTTTGTGATTCTGTACTGAGCACCTGAACCGATGTTGTAGAATCTTCTCCAGAATTCTTCAGGAATATCATCACCGCAGACATTTACCATAAGACGGCCTGAGTCTTCAACTGTTGCCCATTCAAGAACACCGTTGATAACAACATGGTACATAATGGGTTCCATATTCTTGAGGATTTCGGGGTAAAGAATACCGGACTGGCGAAGGGAAACCCAATGCTTGAGGCCGGATTCTGCGAAGATAGACTCGGCAATAACCTTACTTGTTGCATAGTGGTCGTAAACGCTGATTTTGATGGGGTCGCCTGTACGTGCCCAGTGAATCGGGTCGTCACGCTCACCTGTCTCAGCAACAGTACCTATGTAAACAACCTTGACTGCATCGG
>JAZSAH010000180.1:0-2210 GCA_045601745.1 Acutalibacteraceae bacterium
GGTAAGCCGAGCATTGCGCTCTCTCTTGCATTACGGTTATCGGCATCGTCAAGGTCACGGATAAACATAAGATAGGTTATCTGCTCGATAACGTCGAGGGGGTTAACAAGTCCGCCTGCTGCAAAAATATCCCAAAGGGAATCAATTTTATTTTTAAGTTCGCCTGTAATCATAATCAATCTTTCTCCCTGTTCCAAGTATATGATGTGTATCTGCCGCCGCCGATTTTGATTATATCGCCGTTTTTGACAAGTTCATTCAGCGTGCGCTGAATCGTTACCTGACTGATATCGGGGCATTGCTCGGCAATTTCGGATTTTGTAACCTTGCCGAGTGTATCTTTGATGATGTTTCTTATGCGTTCAGGCTTTGAGCCTGCAGTAAGAAGCTTCACTCTTGATGAGAATTCACGGTAAGCCGCCGCAACAACTCCGAGCATATAGCGCACAAACGGAGCGTAATCGTTTTTATTTTCGTGCCAACCAAAAGAACTTGACTGCAAAGCTTCGTAATAAGTCTCTTTTGTCTGTTCGATGATGCGTTCAATGCTGATATATTTGCCAACAATATATCCTGCACGGTATAAAAGCAGGAGTGTCAGCAATCTGCTCATTCTGCCGTTACCGTCGTTGTGCGGATGAATGCAAAGATAATCGAGGATAAACATCGGAATAAGAATAAGCGGATCTGCATCGCCTTTTGCAAGTTCAGCATCAAAAGCAGCACAGAGGTTTTCAATTGACTGCTGTGTTTCCCAAGCGGGAACAGGCTGAAAACGAACAAAACGGTTGCCGTTTTCGTCTTCTTCCGCAATAACGTTATCGCTGTTTTTATAGTTACCACCAATAGATTTACCGCTGAATTTATATAAATCACGGTGAAGCTGAAGAATAAACGAAGGCCTGACGGGAATATAGTCATAATTTTCGTGAATTGTTGCAAGCACGTCACGGTAACCGGCAATCTCCTGCTCGCTTCTGTTCTGGGGCAAAGCCTTATTCATAACAATCTTTTTGATTCGCTCATCAGAGGTATAGATGCCTTCAATTTTGTTTGATGCTTCGGCACTCTGAATTTTAGCAATGTCAAGCAGGCTTGTCAGCACATCTGCCTTTGCTTCTATAAACAGAGCTTGCTCACCCTTGTATTCGTGAATCGTCGTAAGCAGCGAAACAACGTCGGGCGTCAACAACAAACTCCAGTTTTTGAAATCGTAATTTCTCATTGAGTCAAACTCTCTTTCTGTAAACAATATAATAATCTAATTTATATTATAGCCACCAATTAATCAAAAATCAAGTTAATTTTATCATTTATAAAAAAATGATGAAATTGAAGCACGATATGTAACAATTAAGAAATCCCTTCCGTAATGGTTAGATTGACCACTTCGGAGGGGAATTTTTTTGTGTTTTTAGCTTCCTTATGGAATGATGGAAACATTAGCAAATGGTGCCTTGTCGTTAAAAAAGAAGTTCCTGTTGAAGAAATCAAATCTTCTTGCAAATACATAGAACTCGTTCAAAGAGCCGCAAACGGATATATTACATATTGTAATTCGTATGTAAATCGAGTTACAATTTACTCTGCTTATTTAAATGATGCTAATTTAGCTGAGCGCAAAATGAAGATTTCCGAGTTCAAATAAGGTCTGCCTACTGAAATCAGTTCAAACATTCCAGACAGTATCGATTCAGGAAAAGAAAAAGCAGAAAGCAACAATGGTTGTTATATTGCTACTTGTGTATATGGTTCTTATGACTGCCCACAAGTTTGGCCTTGCGTCGCTATCGTGACTATACCCTTGCAGAAACTTGGTATGGCAAAACTTTCATAAAAATATACTATGCCATTAGCCCTACCCTTGTAAAATGGTTTGGTAATACAAATTGGTTCAAATCCTTTTGGAAAAATAAATTAGACCAAATGATTATCAAATTACAAAATAAAGGGATAGAAGATACACCTTACATTGATAGAAAATGGTAACCTTGCACCCTATGACTTTCAGATGTCATAGGGCGTTTTTTTGGAATTTGCACCAAGTTTGCACCAAATGAAAAATTAGGGCAAAAGTAAAACCCCGAAAACCGTGATGGTTTCGGGGTTTTTGAATACTCTGTAAGATAAGTGATTATCTCTTTGAAAACTGGGGTGCACGACGAGCGCCTTTGAGACCGTACTTCTTTCTTTCCTTCATTCTGGGGTCT
>JAZSAH010000181.1:0-3774 GCA_045601745.1 Acutalibacteraceae bacterium
AACTCTGTTCCCTTCGCCGCAGTTTTGGAGTTGCACTCCGATTTTAGCGCGCAACCCGACCTCTTGTCGAGGCCGAATTGCGAACTTTTTGTAAACATTGGAATATTAACCTTTGTATTCCAAATCATAGAGTTTGCTAATTAGGTATAAAATATTTTGTACCTATTTTTATAGCGAAGATTTTCTTGTCTCTGATATATCTGTAAACTGCGTGTCTTTCAAAACCGAAGTATTCACAGAATTCTTTCACAGAGAGGAATTCTTTTCCGTCATACATGATCTATACCTCCGTAAGTATTTTTCGAGGATTGATATTCTGAACTCCGAAGAGAGTTATTTTCGTTTTCATTCTTCATTTACAATTAGTAACGGGCGAATCAAATCTTACCCGTATCCTCAGATTGATGAAATCATTTCTGAATTTCATCATATATATCAACATCCGATTATTAACGGATGCGGATAATAAAGTTATTTTTCAGGCTCTGTGTATGTAACAACGCCCTTGTTATCTCTCGTAAAACCGGGAGTGTTGTCAATATAGGTCTTGATTGTGTTTTTACTTAATTGCATCAGTTCTTCAAGCTGACTTATTTTTACAGTCCCGTTCATATTGTTCAGAAAGTTATAGAAACGGATTAAATCTTTTGATTTTTCTGAGCAATCATCTTTTGCTGATGTTGAGGCAGTGTTTGTTTTTGAGCTGTCTTTGTTCTTTTCAACAAAACATGAACTGCCGCTGATATTGATATAAAATGGCGGTTGCTGAGGGAAGTGTCTGAGCTCCATTTCAATACGTTCTCTTTTGTAATCATCTTTTTTTGAAACTGAAGATATGCCGATAAGCGCCGCCATATCTCTGCCAATTAATCCTGAGCCCGAAATTCTGTCAATGATATTTTGATAGGTTTGCCCCTCTTTTTTCGTGTGATGACAAAGAATAACAGAAGTTTTGAGTTTCTTTGAAAGCTCTTCTATCTTTGACAATACAGCATCAACGATTTCTGCCTGGCTCTCACCGCCCGAAAGCAATTTGTATACGGGGTCAACTATAATTGCAGAATACACTTCAGGCGGTATGTTCTTTATAAGTCCGTCAACCAAAGTGTTGATATCTGCACGCTTTTTCAGAGTGATTACCGATACTTTTGAAAGGTATTTTTCATCAATGTTGTTCTCTTTCATTATTGCTTTAATGCGTTCATAAGTCATTGCCTGTCCGTTTTCGAACTCAATGATAAGAACGTTGCCCTGAGAGCACTTAAAGCCGAGCCATTCTCCGCCTGAGATAATTGCTACTGTTAACATGAGTAGTAAAAAAGACTTGCAAGATTTTGACGGCCCGTAAAAAAGCATAGAATGATTTTTGTACAGAATATTTTCTATCAGTATCGGCGGCATCTCTTCTTGCTTTGGTGTGTTCGTGATGCACGAAAGAGTAAAATCGTCTGTTTCAAAGGTAAAATCAGAAACATCTTTTGGTATTGGTTCTTTCATAACATTTCCTTTCTTTAATTTTGGGGTACGAAGCGATCAATTGCGTTGACCGCCTTAAAATCGAGATTTTTTACGATGAGATGGCACCCACCGGTTCTACCTACAACATCCCAATTGGTTACATAATCGCGGTCTTCCGCAAGACCGATCGAGGAGAAAAATGCATGAATCTCTTTATTGTTGTATTCATTAATGAAAATAACATGATTAATTACAACGTTAGCTTCTTCGTTCTCAATTACAAGGCGAAGTCTGATAATGGGGCGTGCGGGCTTTGTTGCGGTTTCGGGCAGAATGTCGCGTTTGCAGTTAACGACCTTAAACTTGTAATAGCCTGGTCTGAGTAAGTATATCTTGTCTACGGGTTTGATGATTTGTTCAAAGGCATTCTTACTCGCAATCTCGTTTGGGCATTCAGGTTCGCTGCGTGGTTGGGGGTCGATGATTGCCAGCCATTCTTGACGGTCTTCTAAATCATCGGTTACTTCAAATGGTATGTTTTGATTATCCATTAAGTTTATCGTTCCTTTCGTTTTATTTTTGAAAGCAAAATTCCTGTTTGCAGTACGGGTTGCAAAACAGTCTGTTTTACACAGCTTTCAAGGAAAGTATGTAAGGTTGAGTTGAATTTTGATGAGTTTTTTGCGTTTTGCATCAAAATCACAGTAACATGTGCCAACATTTAACCTAAATTGCAAGACGGTTTGCATTATGCTGATAGAACCGTACACATAACAGTATGTAAGACTTGTTGCAAAAAGCTTGCAAAATGATTCACTGCCTTTTTTGCTTTGAAAATGCTTTCAGAGAAAGTATGTAAGATTGATTGCAAAAATTCTCTCAAACAACCGAAAATGCAAAACACTTGCCTGAAATTGCAATATATATTGCCAAAAGCCTTACAGATAAAGTATGTAAGAATGATATTGCAAAAACCATTAAGCAAGCATTAGGCACCCTTCAGACAATCTCAAGGCAAAACCAAGGTGTCAAATTTACCTGTCAATGTCTCTCTCAAGAAGAGAGGACATAATTGACAGTTTAATTTGGACACCGAACGCAAATGTTGAAACGGCATTTAAAGCGTGTTTTGTGTTTAACGCTCCAATGCCGTTTTAAGCAGTTCACGACAATCAATGAGCAATTTCATTACAATCATTGGGCAAAAGCGTTTAACAGCATCACAGACAAGCTGTGAGGCATCTCATTACAAGTTATGGGTTTCTTCAGCTTAAGAGCGTCTGCAGGCAAGCAAAGGACAAACACAACAAGAGTAATCGGTTACATTCGCCGTAACATCAGGCAGCTCATTACACTTGGCAGCAAACAACAGACTAAAAATATAAATACATTAATATTGTTTGCCCCTTCCTTATTGCCTTTACTTTACACTTGCGAATATGCTCGCCACACTAATCGAAATACTGACGTATTGATACTCAGGGCAAGCACTTTGCAAATATAAGCAAACTCCGACTCATAACGAATCGGAGTTCACTCATGAAAAAGAAGGAAATGAAAGGACACAAATCTTTACCGCGAAAAGCTGAACACGAGCGAATCAGCCTTTTCGGTACATAACGCTACTGACCATAGCTTTGAACCGTCTGAATAGCCGATAATTACCCCTGACGGTTTTTCATCGGCATAAAGATAACGTGCAACCATTTTCTTGGCATAAGGAGTGTTGGCTTCTACCTGATTGTCAACTTCAATAGGAGGCATTTTGCCGTTTTTTAGTTGCATTTCCATCGTAGGACTGAATGACTGTATTTCCACACCTGCCATAAGCAGCTTGGCAAATACGAATTCATCGCCGTTATCTATGATTGTTGCCGTCCAGCGAGTGTATCCGTTCGGGAATTTCTGCATAAAGCGGATACCGGAGCCGTCGGGGTTGGCCTCAACCGAATATTCATTATTTTTTGAAATGATGGGAATTCTTTCAACAGCCATTGCCGTGTTCTCCTTTCACAGTTTTGATTTGCACTGAAAGTATGTAAGAAAGTTTTTTCAACTCTTGTTTCTGAGCAGAAAAAAATACGCCCGAAGGAATTTGATTTCCTGCGGGCTTTTTCAGGCTGTTATGATAAGTTGTTATTTATATACCGTAATTACCTGTTGAGGGGTCTTGAAAAAGCGGGATTTGCGGTTGCACAAAAGTTAATACAACAAACAACAATGCAATCAAACACAGAATTATAAACGCAGTTGTTGGTGATTTACAAAAATTGATTTCTCTTTTCAGAAGCTTATATTCCAAGAAATATGCCAAAC
>JAZSAH010000182.1:0-13628 GCA_045601745.1 Acutalibacteraceae bacterium
CGCGCATGTAATAATCTTTACCGCCTCTTGCATCAACAAGCTTCTGAAATTTGGGAACAATATTTTCCCAGCTTCCCCTTCCTGCATAGTCAACACGGAAACGGTCATGTATCTCTTTTCTGCCGTCAAGACTGAGAACAACATTGCTCATCTCACGGTTTGCAAAATCAATAACATCATCATCGATAAGAACGCCGTTGGTAGTGAGAGTAAAACGGAAACTCTTATTATGTTCTTTTTCTATGCTTCTTGCATACTCGACAAGCTGCTTGACAACATCAAAATTCATAAGAGGTTCTCCGCCGAAAAAGTCAACCTCGAGGTTACGCCTTTTTCCCGAATTTTCAACAAGAAAATCAAGAGCCTGCTTACCAACCTCAAAACTCATAAGAGCTCGCTCTCCGTGATACTTTCCCTGACTGGCAAAACAATATGAGCAGTTAAGATTGCAGGTGTGCGCAATATGGATACAAAGAGCTTTTATAACCCCTGATGTTTTTGCCTTAAGATGCCCTGCTACAGGTTCAAAAGTATCGGGTGTAAAAAGCTTTCCGTTTTCTTTAAGAGAAATAACCTGAGAAAAACACTCTTCAATATCCTCAGAACTTATATCATCTCTTTCAGCATACTTTTTGCTGATTTCTTCAATTATTTTCTCTTTTGAGTTATTTTCAAACATTGCAATAATATCGTACGCTACCTCGTCAACAACGTGAACTGAACCTGAACAGATATCAAGAACGATATTATAGCCTCCGAGCTGATATTGATGTATCATATCGGTTCTCCTTTAAAACTTTCTATAGTTAAAAATGCCGCCATAAAGGCGGCATTCATCTTTTTGAAATTACTTGCTGTCCTTCTCTGTGTTTTCGCACTGCTGATTAGCAATACCGCAGCTTGTCTTGCAAGCAGACTGGCATGATGTCTGGCATTCACCACAACCGCCGTTCTTAGCGCTTTCACAAAGATTGCGAGTTTCAATTGTCTTAATATGTTCCATGAGAAATACCTCCACAAAAATGTTGTATGTATTATAACACCTTTATTTTATCAAGTCAATATGAATATTAAAGTAAATCGTCAAACAATCTGATATTTGATGCTTCGAGCTTGAGCTCACCCGACTGTTCTTTCTTTATCACTTCAACAATTCTGTCATTGATCGGTGTCGGAATGCCGCACTTTCTGCCCCATTCACAAACGACACCGTTAATCGCATCAATTTCGCAGGGTTTACCGTTTTTAAGGTCCTGAAGCATTGACGGTTCAATAAGACGGTGCTTCTTCATAGCAATCGGAACAAGGAGAGTTGAAATAGCACGCTTAATCGGATTTGTATAGTAAAAAAGCTTTGTAATATCCTTACCCTGAACAGGAGCGAAAACAGCACCTGCGGCGTGACCAACATCAATACATTCCTTCATGCAACGTACTGCAACTTTTCTTGCATCCTTGTTTTCGGAGACATCACCGAAAACCCCGCCTACTACAGTACCGAGACCTGAGAATGTAGCATTGATAAGAAGCTTTGACCAACGTGCACCGATGAGATTTGTTTCTTCGTGCACAGGACACATAAGTTCAAGGATTTCTTTAACAGTATTGAACTGTTCGTCAGAAATACCCTCCATTTTACCCATATGGAAAGAAAGACTCTCAGCATCACTTGTAAGAGTACATACACCCGGTTCATTAAGTGCTGCACCCCATTCAACGGTACAGCCCATAGTATGCTCAGCGCCGACTATTTCTGCAATGCCGGGCTCAGGAATACCATTCTGCAAAGTAACTATAACTCCGTTTTCTGTAAGATACTCCTTAAGCATAGTTACAACTTCCTTATTAAAAAGCTGCTTTGTCATAAGGAAAATAACGTCATATTTTTTGCTCATCTGATCAGGACTGATAGCAGTAACAGGTACCGTCATATTAACAGTTCCCTTGATCGTGGCACCCTTTTCGTTAAGAGCTGCAACGTGAGCCTTATTTCTGTTGATAAGATCGATTTTTCCGCCGTTTTTTGTAATATATGCACCCAAAACGGTTCCGAGCGAACCCGCACCGTAAATCGCACAGCTTACATTTTTCATGCAAAAACCCTTCCTTCGCTTTTTTATTAAGATAACATAATTTATTTGAAATTGCAATACAGGTTATCAGCCTAAAAGCTTTTCAATTTCAAAATTCAGATTAGTTTTCATTTGCTCAAGTTCTTCAGCATCCGGTTTATTATTATCATCCCACATTATTTCGGGAGGAAGCCACCAAACGGGACCTTTACCGTTCATTCCGTATTCACCCAAATCTCCCTTTTTGCGAGGAAAAATATGCCAATGCAAATGCGCATCTCCATTACCAAGACACTCATAATTAATTTTCTCAGCATTAAAAGCATTCTTCACTGCCTGTGCAAGAACTGACATTTCATTACAATACTCCATTCTGTAATCTTCATCAAGTTCAAAAAGCTCCACGACATGCTTTTTGCATATAAACAATGTGTATCCGTAAAAATGCTGATTCCAACCCAAAATTGCATATCCGGTTTTAAATTCTTTTACAAACCACGGATTCTCGTTATTTTTAATTTGTTCAATGACCTTGCACATATCACATTTTGAATTAAACATAAAATGCACCTCAAATAATGTTCTATATCTTACTTTTCTTTTCAGGAACAAAGAACATAAAAACAAGTGAACTCACAAGCAATAACATCGGATAGAAGAGATTTGCAATAACATCAAAAGCCGAAAGCTTGTATCCGAGAGTTGTCACAGCAGAAAGTGCAACAAGAATCTGTGCACCGTACGGAAGGAATCCCTGTGATATACAAGAAAAAGTATCAAGAATAGACGCAGTCTTTCTCGGCGATATGTCAAAATCCTTTGCCATTTCAGTTGCTATGGGGTTTGCCATAACAATCGCTACAGTATTATTGGCGGTTGCTATATCCATAAGCCCAACAAGAAGACCGATTCCGAGTTGGCCTGCTTTTTTACCTTTGAACACGCGTCTTATTCCGCTGAGAAGTGCATCAAAGCCACCATTATACTTAATAAGCGCACAAAGTGAGGAAACAAGGATTGCAACCATTGCTGTTTCAAACATTCCCGATGCACCGTTACCCATTCCTGCAAGAAGATCAGGGAATGAAACAACGCCTGTAGTAATCATAATAATACTGCCTGAAATAATACCGACAAGTAGCGTTACAAAAACATTAATACCTATAATTCCGCAGATAAGAACAAGAACATATGGAATAACCTGAATAAGATCATATTCCTTCATTATTCCGCCCGTAACATCCGAACTGAACGAAAGTGCAAATATCAAAGCAAGAGTGGCAATTGCCGCAGGAACAACAATCGCAAGGTTCGTTCTGAACTTATCTTTCATCGCACAACCCTGACCGTTACAGGCAGCTATAGTTGTATCTGAAATAAACGAAAGATTATCGCCAAACATTGCGCCGCCGACAACCGTACCTACACATAACGGCAACGAAAAGCCCGAACCTTCCGAAATAGCAACAGCAATCGGCGTTATGAGCGTAATCGTGCCGACTGATGTACCCATAGCTGTTGAAACAAAGCAACTGATAAGAAACAGAACAACAACTGCAAGCTTAGGCGGAGTTACGGAAAGCATAAAGTAAGCAACGCTTTCTGCTGATCCTCTGCCGACCACTCCGACAAAGATACCTGCAAGCAGGAAAATCAGAAGCATTGTTATAATATTTTTGTCTCCTGCCCCCTGCCCCATTATTTCAAATTTCTTATCAAGCGAAATTCCTTTTGTCTGAATAATCGCTACAAATAACGCAATTAAAAATGCAACAACAACGGGCACGTTATAAAATCCCATCGGAATTTTCATCACATATTCAAATATAATTCCGAGCGAAAGGTAAAAAACAACAAACACGCCTATCGGAATAAGAGCTAAAACGTTCGACTTTTTCATTACAAACCGCCTTTATTTATTATACATTTAATATGATTATATCATATAATACAACAGTTTACAACTCTTGACACAAAACAGATTATATGATATTTTTCTTATATAACATATATTGTTTATTGGAGGAATAACTATGAAGAAAAAAGCATTATCATTAATCCTCGCAATCGTGATGGTTTTTTCAGTTACCACCACACCCGCTTATGCTATCGACTTTGAATCGTCTTCAGAGCCGGTTACAAAGGTTCTTGCAAAAGTTGTCGGAACGGTTTTTGAAAATCTCGTTGGTGTTGTTAATCTGTTCCTCAGAGAAAACGACAAATTCATCGACGAAGACGAATATGTTTACGACAATTTCTTTGAAGGCACAGCTGAATTCATCGACGAGGCGGCTGTCGGCGCAAAATGGTCTCTCGGCCAGAGCAGCGCAAGTCTTGTTCCCGAAAACTGGGAAGAGTACGATCTTTTCTGCGGCGGTTTCATCAGTGAGCAGAATCTTTTCACAAATGATGTTCGCGAAATTCTTGACGACATGAAAGTCCGCGTTATCGCTCTGAATGACGGTTCCGGCAGAGGCACTGCTGTTTTTGCAACTATCGACTCAATCGGTGTTTCTAACGGCGACATCAGACACATCAGAGGTCTTCTTCAGGAATTTGCCGCTGAGAACAACATCAATTCAATAAACCTTTTTGCAACTCATACGCATTCAGGTATTGACACACAGGGTCTCTGGACAGACATTTTCCGTAAGTGGCCCAAAAACATTTTCAGCGCACTCACAGGCATAATTGAAACAGAACAAGGCACAGATCCTGAATATATGGACTTTTTCTACTCCGCAGTCTGCGATGCCATTACAGAAGCTGTTGATTCAATGACTGAAGGCACGATGACATTCGCAAGAAAAGACATCGGAGAAAAATATTTCAGCAACAAGAACAGACCGTCCTGCGATTCTCTTGATACAGATCTCAAGCGTTTTGTTTTCACACCGGATGATGCTTCCGTAACACCTACAATCATTGTTAACATGTCTGCACATCCTGATGTTGTAGGACTTGCAACAGAAGACGATCCCACAAAGGGTCACGGTGTTTCGGGCGACTATATTTACTACATAGGCGAAACAATCAACAACGCCGGCTACAACTTTATGTTCTTCAACGGTTCAATCGCAGGTATCTACATCGGCAGAATCAGTGCACCTGCTGAAAAGCGCGTTGATATCGCGGCGAACTACGGCAGAGAAATCGGCAAAATGGTTCTCGGTATGACAATGACAGAAGAAGAAATCCTCGCAGACGATTATCTTATGAGCCTCAACTATACCGCTGAAGAAATCGAAGGTTACAACTACACACCCTGGTATGAGGGCTGGATTCCTGCACAGGAATCTGATGTTGATCCGATTCTCAACATTAAGATCGCTCAGGTTGAAGTTCACGTCACAAATCCCGTTATCCAGGCGGCAGGCAAGCTCGGAGTTGTTAACTACCTTATCAAAAAGTCCGCCGGAGAATATTACGTAACAACCGAAATCGGTTATATGGAAATGGGCAAGGACGTCAAAATTGCATTTGTGCCCGGCGAAATCTGCACAGACCTTGTTTACGGCGGTGAGGCACTTACGGCTGCAGGCTCTGTGAATAACAAAGATTACGAAGGTCAAACGCTTTGCGAAATCTTCGGTGACGATGTTATCGTTTTCGGCCTTGCAAATGATGCTGTCGGCTATATTGTTCCCGAAAACGATTATTGTATGGCACTTGCATTCGGCCACTATCAGGAACTTCTCTCTCTCGGTAAATCAGAAGCAACCGTAATGTTTGAAGGATACGAAAAGCTTGTCGGTTAACAGTTTATAACATTATATGAGACCTCCTATGCACTTCATGGGAGGTCTCGTTTTATTAAAATGAAAATTAAATTGATTTTATATAAGAGTTAATTCTTACGTTTAACAAATATTATTCCATATATAAAACAACCGGTCCGTACAATCCACCCGACACATAATCTTTTGCATACTCAAGCTCTGCTTGAAAATACGGAGAAAGTTCTTCTGTCCTCCACTTATCAAAATAACCGGTATGCAAATACCAATTTGCTGACGTGTTGGTTACAACTATTTTCAGCTTATTCTCTTTATCAAGTAAGCCTGCAGGTATTATTATGCTGTACGGCGACATCAAAGCTGTTCCCAAATATTGGTCATTCAGGTATACGGAAGCTGCAAAACGTACATCACCGAGGCTGATTTTTCCTTCTTTACCGGCCCTTTCATCCTGCAGTGTAAATTTTGTTTCATAAGCACAGCTGCCCGAATAAGCACTGCCGATTACGCAAGACCAGTCACCGAGGTTTACGGCTACTTCTTTATCCAAATGTTTTATATTATCAAATCCGTTTTTATTGCAAACAAGTTCATTTTCTTTGCACAATGTGAAATTATCGGAGATATCAATCTTTGCTTTGAATTCTTTTACGATTTCTGTATTATATCTTTCTTCCGTCAGTAACACAACAGCCGTTTCACCCATCGAAAGAGAGAGATTAAGCACACCGTTATCGGTTTGTAAACGCTGTAATTCACCTCTCATCAAGTCAAGCAGATAACCTTTCGTTGAATGCAAATTAATGTTGTATTTTTCATTTTCTTCCGTTTCATTGAAGAAAATGAAAATTTCTGCATTCTCGGCCTTTCTGTGCATTACTCGCAAACCGTTTCCGTCAACCTGTATTACAGACTTGCAGTCTGAAATATCGTCGGAAACTTTTCCGCCGTGATTGATAAATCTGTTCAACGCTTTTTGTGTAGTTTCAGGAACAAAAGCGTTTTCAGGAATGATAATGTGCTTGTATTTTGCTCTGCCGATATTCATACAGCCGTTGTCAGTTATTTCAGCAGTCTGTATAACATCATCGTCAATAATGTCAAAATCCACCACCATGTCTTCGAGCTTTCTTCCGAGAACATCAAATTCTTTTGCTATCGCCTCGGCATTGAGAATGCCCTGAAAATCGGGAACAGGATAATAAAGTGCAGTCTGGCATACGCGCTCTCCGACAGAAGAAATATATGACAACCGTTCCGTATAACGGTTGAACTGACCGAGATAACGGTAATACGGCTGATTCTCCGTGAAAATCGGCAATTCCTGAGCAAGAAGCTGACCTTTTCGCCCAAGAGGAAAATTGAACGGATTGAAAATGTTTATTCCTCGCACAGCCTGATAACCTACGGTATATCTCATTATATCGTAGGTAAGTCCCGGGCCTGCAACACCAAAAATTTCACTCATTGCAAACTTCGTTCCGTTCTGTGCGGCAGCAGACGAAGCATACCTAGGATAAAATCCGTTGTATGCGTTCATATCATCCTTGCTTGCCACCTTGTTTTCAGGATAAAGCTGACGCCATATAACATCTATACCCGGAATATCAAAGCATCTGAGAGCACGCATCAAATTAAAGTTTCCGCCACCGTTCATACATCCGTGAGGACTATGGTCCTTGTCAAGATGTCCCGTGAAAGCAAAACCGTTTTCGTTTGCCCATTTTTTACAGGGTAACAGAAAATTTTCACAGAAAGCGCGGCTGCACAAATCATACCAGCGTTGAAGAATCTGAACATTTTCTTCGGTTGGTTTTTCTTTTCCTTCAATTAGCGGGAGAATCGGCAATATTGATTCGCCGTACATCGCTTCATATTTGTCCGCTAAATCTTTATTGATCGGATTCAGCGTAGCTTTCGGTTCATCGGTAAAGACGGCAGTAAATTGACGTGTTGCCGATGCATACTTTTTGTGAGTGATTTCGATAAAATACTCTGTTGCCTCTCTGTTAAACAAATCGGGATAACTGCCGCCTGAAGCATATTCAGGATGGTCTTTAACAACCTTGCCGCACGCACTGCCTGACGGCCAACCGCCCTCATCATAAATCCAGCAGTTCATTCCGAGTAAAGTTCCTTTGTTGATTGCATAAGCGCAAAGCTCAAAGTATTCCTCGGAAAGGTAGTCCGGTGAAAGATTTGTAGGCATACTGTCAGGTCGGAATTCCTTTGGTTCGGGAAGAATATAAAAAGCACGTATGCCGAGCCTCTGCATTTCTGCAATCTGTTCATCTATAATTTCACGGGTGCAGATATCGTTCCATACCCAGATATATACGGGAGCATATGAAATATCCGGAGAGTCAAAACTGTTCAATTCAAATTTATCATTATCTTTCATCATTAAACCTCAGACATCTGAATTATATCGGCCTTGCTTTTTTAGTCTTGTTGTAAAGCATTTCAGCGCAACAACCATTATCACATAAAGCATGGCAAGCAGAACGGGATACACCTTTATTCCGAACAGTCCGCTTATCAGACTTACTGCGGGTGGTGCAAGCATTACACCGATATAAGCAAAAGCAATCTGCGAGCCCATAATTGACTGCGACACTTCTTTGCCGAAATTGTGAGGTGTGAGGTGTATCATATTCGGGTAAATCGAGCCGTTACCCAAACCTATAAGGAACAATCCAATAACAGAAACAACACCGTGTACAGGAAGAAGCATAACCGCAACGGCAGGTGCGAGAATGGCTGTACCTACACCTATACGCTTCCACGTGCTGAGTTTATCAGCAACCAAGCCCGAAACAAACCTTCCGACTGACATACCGACGTAATAGATTGTAAGAGCAAGAGCACCGTGCTGAGTTTCAAAGCCTTTTACTTCTACAAGATATGTGCTACCCCATACCCCACAGGCATATTCGATTGCATTGGTTACAAGCATAATAATCCATACAAGGCGCACATCCGGAATTTTTGCCATTTGTAAAATAGTAAGATTTACACTTTTTTCTTCCGATTCTTCAGAAGCAGAAGTCTTTTTCCACAAAGGAACAGACAAAATCAGCAATATTGTAATTCCCAACTGCACATAAAAAGCATATTGATAACCACCACGCCAGCCTATGTTACTTAATGCATGCGACATAAGATACGGACTTAGAGACACACCCACACCATAAAAGCAATGAAGGAAATTCATATGGCTGGCTTTAAAATGAAGTGCAACATAGTTGTTAAGTCCCGAATCAATCGCGCCTGCACCGAAACCGAGAACTATCGCAAGCGGAAGCATTAACAGAAATGACGGTACAAAAGAAAAACCGAGCAAAGCCGCCGCAGTCATAGCCGTACTGAAAGCCGTAACCTTTGCAGTTCCGAGTTTGTTTAGTATTTTTGCACTGAACATACTCGATAAAACCGTACAGCCTGAAATAAGAAACGTGACAATACTTACCGCTTCGATGGAAATATTAAGCTGAGTATGTATTGCAGGCCATGCAGAGCCGATAAGCGAATCCGGAACTCCGAGACCTATAAAAGCAACATATATTACAACGAGAAGTATAGTTGACATATATTTTAAACCTCCATAAAAAGTACAACAAATTCCTAATTTATAAAAATGTTATAACACCATTAAAGCCTGATATTTTATCTCATTTTTATCTTGTTGACCTATGTAATTATATGAGTATCCGGTATTAAAATCAAGCCCCAAAAAGATATGTCATTTTTCGGTTATACAAATCGAAACTGTTCCTCCACCCACAAGCGACAAGAATCTGTCCCTGTGTGAGAAATTCCTATAGCCTGTGTCTTCAGTTTTAATATGTTAGAAAGAAATAATTTAAATAAGAAAACCTCAAGTCGTAAAGCTTCCGGTGAATGAAAGTGTGATATATTAAGTTCCTTTTATTAATAATTTTGTCGCTTTTTTCGATAGTTTTGCATTTCCATTGACAAGTTATACTCCTTTTGTAATAATAAAAATGTATAATTGTATTCATATGCAAGGAGTAAGAATAATGAAAATTGCAATTTGTGATGATGAATCAAGAGTAATAGAAGAAGTGGAAAAGGCTTTGAACTATTATTTCGGAATAAAGTCCATAGACGCAGAGATTTTCAGCTTTGAAAACGGTGAAGATTTGCTTCGCAGCGATGTCATTTTTGACATGGCTTTTCTCGATGTTGAAATGCCGTCCGTCAGCGGTGTTGAAGTCGGTAAAAAGCTAAAGCAGAAATTCAGCAATATTATAATCTTTATGATTACAGCATACTCTGAATATCTTGACGATGCTTTCGAGCTCGGTGCTTACAGATTTCTGCAAAAGCCGTTGGACGTTACCCGATTGTACCGTTCATTGGATGCGGCATTGCTTTCAATTTCAGGCAGAGATATCAAAATCATCTGCCCGAACAATGACTCCGTAATGGTTTCAACTCAGTCAATAATCTTCTGCGAAACATACAAAAGAAAATCTAAAATCGTAACAACAAAAGGCCAGTATATATCCAACGAAACTCTTGCATATTGGAAAGGCAAGCTGGACGAATTGAATTTTTGCTCACCGCACGCAAGCTATATAATAAATTTCAATTTTGTAGAGAGCTTTAACCGTTCATCGCTTACATTGGCTCACGAAGACCAAAAGTATATTATTTCAATCGCACCGAGCAAACAGTCAGAATTCCGCAAGAAAATGTTTTCGTTTGCAGAAAGAGGGGTGTGAAATGAGTCAGACTATATTTACCCTGATTATGTTTCTGGTCTACATTTTAGGAACATATATTATTTTCTGGTACGGCAATCGGATTTTCAATTACAGAAAAAATGCTAAAATATCTTTTGCAATTTGCTTTGTACTCAATGTAATATTGTGGTTGTTGATGATTCTTTTTTCTAAGCCGTACATCAATATTCCGGCAACGGTGATTCTTTATATCGTTCTCTTTTATACCGCTTACGAATGTGATTGGAAGCTGTCAGTGTTTCATTCCTTGCTTTGTGTAGCGTTAATGAATCTTGCAGAATTTTTTGTGTTCTTCCTCACATCGTCTTTTTTAAATGTGCCTGTCAATCAATACGAAAATGACACAATGCTGCTCATCGAAGAAGCGTTTGCTTCAAAGTTCATTTACTTTGCTTTGTTGGCGATAATATCGTCGTTTTCAAAGAAAGCCAAAAACAAAGAAGGACTAATGTCTTCAATTGTTCTTACAATACTGCCTGCAATGACCTTCTTCATAACGGTTGTTTTCCGCTATCAGAATATTTATTATGAATCAAATGCAACAACAAATCTCCTGTTTATTTTAAGCGAGATATTAATGTTTATTGCAATAGTGGTCGTGTTCTTTGTTCACGAAAGAACGATTGACAATCAGAAGAAACTGCACGATATGGAAATGGTCGAGCAGAAGCAGACAATCAACCTTGAATACCTTGATATTCTCGAAAAGAAAGACGAGGAGACACGAATCTTTATTCACGATATCCGTAACAATCTTATCAACATAAGCAACCTGACCACGGAAGAAAATGTCAAGCAGTATATTCAGGACATATACGATAAATCGAACGAAGTGTCAATCAAAGCTAAGACAAAGAACCGTGTGCTTGATGTCATAATTAATAAGTACGCTCTGCTGTGCAAAGATAAAAACATCCGTTTCACAACAGTTGCCCCTAACGAAAACCTTTCGTTTATCAGCGATTATGATTTATCAGCCATTCTCGATAATATTTTAAGAAATGCAATCGAGAGAGCTGAAAAGGAAACAGAACCGTACATCGAGCTTACTTTGGATTGTGATAATAAGTTCCACAAGATTATTCTGAAAAACAGTTGTTCAAGTGAGCCGATTGCGGATAAGGATACCTTGATTACAACCAAGGAAAACAAGAAATCCCACGGTTACGGAATGCGAAGTGTCGCCAAAGCCTTGAAGAATTACAACGGTGAATTTGAGTGGATGTTTGAAAACAACGAGTTCAAAATAGTGATTTTAATACCTGTCAAGACAAGCAATCTTAGTTGATTGCTTGTCTTTTTTGTGTCAGCAAATTCGGGTTTGATGAGATATAAATGGTGCAGATATCAGGCCCCCTTGCCTAAAGGGGGCTGGCACGACGAAGTCGTGACTGGGGGATATTTTTGAATAAAACATCGAAATTACATTATTCTTTGTAAAGTATCCCTCCGTCTTTTGCTTTGCAAAATCCACCTCCCTTTAGTCAAGGGAGGCGACGCTCTATTTTAAAATTGTAAATAAGACCTCCACAACTACAATTTTATTTACTTGAACCTAAAAAATTAATAATTTTGTCGTTTTTTTCTATAATTTTGTATCTGACCTTACTTTTTTATATCTTGTGCTTTATAATTCTTTCAAGGGAAATTTTTATAAAACCAATCTCAAAAGCTTATGCTTGAGAAAAAAGAGGTGGTTCAGCGAAACATAATACAACAAAACTATTTACAAATTCAGAAAGGAAGAATTATTATGAAAAATATGTTTAAGAAAATTTTGTCACTTGTTTTATGTGTAGTTATGATATTTATGATAGGTTCTGTTAACCCTGTATATGCAGCTGATGATAGCAGAGAAATCATCGATTCGGGCGACTGCGGCTTGTACGGAGATAATCTTAAGTGGATTCTTTACAGTGATGGTGAACTTGAAATCAACGGCAATGGTGAAATGAATCAATATTACTCTGAATCTAAATCAGGAGGCAAGGACACTTCGAAATGTGCACCGTGGGTAAAATATAGAAATTTAGTACGTGTTATTAATATAAAAGAGGGTGTAACTAGTATCGGTCACGATGCTATTGTTTCAACAAGCATCCCATATCATAAGGTGTATTTTCCAAAAAGTCTCAAGTATATTGAGTCCTTGGACTATCATGGAGAAGGTTTGTTTAACGATATCCGAGGCTTTCAGCCCAGAGGTAAACACATAGCATTTTGTTATGCAGGTTCACAAAGTGATTGGGATAAGGTCGAATGCCGACACTATTACGTGGACTTTAATGCAAACACTCGGGAATATGAGAAAACCTATATAGGCACCAGTCTTTCAAACAACATTGAGCCAAAGGACTATGTTTACCAAAAAATGTATTTTAACGGTGAAGAACCTATTGATTTTTGCGAAATCCGTAGAGAAACCGGTAGAATATCTTACACCGACGGCACTAAGGAAAAAGTTTTTGCACACTATTATAACGACGATGATAGTGCAACCTTGGTGTGGTCAATAGACGGTGAAAGTGTTTTTGTGAATGGTGAAACCGAAAAAACTGCAACAGGAAACTCTGCAGAGCTTGTGTTTCATGGTGAGTCTACGAAAGTTAAGTTGCAGATGATTTCATCTGACGGTGAAGTAATTTCTGAAGATGAAATCACTTTGACTATCCCCGCCGAAAGAACATTTTTCCAAAAGATAGGCGACAAATTCGTAGAGGCATTCTTATTATTCGGAATTATCTTTTTTGGTGTGTTTGGAGGAACTTTCGGTCCTATGATTGGTTCAATTGCTAATTGGTTTCACTCAATTTTCAATTAATATAAGAATCTGACTAAAGATTTCCCGCAATAATGTTTGTAGATAAATATACAGTTGAATAATCCCCTTAATTTTCATATTTACTCCCAATCATAACCACTAGTAAACTAGTGGTTTGCACAGCCCCTATAAGGGGCACCTACAGGCAAAGCCCCTGAAAGGGGCATAGAAGTTTGACAACGCATTACTATTTCAAGCAGCCGCTCACGTGCGGCTGTTTATTTTTGCT
>JAZSAH010000183.1:0-19436 GCA_045601745.1 Acutalibacteraceae bacterium
ACGCCCGGAGCGATGATATCAAGGCATTCACCGTAGTTTGAAAAAGATGCGGGTTTGCCGTCTTTATCAACTGCGCCGACGGTTATGGACCCTTCAAATGCGGCGGGGAGAATTTTTTGGCAGTTTGTGTTTGAATTACCCGTTGCGGTAACGATAACCGCACCGCTTGCATAAGCATTTTCAAGGGTTTCAAGCATGGCTTCCGATTCAAGTGTGCCGAGGCTCAGGTTGAGGATATCCATGCCGTCGGAAACAGCCTTGTCAATCGCCGTTATAAGAATAAGGTCGGTTGAGGCACTTTTATAGTCAAAAACTTTGTATGCACGGAGCTTTGTTGTTTCGGGAGTATTCATCGCAATGATTCCCGCAACACGGGTGCCGTGATTATCCGGGTCGTCACATATGCCTTCTTCGCCGCCTGCCGGAGTAAAGTTTATTCCGTTATCAATGAGTCTGCCGTCGAAAAGCTTGTTGTTATAGTCGATACCCGAGTCGATAACGGCAACGGTCACTTCTTCAAGGGGAGTGTTTTCAAGATAATCGCAAACCTCGGTTGTGCGTGTCATATCGCTGCCCCATGTTTCGCTGATTTCATCGGTGCCGTGCATGGTGACGGGTCTGTCGGGATGCGAATATTCAACGCATTCGAGTGACGAATAATATTTATCTGCTTTTGCCGCATCATAAGGGGTTTCAAACTGCAGAATCCGAAGATTTCTGTATCCCGAAATAACTGAAACGGCGTTCAGAGTGTCAACTTCTTTTTCGGATTTTACGATAAGTCTGCAGGTTTTATAATCCTCATAATCATTGCTGTCCGAATAGGTTTCAACCGTCTGCAGACTGTCGTAGGTTTTTATCATTTCAGTAACTTTTTCGGAAAAAGCTTCGATTTCCGAAGAATTATCCGAAGCGGTTACCGGCTGCAAAAACAGAGGAAATGCGGCAAAAATGAACAAACCCGAAAGCAGAAAACAGATTAATCTTTTCATCAGATCAGCTCCTTGTATTCGATTTTATTGCCGTTAAAGCTGTTTATATCGAGCTCTTTTTCGCCGATGTATGCCTTGTCAACCTGCTTTATGCCCTTGACATATTCCGTTTTACCGGGGCAGAAGGGATAAAGACCGAGAATGCCGAAGATATACCAGATGGCTGTTGTGCCGTTATCCTCGTCGCCGGGGAAGCCGTCATCTTCATATGAAAACAGCTCATTGCAGATTTTTTTAACCCAATATGCTGTTTTTTCAACATCACCGAGTGCCGAATAAATATAGGGAATGTGGAAGCTCGGCTGATTGTTCATGCCGCACTGACCGAAGTCAACTGCCGCCATTTCAGTAATTTCATGGATTTCGCAGCTGTAGCCGTGAATTATATAATGAGGCGGAGTTGCGAAAAGCTCGTCGATTTTTTCAATGAGCTTATCCTTGCCGCCGTAAAGCTCTGCAAGACCTTCGATATCGTGGGGAACGGCAAAGGAGTTCTGCCATGCGCTGCCTTCGGTATAATCCCTGCCCCATCCGACGGGTGAAAAACCGGGTCTGAATTTGCCGTTTTTATCCTTGGCACGCATGAAGCCTGTTTCGGGGTCGAAGATGTTCTTGTAGTTGAGAGCACGGTTTCTGTATTCTTTTTCAACATCTTTTTTGCCGAGGATTTTTGCAATTTCGGCAATGCACCAGTCACCGTAAGCCGCATCAAGAGTGAGGTTAACGGATTCTTTTTCTTCTTCATAGGGTACATATCCGAACTTACAGTAGCTTTCTGCGCCGTTTCTTCCGAAATCGTTGTGGCCCGAATTTCTGACGGAATGCTTTATCATGCCCTCGAGTGCAATTTCAAGAAGGTCATTATCAATGAAGCCTTTTACGGCACCGTCGCAGATTACGGCATCAACGAGAGTGCTGGGCATACAGCCGCATTCGCCGATTGAAAGCCAGCGCGGAAGCCATCCGCTTTCGGTATATTCCATGATGAATGCACGGAGCATTTCACGAAGCTCATCCTTTGCAACGAGAGCAAAGAAGGGATAAACCGTTCTGTATGTATCCCAGAAACCGTTGTCGGTATATCTCACGCCGTTACGGGTTGAACCGTCATGGGGACAGTAGTGAACGGAGTTGCCGTTTTTATCGTATTCATGGCATTTGTGAGGATAGAGAAATGCTCTATACATACATGAATAAAATGTTTTTAATATTTTCTTATCCTTTGTTTCGATTTTAACTCTTGAAAGATAACTTTCCCAGAGATTTTCAGCCTCGGTCTTAACCTGCTTCAGAGATTTTGAAGCGAGCTCGTTTTCGAGGTTCAGCTCAGCCTGTTTAAAACTGATGTATGATGTTGCAAGTCTGATTTCGGTTGATTTATCTTTGAGAGCAATATGAATTCCCGATTTCTTGCCTCTGCACTTTGTTCCGGGAAGGAACTTGTTGCCTATGTTTATCTGTGTTTTTTTGATATCAACGCTGTTTTCGGGGAATTTCATAACGAGATAGTTTCTGAATTTAACCGCCTCGCCACTCATGTGCATATCCGTTGAAGCATAGAGGGTGAAGGTTTTTGCATCGAAACGGTAGGAATAGTTACCCTTGACGGGAAGAACGGAAAGATAATTATCTATATCCTCGTCAAAGCTGACTTTGATAACAGCACCTCTTTCCGACGGTGCAAGCTCAAAATCTGCTCTTGAACGGAGAAAGCGTGTTTTGAGATAATACGGTGTAAGAATTGCTTCTTCGGGTCTGTAGCCCGACCATCTTCTGCCGCTTTCCGCACCCAGAAGTCTGTTCTGCGGAAGAAAAACAAATGCGCCGTAGTCTGCAATCCAGGGGGAGGGCTGATGGGTGAGTCTTATCCCCTCGAGGCTTCGGCTGTCGGGATGATAATACCAACGGGTGTCGGCTTCTGTCTGGGGTGCAAACGCCGTCATACCGAAGGGGAGCTGAACAAGGGGGAGGGTGTTGCCGTTTGAATAACGGTGGGTTGATTTGCTGCCCTGTTTTGTGTTCACATAACTGCAATATTTCATTTTTATTCCTCCGAAAGAATGTTGATAAGATTATCGGTGCTGTAAAACCGTGATTTTCTGATTGAAGAAATAATTTTATCCATGTTGAGCTGAGAATGCTCAACCTCTTTTGAATATTTCTGCACGGCGGTTACTCTTGCTGTTTTATCCGTTATGTTTTCCGACTGCAAACGGTTTATAATAATGAACGAAACCGCCGCAAATTTTGCTTTTGATAAGATATCGCCGTCAAAAACCGCCGTCATGAGATAACGGAAAACAAAATATATCATCAGATGCTCATATTCCCACTCGAATCCGTCGGGTTTTTCAGGCGTTGATTTTTCGGCTTTTATGAGCCTGTCATTCCATGATTTATCAAGCATTTCAAGGCTTCTGAAGTCGTTGAAATATTTTGCGAGAGAAACTTTTTTGTCCGAATGCGGACCTGTTTTATAATTCTCACCGAGAAAATCCTTTTTGCAGATTTCCTTTGCTTGGGAAAATCTGTTTTTCCTTATGAGGTGATGGATTTCCTCGGATAACAACAGAAATGAGGCAATTCTTTTTTCTATGGAAAATTTCCTGTTCTGCAGGATATTTATCGCCGTTTTTCGTGTTTCGATAAGTGTAAAATACAAATCCGGGTCAATTGCCGTGGGCATAATGTCGGCATGAATTTCTTCCGTTTCAAAAGTAATCGGTTCGGGTTTTTCCATAATGATTCTTGCCGCTTCGGGACATGAGAGGGAAATTCCGGTTTCTTTTCTTGCACCGAAATATGTTATGTGCCTCGGAAAAAGACGGCAGGTGCGGCAGAGATTTTTATGTCCGATTTCAATATACATTTCACACAGCCTGTTGTCAAGCAGAAACGGACAGCGTTCATCAATCGGAGCGAAAATGTTATCGCCGTCGGAGTCAACGGAAATGAGTGAACGGATTTTTTTGCCGTAATCACCGTTGAGATTTTTATATTTTTCAAGGCTTCCGGAGTCAACAACTATCTCCCAACCGGCACAGCAGGTGTCGGGGCATTTATCGGCAATGCATGAAAAGTTTTTATAGTAGCACGGAAATGTATTCAGCATAGTTTCTCCTGAACAAATTGAACAAAGGGGCTGTCAGAGACAACCCCTCGAGCGTTGATTATTGAATGATTTCGGGAATATTACCGTTGTTTTCGGGTATAACGATGGTGTTTTCCGGATTTTCATCTCCGGTGATTTCGCCGTTTTCATCGGTAACGGGTTCTTCTGTTTCGGGAACGAAAACCTTGAGACCGACCGTTGTGCCTCTTTCGTGAGTTGTGTCGGCAATGAGGTTCATGGAAACAACCTCGTTTTCCCTGTAGTTGCCTTCGGAAACATCTATTCTGTTGCAGACAAAGCCGAGTCCTTCGAGTCTTGCGGCGGCTTCTTCAAAATCCATGCCCACAACATCGGGCAGAACAATCATTTCTTCGCCCTTGCTGACATAAAGAATAATTTCGCTTCCTTTGGGAACCATTGTTTCGGGAGCAATATTCTGCGAAACAACATAGCCTTTTGCGATGTCTTTGTTGAAAACGGGTTCTTCCTTGAATTTGAAATTGTTATAGAAAACAGGATTTGATTCAATGGAAAGATAGCTCTTATCTCTGAAATCGGGAACGGCAACCTGCTCCGCCTGAGTCTGTGAAACAGAGGGAGAGGATGATTTTGAGGTGTCAAAATTGAAATTGATTCTGTCACGGAATACCGTAAGAGTGAGAGCGATAAAGAGAATCAGACCGACTGCAAGGCTTATGACTGCAGTGGTAATAACAATCTGAGCGCCGCCTTTTTTGGATTTCTTGTTTTTCTGAGCATTCTGAACGGGAGCCTGAGGTGCGGATGAGGGGGCAACAGGTGCCGCAGCAGGACGCTGATACTGACCGCTGACAGCAGCAGCCGTGGGCGAAGCGGAAAGCTCTGCCCTGAGCTGTTCAACGGTTCTTGTTCTGTCCTCGGGAAGAATCTGGAGGGCGTTGATAAGACCGTTGATGACATATGCAGGCAGGGTTTCGGCGAATTTACCGGGAACCATAAGTCTGTCGTTTGTCATTCTTTCTTTTGCGGAAATCGGGTCGCTTCCGATGAGGGTTCTGTAAAGCACGGCACCGAAGGAATAAATGTCAGTCCATGTTCCCTGGCTTCCTTCAAAGCCGTATTGCTCGATTGCGGAATAACCGTCGTAAAGCTGGCTGTTGAGGTCGCTTCTTGCCGTTCTTGCAGCGCCGAGACAAAAGCCTGTTATTTTGACTCTGCCGTCGTTGCCGATAATAAGCGTTGAAGGTGAAATTCCTCTGTGGATAATACCCTGGGAATGAAGGGTGCTGAGAGTTGAAAGAATGGGCATGAGAAGCTGCTTTGCCTTATCCCATGTTATATATCCTTCTTTGTTGCGAAGGAGAAATTCGCGGAGAGTAATTCCTTCAAAATGGTCATAAACCGCATAGGATGTGCCGTAGTCATCAACAACATCCGAAACGCTGATGAGAGCCGAAAGACCCTTCAGCTTTGCAAGCTTTGTCCAGAGCTCAACAAAATCCTGGCGAAGCTCCGCAAAAACGGATTCGCTCCCTCTCATGACCTGGAGAGTGAGGTTTGACGAAGCTCTTGCGGTGAATGAATCGGGAATGAATTCTCTGATTCTGATCGCTTTTTTTTCGGAAAGGTCCCAGCCGATGTAGGTTGCGCCCTCGCCGTTATATTCAAGCATTTTTCCGACAAGATAGCGGTTTGCGATAACCGTTCTCACGGGAAGATACGGGCGTATCTGGGTTGATTCTGCATGGTATCCGCAATAAGGGCATTGCTTGCTGTCGCCGATTTCGCGCATACAGCTCATGCATAAATTATCGGAACTAATCATATTTCAGGCGCTCCTTGCCATTAAAATTTTAAGTAATAAACACAATGATAATAGCAAAATATATTGATTTTGTCAATGAAGGTGACATTTTTGTAACTTTTATCGTCAAAATGTTAAATAATCGGCAAAAGATTTTGTATACTAAATATTATAATATATACTTGAAATAAAAGATAACAGTTGATATAATATTACAGAATAGAGTTTCTCTATTATAAAGGAAGTTGTGTCCTATGGAAAAAGGCAAAAACAGCGCACCTCTTTATTTGTTTCATGAGGGGACAAACGCCAAGGCGTACGACTTCCTCGGTGCGCATCCCGACGGAAACGGCGGAGTATGCTTCAGAGTGTGGGCGCCCAATGCTCAACGGATAGGCGTTGCGGGCGACTTCAACTCATGGCAGGCTGAATATGCACCCATGCGGAAAATCAGCGACGGTGTCTGGGAATGCACGGTTCACGGTGTCAAAAAATACGATGCATATAAATTTGTTATCGTAACTCCCGACGGACGCATGATTTATAAAAGCGACCCCTATGCGTTTCATGCTCAGACAAGGCCCGAAACAGCTTCCAGATATTACGGTGAGCTTGATTTCGAGTGGACAGACAAGGCGTGGCTCAGAAAAAGAAAATCAAGAGATATCTATGCTTCGCCCGTCAATATTTATGAGGTTCATGCCGGCTCATGGCAGAAACATGATGACGGCAATCCTCTGAATTACAGAGAGCTTGCCGACAGACTTATTCCTTATGTCAGGGAAATGGGATATACGCATATCGAGCTTCTTCCCGTAACGGAGCATCCGTATGACGGCTCATGGGGATATCAGGTGACGGGATATTTTGCTCCCACCTCACGCTACGGCACTCCCGATGATTTTGCTTATTTCGTTGACAGGGCTCACAAAGAAAATATCGGCGTTATTCTCGATTGGGTGCCTGCTCATTTTCCGAAGGATGCCTTCGGTCTTTATGAATTCGACGGCACTCCCTGCTATGAATATGCAGACCCGAGAAAAGGTGAGCATTATGAGTGGGGAACAAGGGTTTTTGATTACGGCAGAAACGAAGTGCGCAGTTTTCTTATTTCGGGCGCAATGTTCTGGCTTGATAAATATCATATCGACGGGCTCCGAGTTGACGCTGTTGCATCAATGCTCTATCTTGATTACGACAGACCCGACGGACAATGGATGCCCAATATAAACGGCGGACATGAAAATCTCGAAGCGGTTGAATTTTTGCGTAAGCTCAACGAATCGGTTTTCAGAGAATACGGCGACGTTATGATGATTGCCGAAGAAAGCACCGCATGGCCCATGGTTTCAAAACCGACTTATATGGGCGGTCTCGGCTTCAATTTCAAGTGGAATATGGGATGGATGAACGATTGCCTGCGTTATTTTTCCTTTGACGGCATCTACAGAAAATATAATCACGGCTGTCTGACATTCTCGTTTTTCTATGCATTCTCGGAGAATTTTGTTCTTCCGGTTTCTCATGATGAGGTTGTTCACGGCAAATGCTCGCTCATCAACAAGATGCCCGGCACATATGAGGAAAAGTTTGCGGGAGTCCGTTCATTCCTCGGCTATATGATGTCGCATCCCGGAAAAAAGCTCATGTTCATGGGCGGAGAGTTCGGTCAGTTCATTGAATGGAACTGCAAACAGCCTCTTGACTGGATGCTTCTTGACTACGAGGCTCACAAACAGCTCAAGAATTATGTTGCGGCTCTCAACGCCTTCTATATCGGAAACACTCCTTTCTGGGAGGATGACTACACCTGGGAAGGCTTCAGCTGGATAGTCAGCGATGACAGCACAAATTCGGTTGTCGGATATATAAGACGCGATAAAAGCGGAAACGAAATCATTTCTCTTTGCAATTTCACCAATGTAACAAGACGCAAATACCGCATCGGCGTTCCGAAAGCGGGAACCTACAGAGTTATGTTCAGCTCAGCATCTCTCGAATTCGGCGGAAAAGGCGAAAGCACAGTCGGTTCGGTCAGAGCAAAGAAGAAACCGATGCACGGTTATGATTACAGCATTGAACTCGATATCGAGGGCTTAAGCTGTATGTTTATAAAAAATACTTCACGCAAGAAAAAACGCAGCTGAATTCCGGAAAATAAGCCGGAATTCCAAAACAATGTCAATTAAATTTTACATTCAAATAAAAGGAGGACACCCCTATGGCAGTAAAACCCGAATGCATAGCAATGCTCCTTGCAGGCGGTCAGGGCAGCCGTCTCGGCATTCTGACTAAAAACATCGCAAAGCCTGCCGTGCCCTACGGCGGCAAATACAGAATCATCGATTTCCCTCTTTCAAACTGTGTCAACTCCGGCATTTATACAGTCGGCGTTCTTACTCAGTATCAGCCCCTTGAGCTGAATGACTATATCGGCAACGGTCAGCCCTGGGACCTTGACCGTGCAAACGGCGGCGTTCACATTCTTTCACCTTATCAGCAGATCAAGGGTACCGAATGGTACAAAGGCACAGCCAATGCCATTTATCAGAATATCAATTTCATTGAAAGATATGACCCCGAATATGTTCTTATTCTTTCGGGCGACCATATCTATAAGATGGATTATTCGAAGATGCTTGATTACCACAAGGAAAAGAATGCGGACTGCACAATTGCAATGCTTGAAGTTCCCTGGGAAGAAGCAAGCCGTTTCG
Source organism: Acutalibacteraceae bacterium (assembly GCA_045601745.1). Classification (GTDB taxonomy): domain Bacteria; phylum Bacillota; class Clostridia; order Oscillospirales; family Acutalibacteraceae; genus CAG-177. The sequence continues at coordinate 8,605 of JAZSAH010000183.1, forward strand.
GTCTTATGATTGTCAATGACGACGGTTCAATCAGCGAATTTGAAGAAAAGCCCAAGAATCCCAGAAGCAACAAGGCTTCAATGGGTGTTTATATCTTCAACTGGAAGAAGCTCAGACAGTATCTTATCGAAGACGAAGCAAAGGAAGGCTCGGGCAACGACTTCGGTCACGATGTTATTCCCGCAATGCACGGCGACGGTCAGAGAATGTTTGCTTATCAGTTCGACGGCTATTGGAAGGATGTCGGAACAATCAACAGTCTCTGGGATGCAAACCTCGACCTTCTCAATCCCAAGGTTGATCTCGATCTCAATGATGACGACTGGAGAATTTATTCCCGTTCACCCGCATCGCCGCCTCATTATATCGGTGAGACCGCAAAGGTTGAAAATTCGATGATTACCGAAGGCTGTGAAATCAGCGGCAACATAGATTTCTCTGTTCTTTTTGCAAACGTAACCGTTGAAGAAGGCGCAGAAGTCAAATATTCAATCGTTATGCCCGGAACGGTAATCAAAAAGGGCGCGGTTGTTCAGTATTCGATAGTTGCCGAAAATGCGGTTATCGAAGAAGGTGCGGTTGTAGGCGAAAGCCCCGAAAATATGGCGAATGTTGAAGACTGGGGCGTTGCGGTTATCGGCAATGGCGTAACAATCGGCAAGGGCGCAAAGGTTGAGCCTCAGGCAATGATAGACAGCGATATCGGAGGTGCAGAATAATGGCAGCAAACAATGTTCTCGGCATTATCTTTTCAAATGCCGGCGATGAAGTGATTCCCGAGCTTACAGCTCTCAGAACGATGGGTTCGATTCCGTTTGCGGGTCGTTACCGTCTTATAGACTTTCCTCTTTCAAATATGGTTAATGCAGGCATAACAAAGGTCGGCGTTATAACCAAGAGCAACTACCGTTCACTCATGGACCATATCGGTTCGGGCAAGGCATGGGACCTTTCGAGAAAAAGAGAGGGCATGACCATTCTGCCTCCCTATAATCTTCCCGGCACAGGCATGATAAAAGGCAAGGCAGACGCTCTTTATAACAGCATCAACTACATTGAGAATTCGGGAAAAGACCATGTTCTTCTTACCGACTGCAATGTTATCTGCAATATGGATTATGAGGCTCTCTGCAAGGCTCATATTGCCAACGATGCGGATGTTACCGTTGCGTATGCAAAGGGTGTTCCTCCCAGAATGGAAGCAAACACCGAAATCATCATGGACGAAAATTCAAGAGTAACGGCAACAAAGCTTCTTGATTGCTACAGCTCTGATGTCAATTATTCCCTTAAGGTTATGGTTATCAGAAGAACGCTTCTTGAACGCCTTCTCCATGAATCTCACAGCTCGAAGATTGACGATTTCGAAACAATCATCAGCAGCAATGTGAAACATATAAGAATTTACGGTTATGAAGTGACGGGCTATGTCAAGGTTATCGGTTCTCTCCAGAGCTATTATGATATCAGCCTCGACCTTCTCAAGCTTGAAAACAGAAAAGAAATTTTCACCGCAGAAAGACCCGTTTATACCAAGGTCAGGGATGAAGTTCCCGCAACCTACGGCATCGGCGCAAATGTCAGAAATTCTCTTATTGCAGACGGCTGCCGCATTGACGGTGAGGTTGAAAATTCAATTCTTTTCAGAGGGGTTACGGTTGCGAAGGGTGCGAAAATCAGCAATTCAATCGTAATGCAGGGTTCGTTCATCGGCGAAAATTCAACTCTCGACTGCGTTATCATTGACAAAGAGGCTGTTCTTAAGCCCGGAAAGATGCTTTGCGGCGCATCGAATTACCCTGTCTATATCGGTAAGGGAATTGTTATCTGAGAAAGTGTGAATTTAGAATGTCTACCAAAAATATATTGACCGGCGTTGTGTTTGCGCTTGCACTTGTGCTTGTGCTTGTTGTGATTCTTGTCAAAACAGGCGTTTTTGGCGGTGCTGACAGAACCACCACCACAGAGCCGGAAATGGTTATTGATACGCAGGTTGTTGTTGTTACCGGAACGGATGTCAACGGTGAAAGCTTCCAATACACCATGGTATCCGAGTATTCAAGACCCAGATTTTCCTCGAATTTCGTTTATCCCACCAAGGTCAAGAAAACAACAACTGCGGTCTCAACCGAAGAAGCCGAGTCAACAACGGCTCCGTTATTTATTGAAGAAACGAGTGCCGTTGAGGTGACGGGTGAAAACGGTGAACCCGTAACCGATGAAAACGGTGTTCCTGTTACGGAAATCGTAACCTACACCGTTCCCGTTACCGAGCCCACAACAGCCGAGCCCACAACTGAATATGTTCCGAGAACATCGGGCGTTGTTGTGACAAACAAACTCGGAATTGTTCAGAAGGATGAAAACGGCGAACCCTTGACCGAGCTTGTCACCATTGACCCTCCCGCACCCACCAAGGGTGATATCTGGAGCGAAAGCGCTGTTCCCGGCACAACAAAGAAGCACGGAATCGATGCCGGTGTTACGGTTGTCGGCAATCTTGAACAGGCTATTCTCGAACAGCTCAATCAGGACAGACTTGCCGCAGGCGCAACTCCGCTGAACAATACGGACAAGGCGAAAGCAAGAACGGAAGCCACGGCGAAGGCTCTCCCCAATATTTACGGCGAACCTTCCGCATCGGCATATATTCTTGTTACCGACTACAGCGGTCAGGGCGTTTATGCTGAAGTGTCTTCGGCTCTTTCCGAAAAGCTTCTCAGCCCTGAAACAGGGTCAATCGGTATCGGCGTTGTTGAATATCAGGATAAGTATTACACCTGCATTATCTTGTAATGCTACAAAAGAAAGGATGAAATAAATGAAAGTTCTTTATGTTGCAAGCGAAGCTCTTCCTTTTGCTGCAAGCGGAGGACTTGCAGATGTTGCCGGTTCATTGCCGCAGGCTCTCAGAAGACGCAAGGTTGCCTGCAGAGTTGTTATGCCGCTTTACGGCACAATCAGCGATGAAATGCGTGCAAACATGAAATTCATAACCAATATCATGGTGCCTGTTTCGTGGCGCAGACAGTATTGCGGTATTTTCGAAGCCAAGGCAGGCGGCGTTATATATTATCTTATCGATAACGAATACTATTTCAAGAGAGGCACTCTTTACGGCCATTATGATGACGGTGAAAGATTTGCTTTCTTCGCAAGAGCCGTTCTTGAAATTCTTCCCTATATTGATTTCAAGCCCGACATCATTCATTGCAATGACTGGCAGAGTGCTCTTGTTCCCGTTTATTATTCGACTATTTACGGCAATAAGGAAGGCTATACGGGAATAAAGACCGTATTCACCATTCACAATATCCAGTATCAGGGCAAATACGGCAACGAAATCCTCGGCGACCTTTTCGGTCTCGGAGAGGAATGCATTTCCCTTCTTCAGTTCGGCGACTGCCTCAATCTCATGAAGGGCGGCATTGAATGCTCCAACAAGGTAACTACCGTAAGCAATACCTATGCAAGCGAAATTCTTGACCCGTGGTTCAGCCACGGACTTGACCCGATTCTCAAGGAAAGAAGCTATAAGCTCAGCGGTATTCTTAACGGTATCGATACAATCGGATATGACCCTGAAACGGATAAGGATATTTTCTTCAACTATTCCGCAAAGGATTTTGCAAACAAAGCAAAGAACAAAGCTGCTCTTCAGGAAATGTTCGGTCTTCCTGTCAGAGAAGATGTTCCCGTTATGGGTATCGTAACAAGACTCGTTGCCCATAAGGGTCTCGACCTCATCAAGCGCATCATGCAGGAGCTTCTTGCTTCAACGGATATGCAGCTTGTTGTTCTCGGTTCGGGTGACTGGGAATATGAAGCATTCTTCAAGGAGCTTGCCGCAAGCTTCCCCGATAAAGTGGGTCTGCGCCTTGGTTTTGTTCCCGATATGGCAAGAAAGATTTATGCAGGCAGTGATTTGTTCCTCATGCCTTCAAAGAGTGAGCCCTGCGGACTTTCACAGATGGTTGCTCTGCGTTACGGCTCAATTCCCATTGTCCGCGAAACGGGCGGTCTTAAGGATACAATCACCGACAGCGGCGACGGCAAGGGCAACGGATTCACCTTCAAGAGCTATGATGCATATGATATGCTCGATGCAATAAGAAGAGCTTTCGGCGCATACAGCGACAAGGAGTATTGGAACAAGCTTGTTGAAAGAGCGCTTAAGTGTGACAACAGCTGGGGCAAATCCGCAAGAGAATATATCAAGCTCTACGAATCACTTATGTAATACAAAAAGCAACGCACCTTTTTACGGGTGCGTTGCTTATGATTATCTGAAAAATTCGGGCGGCAGGGGCGGAATGGACTCCATAAGATTTTCGAAGATAAAGTTTTCCGCATATGAAACAAGCGTTTTTATTGCTTCGGGAACAGGTTCGTCTTTAACGGGATTTGGGTTGGGCTGAGGTCTGATGGCGTTATATGCCACAAGCTCGATTCCGCCGAGATATGTGTTGTTGCAGCAGATTTTGCCGTCGGTATAAGCTCTGCCTGCCCATGTCTTGGGAATATTTCCTGCGTTTGCCTGAAGAAGGATAATTTTATAAAGTGCAATTGAAAAAAGAACATTGAGGTCAACGCCGTTCATTTTGTTGTCGTTTCTCATGGCATGAGTGAGCATCATCGATGCCTTGACGAGTGTCTGGGGAGTAGGACTGTTATCTGTGTCCTCCTTTTCAAAAAGCTCAATCGCCGCCATGTTTATGCTGTTTTTTTCAACGGTTCTTCCGAGAAGATAGTCGCAGCTGACATCATAATAATCAGCCACCTTAATCAGAAAACTCTGACCGCACTCGCGGATTCCTTTTTCGTAGTGAGAAAGCAACGCCTGCGATATTCCGAGCTGCCGTGCAGCTTCTTTCTGGCTTACGCCCTTTTCTTTTCTCAATTCGCTGAGGATTACGGGGAAGCTTCTTTCCATAATAATTCTCCTGTTTGTATAATCTGTGGCAGGTTTACTGAAGTTCTATATATAATTATACATAACAATATACATTTTGTATACTGACGAAATAAACAAAAAATGAGTTCCGGTTTTGGAGGAAAAATGAAGTCTTATACCATCCATTTAATAAGAAACGGTCTTACAAACGAAAATCTTGAAGGCCGCTATATCGGTCACACCGATGTTGACCTCGGTGAAGAAGGCAGAGCGCAGCTACTGCAGATGAAGGAGGAGCTTATCTATCCTCCCGTTGAAGCTCTTTTCACAAGTCCTTTGAAAAGATGCACCGAAACGGCAAAAATTCTTTATCCTGATAATAATCCCATCGTCATTGACGGGTTCATCGAATATAACTTCGGCGAATTTGAGAATAAAACCGCCGAGGAACTGAAAGAGCATCCCGTTTTTCCGAAGTGGCTTGCAGGCGAAAAAGGTGTTGAGCCTCCTTTCGGAGAAAGCAACGAAAAATTCGAAAAAAGAGTACGCAGCACCTTTGAGAAGGTTGCCGAAGGTCTTATGAAAACAGGAATAACATCTGCGGCAATCGTAACTCACGGAGGGGTTATCATGTCTATTCTTTCGGCATACGGAATTCCCGAACTTCCCATGCATGAATGGATAACTCCGGGAGGCTGCGGATTTACGATAAAAGTCAATCCCTCTTTATGGATGAGGGCGCAGAAATTTGAAGTTTTCAGCGAATTTCCATATGAAAGAGAAGAACTTCCGGACTGAAAGGAGAACAGCTATGGGCAAGTTTACAATTGAAAAAGACGGATTTTATCTCAACGGCGAACCGTTCAGAATAATTGCAGGCGCAATTCATTATTTCCGTGTTCCTTCGGAATATTGGCGTGACAGACTTATAAAACTCAAGGCTTGCGGATTTAATACAGTTGAAACCTATGTTGCGTGGAATCTCCATGAAATGCATGAGGGTGAATTCGACTATTCCGATATGCTCGATATCGAAAAGTTTCTTGAAATCGCCGAAGAACTCGGTCTTTATGCCATCGTCAGACCCGGTCCCTATATCTGCTCGGAATGGGATTTCGGAGGTCTTCCCTGGTGGCTTCTTAAAAACGATTCAATGGCACTTCGCTGCATGGACAAGGATTATCTTGCGGCGGTTGACAGATTTTTTGATGATTTCATTCCCAGAATCGCAAAGCATCAGATAACCAAGGGCGGCAACGTCATTCTTGTTCAGGTTGAAAATGAATACGGCAGCTACGGTGATGACAGCGAATATATCCGTTATCTTGCAAAGGGAATGACGGAGAGGGGAATAGATGTTCCGTTCTTCACCTCCGACGGCGCGGAATATCAGATGCTTACCGCAGGAACCGTTCCCGAAATACATAAAACGGCAAACTTCGGTTCAAGGGCGAAAGAGCAGTTTGCCCGTCTGAGAGAATATCAGCCCGACGGTCCTCTTATGTGCACCGAGTTCTGGAACGGCTGGTTTGACCACTGGACAGAAGAACACCACAGCCGTGATCCGAAGGATGCCGCAGATGCACTTGATGATATTCTTTCAATGGGTGCAAGCCTTTCTGCATATATGTTCCATGGCGGAACCAATTTCGGCTATATGAACGGCGCAAACGACTATGATGAATATGAACCCACCGTTTCAAGCTATGATGACGATGCACCTCTCAACGAAAACGGTGAACCCACCGGGAAATACTATAAATTCAAAGAGGTTATTTCAAAATACGCACCGATTCCAGATGTTGAAATGCCTGCACCGATAAAGAAGAAAAAATACGGGGGATTTGAATTCACAAAATCCGCAAAGCTCTTTGATAATCTCGATAAGCTTTCGGCTCCCGTTGAATCCGTTATGCCCATGACGATGGAAAAGCTCAATCAGGGCTACGGCTTTGTGCTTTATAAATCCGATGTCAGGGGTCCGAGAGACAGTCAGAAGGTAAGACTCCAGGATGTTCATGACAGGGGATATATCTATCTTGACGGAAAGTTTGTCGGAATTCAGTACAGAAACGATACCGAGCCGAAAAATGAGGTTGCAATACCTGCAGAGGGCGCCGAATTAGCAGTTCTTGTTGAAAACATGGGCAGAGTAAACTACGGTGCAAAGCTGAAAGATGCAAAGGGCATCACTCAGGGCATAGGCTTCGGCAACAATTTTGTTTATCATTGGAAGAATTATCCGCTTCCTCTCGATGATATTTCGGGCGTTGAATTCAAAGACGGCGTTCAGCCCTTCGACGGAACACCCGTTTTGCTTAAAGCTGAGATTGAAATCGGTGAATGCTGTGACACATTCATAAAGCTTCCCGGATTCAAAAAAGGTATTATTATAGTAAATAACCGTGTGCTTTCAAGATACTGGGAGGTCGGTCCGCAGAGGTCGGCATATATTCCTGCTCCGTTCCTCAGAGAGGGCAAAAACGAAATCGTCATTATGGAGCTTGAAGGCTTTGAAAATCCTGCGTTTATTCTTGATGATGAACCTGACCTGGGCTGAATTTGGTTTTAATTAATACTTTGTTAATTAAATCTTAATAAAAACAAGGGATATAGTGTTTGACAAGCCCGGAAAAATATGATAAAATGCTGATATCAAAAATTTTTTGATAAAATTAAGGAGGACAAAAAGATGAAAACAGCAAAAAAACTCCTCGCTCTCGTTCTTGCAATGCTCGTTGCAATGGGCAGCCTCGTTTGCGCATCTGCAGTTGAAGATCTTTCAGAGTCAGAGGAAAACAATGAATTCGCAACAGCCGACGTATTCGGTATCGGCACAGACATCAAAGCAAAGCTTTCCGATATTTCGGACAAAGACTATTTCGCATTCACAGCAGCTGAAAGCGGTCTTGTAACCGTAACTCTCAAGCACGATAAGAAGAATGCAGTTGATGAACTTGCAACTTACTTTGAAGCTATCGTGTATGATTCGGGAAAGAACGAAATCGACTCTTTCAAATCAAAGGGTGATGATGCTGAAAAATCCATCAGCTTCAGTGTAACTCCCGGTGCATACTATGTTCTTGTTGAAAAAGGCAGCGTTGTTGATACAAACCTTGAATATGTTCTCACTGCATCAATCAGCAAAACAGCTCTTTTCGAAAAAGAACCCAACAATATTTCTTCTTTTGCTACACCGATGACTGCATCAAAGAAGGGCGATCCCAAGAATTACTACGGTGCCATCACATCCGATGACGGTCTTGATGTTGACTACTATAAAGTTGATATTAATTCCGAAACTCTCGTTATGTTCGGTATCTACAACACAGCTTCAAAGAGTGGTAACTATAAGGCATCATTCATTCAGCTTGTTGACGGTCAGTATGGTCAGCCTCTTGAAAAGGAAATCGGTTCAGTAATTATCAATGAAGGCGAATCAAGCAAAGACAGCCCCAACTTCGGCGTTGACAAGGGCGTATACTATCTTAAGGTTCAGGGTGTTGGTAACAGCACAGGCGGTTATCAGGTAAGAGTATACGATTTCAACAGCAACGGAAGCGTAGGTCTTGAGCATGAATATAACAACGATGCAAAGTACGCTCAGAAGATTGAAATAGGCAAGACAATCACCGGTGAACTTTTCGATGAAAAGGATATTGATGTTTTCTACATCGATGTTCCCGCAAATAACAACGGTTATGAAATCATTCTTGCAGACTTTGACGGCAAGAAGGATGTTGTTAACGGTCAGTGGTTCCTTGAAGTTTCGGATAAGAACGGTCATATCATCGAAGAAAAAATGACTATCACAAACGCTGAATCAACAGTTGCCGAAACAGAAGCTCTTCAGAAGGGCAGCTATTATTTTGAAGTTTCCGCAGGTAATGTTTTCACAGGCGAAACATATAAGATAACAATCAAGGAAAAGAAAGCTGATCCCAACAAGGAGCCCGACCCCGAAAAGCCTTCAATCACAACATTCACAGATCTTTTCAAGCAGCTCATGAATATTGACTGGTCAAACTTCATCAAAAACTTTGAAGGTTGGTTCGAATTCATTAACATAGGCGGAATGCTTACAGATCTCCTTTCCAGTGTTGCAAAATTCTTCACAGAATTCATTATGGGAAGTAAATAAACAAACGCGGAGCTGTTCTTTCTGAACGGCTCCGATTAATATTATGATATAAGGGTGATTAATATGGCATTTGATAAAGATTTCAGACCCGTTCTCAGATTTACCGTTGTCAGCGATATTCATTATAGGGATGAACACAGCGTTGAACGCGAAAGAATGAAGAAGGCAATCGAAACCTCATATGAGCTCAGCGAAAAAGAGGAGTATCCGAAGCTTGATGCTCTCTATGTTGTCGGCGATTTTGCAACAAACGGAACCGAGGAGCAGATGCTCGCCTTCAAGGCAACTCTCGATGAAAATCTGAAGGAGGGAACAAAAACAGTTCTTTCCCTTGCAAGCCACGAGTTTTTTGCGGGCGAAGATGTTGCTCTTGAAAGATTTGACAGAATTTTCTCTCAGACTCCCGATTCCCATGAGGTTATCAACGGTTATCATTTTATTAGTGTCACCTGCACCAACGGTTGCCATTTTGATGATGCAAAAAGAGAATGGGTTGCCGCAGAGCTTAAAAAAGCAGCTGCCGATGCCCCTAAAAAGCCTATTTTCTTCTTCCAGCATCCTCATATTATGGGAACTGTTTACGGCAGTGCAAACTGGGGCGAGGATGAGCTTACCGATATTCTCATGAACTATCCTCAGATTATTGACTTTTCGGGACATTCTCATGCTCCGATTAATGATCCCCGTTCAATTCATCAGCGCCATTTCACTTGCCTCGGAACCGGAACGCTCAGCTATTTCGAGCTTGATGAGTTCGATAAGGTTTACGGCACCTGTCCTCCCGGAAAAGAGAAGGCAGCACAGATGCTTATCGTTGAAGCTGATGCCGAAAACAGAGTCAGAATTTATCCTTATGACCTTATAACCTCCAATTTCTTCCCCTTTACATGGAAAATCGATGAGGCATGGAATCCCGACTCATATCTCTATACGGATAAGCGATATAAGTCAGATCTTGCTCCTTATTTCGGCGGTGATGCAAAAATCGAAATCAGTGATGTAAAGGCAGATGGCTTTACAGTAACCTTCGACCAGGCTGAAATCAGCGAAGAATATATTAATGATTATAATATATATATAATTAACAAAGACGGTGCCATCGTCAGAAATTCGACCATATGGAGTGAGTTTTATTTCTACGATATGCCCGAAAAACTCAGCGTAAGCTTTGACGGTCTCGAAAAAGGAGAATATACCGCCAAAATTTATGCAAACAGCTTCTGGAAAAATCGCTGCGACAAGCCTCTTGTGAGCGAAACAATAGTTTTATAACGGCAAATAAACCGTACAGTCAGGCATATTTCTGCTTTTTTCGGAAATGTGCTTGATTTTTTTTTGCTCTTATAATAGAATAAAAGATATATTGGGTAAATTTGCGAAAGTTAATTGAACTAAATCAGGACGGTGATTATTTTGGCAGAAAATTCAGCAACAAAAACAACTGCTGTTGCAGATGAAGATACGGTGCTCAGAGAATTCAAAAACCAGAACAAACAATATCTGAGTCCCAAACATTATATTGCCTATATTCTTTCGGGTATGGGCGACACGATGTGGAACACGTTCAGCAAAAAGCTTTTCTTTTTTGCAACGCAGTTCCTTGGAATAAACGCAAAAACCTGGGGTCTTGCCGAAACGGTGAGCTTCATTGCCGATACTGTCGATAATGCCTTTTCGGGTCTTATCATTGACAGAACGAGAACACGTTGGGGCAGGGTGCGACCCTATATCATTCTCACGCTTCCTTTCTGGGTAATCGGCTCGCTTTCGCCTTGGCTTCTTCCCTCGCAGATGACC
>JAZSAH010000184.1:0-3602 GCA_045601745.1 Acutalibacteraceae bacterium
GCAGAGTAAGTTGCAGGTTGCAACGTCTTCGTGCTCATTTTCGCAGGATTCAATGAAGCTGTTGATAAGGTCTTCTGAAGCGTCTGCTTCAAAAATATATTCAACGTCGCCTTTAACGATGACTATGTTATTTTCATCCGCAGTTTCTGCTGATGCTGAAAATGTTGCGAGCGAAAAAACGGAAGCCAATGCCAGAATAAGGGCAAGAATTCTTTTCATATCATTTTATCTCCTTAAGGTTTTCTATGATTTTCAAAACGTCTTCTTCCGTGTTAGCGTTGACAGCGTAATAATAACCGTTATATTCAAAATCAGCTTGAATAAAACCTTCAATGCCGGTTATGTAAACGGTGTGTTCACCGACATTTTTTGACGGATTTGTTGCTTTGGCTTCTTCCGGAATCTTCATTTCGGTGTATATGGTAATACCGGATCCGGAATCTTCGGAGGAAAGATTATAGGATACTCCGCCAACTCCGTCAATATACTCGACCAAAATGATTTTGTTGTTTTCCGGCAACCATGTCGGGAACAGAATGGCTATATTTTCATATCTGACAAGCTCTTCTATGGAAGAAAAGGTTTTTGTTTCATTTGGTTTAATAAGTTCTATATTTTCAATCTCTATTCGTTCGCCGGGTTTCATATCGCCAACGATATAGTGTGCAAAACGGTCAATCAGACTGTTTTCTGCGTTGGTGAAAGTTACGGCAAGGACTGAGAAAACTGCCAACAAAATAGCAAGCACGGCGGCAATAACAATTATCCTTTTTGTTCTTAATTTATTTTTTGTTTTCGAACCGATGGCTGTTATCTTGCCGTGGAACGGTATTTCGTCAACTTTTTTCTTTATTTCTGCTTTTGTGAGCCTTTGTTTTTCTTCAAGTTCCATGAGAAAATCTACGCATTCCGTAACAAGATTACTGTCCATTTCTTTATATGGTTTTGAAGATTCAAGCAGAATTATCGCCATCAGCTTGTCCTTTAAAGTCTGCTTAGAAGCATTCATATCTTGTTTGGTTCCCATGGATTTTTCACCTCCTGATTAGTTTTTTTGTAAAACGCAAAACCTCCTTCATTTATATATGACAGGATTTGCGTTTTGTCACGCAAAAAAATTAAAAATTTTTTGAAAATTTTTAAAATTTCATAAAAATAAGCAAAATTGCCATGAATATGAAAGACGCTCTGTCTTTGATTTTCAGTTTGAGCCTGTAAACTCTGGCTCTTACTGCGTGCTCGGAAATATCCAAAGCTTTTGCAAGTTCTTCATATTCCATATGTTTGGTGTAGACCATTTCAAAAAGCTCAAGCTCTTTATCATTTAAAGAAGAAAGAATACTCTGTTTCTTTTCTTCGATTTCTTCAGGGGTTATTTTGTTGTCTTCTTCCATTTCGTAAAGAATATCCGTGCTTGTTTGCGAACCGAATACCGTTCCGAAAATCAGCTCTTTTTCTCTTTTGGCAATAGCTCTGAATTGCTCTTTGATTTTATTGTTTGCAACGGCATAAAGCCATGCTTTTATATAAACATCTTCAAGTTCGTTATATTTTTCTTGAAAGAAAAGAAAAACCTCCTGGGTAACGTCGTAAGCGTCTTCTTCTCTTTTAAGTCTTGAAAGACAGAGCTGATATACGTCGTCATAGTGCAAGAGCGCAATTTCGGCTGCTCTTTCGGAATTTATCAACGTATATCACCTCTTTTCGTCAAATTCTTACGGTTTTATTATAACGGTTTGACTATATTATGTCAAAGAAAAGTTTTCCGTATTATGAAGCACTAACGGGTTGCCGGTAAGTATAAAATATTAAACAGCGTTTCGAAAAAATAATAAATTAAAAATTCACACGCCGTTCTGTTTATTGCCAAGCTGATAAAAAGCTACTGCGGAAGCTGCAGCAACGTTAAGCGAATCAACACCGTGATGCATCGGTATTTTTACGGTAAAATCGCAGTCGGATATGGTTTGGTCAGAAAGCCCGTCGCCCTCTGTTCCCATAATGACGGCAAGCTTGTTTTCACCTGCCAGCAGGGGATCGTTTAAAGAAACGGAATCATTCTTAAGTGCCATAGCTGCCGTTTTGAAACCGAGGGCTTTTATTTCATCAATAAAGTTGTCGCCTGAAAAAGTCCAGTCAATCTGAAAAACGGTGCCCATACTGACTCTTGCGGCACGTCTGTATAAGGGGTCGGAACATCCGGGAGTCAGGATTACCGCATCCATACCAAGAGCTGCTGCCGAACGGATTACGGCACCCACGTTAGTCGGGTTCATAACCTTATCAAGTATTACTATTCTGCTTTTGTTTTTGCAGATTTCTTTTACGTCGGGCAAGGGCTTGCGCTTCATTGCACACAGCATACCTCTTGTGAGCTTAAAGCCTGTCAGCTGTGTCAGAACATCGAATTCTGCGCAGTAAACAGGAACGCCGCTTATTCTGGCGAGAATTTGTTTGCCTTCGCCTTCAATATGCCTTTTTTCCATAAGGCAGGATACAGGCTCATATCCTGCATCAAGAGCCCGTTCAATAACCTTGGGACTCTCGGCAATAAACAGGCCTTTTTCCGGCGAATCCCGGTTTAACAGCTGCACTTCGCTTAACCGTGCATATATATCAAGCTCCGGGGCAAGAAAATCAGTTATTTCTGTAATGTTGTTCATATTGTTCTCCGTTATTTTGATGTTGATAAACAGAATTCAGCACTCATAAGCATTATGAAATTCACAGTTGCATCTGGACGCTCTGCGAGTTGCTTATGCTACCGCTTTTTGTATATTACAAGCTCGGGGTTTTCGCCGTTTTCTTCATAAGTGCAGACAAGCAAAAAATCCATATTTGCGGCAATACCGAAACAACGGTCACCGCCAAAATCACATTCAAATTGATTTCCGAGATATGTCGCATTGTCATCAAGAAATTTCACCTTCTGACCGTTCGGAAGGCGGTATTCAAGGTTAATGTATCCGCCTACGAGAGCGTTGAGCTTTTCAACCTTCGGCATTCCTTCGATATGTAAATCGTTAAACTCGCTGATGAGCTGTTGCTTGAATTGCTCAAACTTTTCTTCACCGTCGAGGTTTTTATACTGTTTCCAATAATTGAGTTTCGGAAGCATATCTTTCATATATTCACGTGCCTGTTCAGAAGAAAAGTGCTCGTTTGCCATATTCTGCACACAGACCTCTATTAAATTATCCATATTATGATACATATATTCTCCGTCGGCGTAGCACCATTTGCAGTATTCCTCGTTGAAAAAGCCGTCTGTTTCCTTGCTGATATTTGCATCCTCAAGCGGCATACCGCAGCATTGGCATATAAGCTTTCTCGGAGAGCCCAAAAGCGTGTTGATTGAAACGTCAAACAGTTTTGATAAAAGCTTCAGAGTTTCGGTGTTCGGCGTAGTTTCTCCGTTTTCCCAGCGAGAAACCGCCTGACGGGTAACAAAAACTTTTTCTGCAAGCTCATCCTGTGATAAACCGTTTTTTGTTCTGAGTTCAAGAATAATATCTTTTGTTTCCATAAATTTTTCACCTCAGCATAATTCTAACGCCCGATTCTTTAGTTGGCAAGCAACTTGCTGTTGCTTTTATTGTTTC
>JAZSAH010000185.1:0-6865 GCA_045601745.1 Acutalibacteraceae bacterium
CGGAGAAGGTACAAAAGGTGAGCTTTCAAACGGAACAAAGTTTGAAATCATCGAAACCAATCTTCAGACGGGTGAGTTAACAATCAAATTCAGCGGTGAACCTCTTTACAGCCTTGTTGAAACCGAAACGGGCAATGAAAACAAAGAGTGCGGTCAGCTTACTCTTGTTGAAAACACATCGCAAAAACTTACCTCTGAAATTAAAACCCGTTACAGAGAATATACATTCGAATTTGTCAAAACCGAAGACTTGGAAAACGCAATTTCCGATGCAATAATTCAGACTCACCGAGGCGGATATAAACTCGGCACTTATGCCTGCGAAGACCATGAAATTTTTGCGACGGAATCCGTTGATACAGGCGATTATGAAACCGTTAATGTTTATATGTGGGTCAACTACGGGGAATTTATCAAATACGGCGACTCGCTTGTGGAAATCAGCGGAAGTGCCTGCCCGACAGTTCTGACTTTTGACTGCGTTGACGGAAAATATAATCTCACGGAATACTGGACAGCAGAGGACGGAACAAGATATGTTGACTCAATCCGTGAAAAGTATCCGAAAAATATTGTCAGCGAAGTTCTGAGTTATAATTATGACTTTAAGGTACTTGAGAAAAAAGCGGAAACATATTTTTATGACAACAAGAAATTTTATTCCGCAACAAACTACGGTAATGTGACTGCAGAGGTTGTCAGCTATAAATTTGATACGGGACCCAAAACCGACAAGGAAGAATTTGTGAGGATTGAATGGCATAACCAATCCGAAATAACCCCGTTTTCTTACGGAACTACTTATTATATCGAAAAGTTCAATCCCGATTTGCTTGGATTTGAGATATATAAACCGACTGAAGAACCAACCTTCACCGCACCCGTGTTTTATGTTGAACCCGGTCAGAAAAGAGAACAGTGGTATGACCTCGGAGTATATGATTTTTCGCAGCCGGGATATTATCGCTTTGTGACGAATTTCAATTTTGACGAAATGGACAGAGAAGGCGTTGCGATAGTTGACTTTACGGTCGGAGATATTGCGCTTAAAGGAAAAAGTTCCGAAGAATACACAACTCAGGCTGTTTATACCGATAACGATTTCAAGGCTCTTTTCAGCCGTGTGGGATATGCTCAGAACGGAACGGAGATTATCAACAAATTTGCCGAAAAGGCAATATATACACCCGAAAACAGAACCGAAAAGATTCCCGTTATCAGATTCGATTCAAGAAAAGAGCTTGACAGTTTTATTGATGCTGCAAGAAAACCTTTTTATCTTGAAAGCGATTGGGAAAAAGGATATTCATTCCTTGAAAACACAGAAGAATATACCGAAGAATTTTTCAGGGAAAAAAGTGTTGTTCTTGTTTATCTTACAGAGGGAAGCGGCTCAATCAGGCACAAGATTCATTCCCTGACAAAGAAAGACGGAATTGCAAATGTTGTAATAAACAAAATTGCTCCTGAGGTTCAGACGGCGGATGAAGCAAACTGGTTCATAACAATTGCCGTTGACAAAGCTTTTCTTTCGGATTGCAGAACCGTAGTTGCAAGCAGAGGCGAAAGGGTTGAAGAAACATCTGTTTCATCGGGTGCGGCGCTGGATTACATATCCGAAATTTGCTATGTGAATTATGTTGAAAACGGCGAAGATGTTCTGATGAAATACGCCGAAATTCCGATGTATACTCCTTACAGCGGCGAGGAATATCATTCGGTTGCCGCATTTGAAACGCTGCAGGGTCTGAATGAGTTTTATGATAAAACACAAAACATTTTCTCATACGGTTTTTACAACGGTTATCCCTCGTTTGATCAGGCAAGATCAATGTATAACACGGAGTTTTTCGAGGATAACAATCTTCTGATTTTCTATGTCACGGAGCCGGGCCTTGATATAAGGCATAAGATTATTTCCGTTTCAAAACATAACAATATTCATATCGAAATCAGAAGAGAAGTTCCCGAAGCATATGATACTGCAATGGCAGGCTGGTTTGTGACGGTCGGAATAAGTAAAGCCGATATGAAAGATACCGATTTGGTTATCGCAAGAACAGCTGAATCCGTAAGCGTGGATTATATTAAAAGCGATTTGAAAACGGAAGCGGGAACGGTGTCATATGTTATGGCGTCGGGTTATGCTTATGCGAAACCCCGTCTTGACCTTATGCCGGGCAACAGATTTAATTTTCTGATTTCGCCA
Organism: Acutalibacteraceae bacterium; assembly: GCA_045601745.1. Taxonomy (GTDB): domain Bacteria; phylum Bacillota; class Clostridia; order Oscillospirales; family Acutalibacteraceae; genus CAG-177. The sequence continues at coordinate 2,210 of JAZSAH010000185.1, forward strand.
CTCAGCAGTTACCTCTGTAAGGGTAAATACCGATATGATACCGATAATTTAATCCTTGAAACGGATGACGGATTGTATACCTATGTTTTTGAAAAAGACGGAGATAATCTTGTTTTCAATGAGGAAAAATCCTCTGAAATCCGGAAATATAAACCGTCGGAAAACGCCAATCCCGTTGCTCCTGTCAGAAACGCCGATGTTTTTGTGAAAATGTAAAAATAAAGGGTTGTCTCAATTCGCAGAGACAACCCTTTAATCTTATTCGTATTTAGCTCTTTCTCCGCCGATATATTTTGCCCTTGTTTTTGCGGCATTGAGCTTTGCTTCGCCGATAACATTGTTTTCAAGTCTTAACGGCACGGCAACTCTTTTAAGGTGCATACCGATAAGAGTGAAACCGATATCGATTCCTGCGTCAGCCCTGATTTCTTCAACGGCGGCAGGATTTTTCATTGTGTGCCACGCTGCGGTTGCAAACGAACCGCCTGCACGGGGATGGGGAACAACGCAGACTTTTTCAAGTCCGAGCTTTTCAGCCTTTTCGCTTTCGATAATAATCGCTCTGTTGAGATGTTCACAGCATTGTGCAGCGATATATATTCCCTTTTCCGAGAAAACGCTGTCAAGACCGTCGAAAATCTGCTGCGCAACCTCAACAGTTCCGCTTGTGCCGATTCTTTCGCCGATAACCTCGCTCGTTGAGCATCCGATAACAACAACATCGCCGCTTTTAAGCGCTGCTTTTTCAACAAGTTCCTTTGCGGCAAGCTGTGCCTGATTAAAAATATCCTGCATTATGATTACCTCTTTAAAAATGAGTTTATTGTTTTGTTCTTTTCAACGGCGGTTGTGACCGCAATTCCTGCAATTATACCGATGATACCCTGCAAAACATTTGAGAAAATGCTTCCTGCCGCCGCAAGACCGTAGCCGAGAATAGCCGCCTCATATCCGAAGTATCCGATAACCATTATTGTTTCCGCAACCGTACCGCCGAGAATCTTTCCGGTTAACGGCTTCTTATTCATGGCTTTTGCAACGAAATATGCCGAAACAGCCATGAGTGCTTTTATGGCAAATGTTGCAGGCGCATATTGCATATATCCCGAAAGGATGTCGGCAAGTGCCGAACCCAGACCTGCCGAAAGTGCTCCGTAAACAGGGGAAAGAATAAAGCCTGAAAGAAGCACAAAACAGTCGCCGAGATTGAAATATCCGTTTGTTGCAGGCGAGGGAATTTTAACAACAAAGGTTGCAACGCAGATTATTGCAGTCAATAAAGCCGAAACCGCAAGTTTTTGCAAATTTTTTTGTTTCACTTTTATCATCTCCTAAATAAAAGTATAATCCAAAACAAAGGATATTTCAAGGTGTCGTTTGTTGTGATTTTTAACATAAATATTCAATTGTTATCTTGAAAAAATGGATGCTCTGTGATATAAAATAAATAATACTCTTTTATTTTGGGAGGTACCATGAAAATTAAAGCATACCATAAGGATTTAGGCAGCCTGCATATCGGCTGCGAAGACCCGAGAGCATATTTTATTCCCTATCAGAGCGAGGAAGCAGCTCTTTCGGGCAAAAGAAACGATTCCGATTATTTCATGAACCTTTGCGGCGAATGGAATTTCAAATTCTATAATTCATTTGAGGATATCGGAGAAGATTTTCTGAATGCGGATTTTACGGACACCATTCCCGTTCCCAAATGCTGGCAGACTCAGCTCGGAAAGGGCTACGATGTTCCTCTTTACAGCAATCTTTTCTATCCTTTCCCTCTTGATCCGCCCCATGTTCCCGATGAAAACCCTGCAGGTCATTATAACAGAAAAATCAACCTCAAAAAGAAAGACGGCAAGAGCTATTATATCAATTTTGAGGGCGTTTCATCGTGCTTCTATCTCTATGTCAACGGCGAATTTGCAGCTTACAGCCAGGTAACCCATTGCATGAGCGAAATTGATATCACCGATAAGCTTGTTGACGGCGAAAATACAATCGATGTTGTTGTTGTCAAATGGTGCGACGGCAGTTATCTTGAAGACCAGGATTATTTCAGACTTTCCGGTATTTTCAGAGAGGTTTATATTCTTGAAAGAGCGCAGACTCATATCAAGGATATCTATATCAAAACCGACCTTTCGGATGACATGAAATCGGCAGATATTTATGTTAAAGATATCCTCTGGTACGGCGACGAAGAAAACTTTGAATATAAGCTTATTTCACCCGACGGAAGTGTTATTTTTAAGGGTGAAGACCTTGAGTTCACAATAGAAAATCCCGTTCTCTGGAACAGTGAAAATCCTCAGCTCTATACTCTGCTTGTTTCAATGGGCGGTGAAATCATTCCCTTTAAAATCGGTATCAAGAGAATCGATTTCAGAGGCAATGTTGCTTATGTCAACAATCAGCCTGTAAAGCTTTTCGGCATCAACCGCCACGATTCAGACCCCGAAACGGGTTATTATTGTGACAGAGAGCAGATGCTCCGTGATATTCATATCATAAAGCAGGGCAACTGCAACACAGTCAGAACCTCCCATTATCCCAACGCACCCGAATTTCTCGAGCTTTGCGATGAATACGGTCTTATGGTTGTTGATGAAGCTGATATCGAAACCCACGGCATGGGCTTTGAATACCGTGACACATGGGATTGGATGCGCTGGTCAAAGCTTTCAACCGATGATGAGTGGGAGCCTGCCTATGTTGACCGTGCACAGCGTCTTTTCGAAAGAGATAAAAACCACGCCTGCGTGATTATGTGGTCGCTCGGCAACGAATCGGGATGCGGCAAAAACCACAGAGCAATGGGTAAATACATAAAGAGCCGTGAACCCGAAGCGATTATTCATTATGAAAACTCTCATCTTGAATTCAAGGCGGTTCCCATCGGCGAAAACTACAGCGATATTTCCGATGTTGAAAGCCGTATGTATTCATCACTTGAATATACCGAAGAATATGCAAAGAATAAGAATTCAAAGAAACCCTTCTATTTCTGCGAATTTGTATGTTCATTGACAACGGGCGATATCCACGCTCATTGCGATTTGATCAGAAAATATCCTGCAATCTGGGGCGGCTGCATCTGGGAATATGCCGACCATTCAATCAGGGTTGCCGATAATGCATACCGTTACGGCGGCGATTTCGGCGATTATCCCCATAACTCAACCTGCTGCATTGACGGTCTTGTTTTTGCCGACAGAAGTCTGCGTCCCGGTTTCTATGATATGAAAAAGGGTTATCAGCAGTTCGGCGCTGAATACGAAAACGGCAAGATTACCGTTAAAAACTACCGCTATTTTGAAACGCTTTCCGATATGTATATCAAGTGGAGTCTTGATGTCAACGGCGAAAGCATCATGAACGGCAGAATTGACGATACAGATATAGCTCCTCAGGGTACAAAGGAATATGCACTCTTTGAAAATGCGCCCGTGAGCGATTGCTGCTATCTCACCCTCACATTCCACGAAAAAGCGGACAGAAAATGGGCAAAGGCAGATTTTGAAACAGGTTTTGTTCAGTTTGATTTGTCAACCGAAACCGAAAAAGCAGCTGTTGATGCAGGAATTCCTGCTGTTTCCGAAGGTGACAGATATATCACGGTTGAAGCAAACGGTGTTGTTTACACATTTGATAAGCCCTACGGCAGAATTTCATCCGTTCTCTGCGGCGGCAAAGAAATGCTTTCAGAACCCGTCAAGGTTGAAATCTGGAAAGCCCATGCATGGAATCAGCTCGGAGATGCAGATGACAGAAGAAGCGCAAACATTCATGCCGCAATACAAAAAACATATTCCGCAACCGTTTCCGAGGAAAGCAACTGCGTGAAAATTACCTGCCCCGTTTCAATCGGCGGACCTGCGGTTGTGCCCGTTCTGAACGGTGAACTGACCTATAAGTTCTACGGTGACGGAAGTGCCGTTATCGGATTTAACGGTGAATACAGAAAGCTTATGGCTGAAATGGGAATGCAGCTTCCCAGATTCGGCTTTGCATTCAGAATGAACGGCGGATATGAAAATATGGAATTCTTCGGCAAAGGTCCTCAGGAAGCGTATGCCGACCGTCATCTTGCCGCACGCTACGGAAAATTCGGAACAACTGTTTCCGCAAACTTCGTTCCTTATATCAAACCCATTGAAAACGGCGCACATTTCGGAACAAGATACGGAACTGTTTCAAACGGCGAAAACGGTATGATATTTGCTCCTGCAACCGAAAAGACCTTCTTCTTCAATGCTTCTCACTTCACACCGGATATTCTCGAAGAAACAAAGCATAACGATGAGCTTGTTCCTCTTGATGATACCGTTGTTTATACCGACTGGCGCATTCATGTTCAGGGCGGTCACGGCAGATATGATGAGGTTGAACCCGAACGCCAATGGGGATTTGAACCCATTGAATTCTCAACCGCATTCAAGCCCTTCTGCGGAGAAATCAATCCGTTTGAATTCATAAACAACGAAAGATAAATTTTAATCCCCATGATTCCGGTGAACAGGTCCAGTAAAAACGGACAATGAAAAAAAGAACCTCCTATGGTAGAATTAAAATAGCTACCATAGGAGGAATTTTTATGCCCAGAAGTTACAGACACATCAAAGAATATGAAAAAGAAATATTAGAATTAAAGAA